>NZ_JBHSBI010000013.1:0-309896 GCF_042650645.1 Nonomuraea purpurea
CAGGCTGCCCTCGGCTTCATTTCGGTTGCTGCGACAACCGAACGGTGAAGGTCTTTCACCTCCACTCGGTTACAAGGCGCCTCGTGGCGCACGATGATCCGATCGTAGGGTGCGTCCTCGGGGTGGCCGGCTGCGCCGTCGCCGTGGACGACCTTGACCCGGTCGAACCCTGCCGCGGTCAGGCCGCGCCGAGCTCCCGCCACGATGTCGGCTCCGATGTCGACCGCCGTCACGTGGCCCCCTGGCCCGGAGAGCTCGGCGACCAGGGCGGCGTTGTAGCCGGTCCCTGCACCTATTTCCAGCACCCGGTCGCCGGGCTGGACGTCCAGTTGCTCCAGCATCGCCGCCACCACCCCAGGGCCGGATGCAGAGCTGATCGCTCTTCCGTTCTCGTCCCGGTGCGTGATCACCGAGTCATGCCCGTAGGCCTGCTCCAGCGACGCCTCGGGCACGAAGACGTGTCGGGGCACGGCACGCATCGCGGCTTCCACCGGCGCCGTACGTACACCTCCCCAGTCGCGCAGCTTGTCGACCATGGCGTCACGAAACGCACGGTCTGTGCCTTCTTCCTTGCGTGCGGTGTTGGTTTCCACCGGGTGGAGCGTACTCAAGCGGGTCTCCTCGTCTCTTGCGAATCGCTGGTGTTGGTCCCCCCGCGCCTCCGGTGGGACACGGGCGTGAGCTGGGAGTGCGAGCGTCGCTGTGGCCCCGACCCGCCACCATTCGCAGGCTTCGGGCCGGGCCGTTTCAGATGACTGGCCGGTACGGGCCATCGGGCGGTGCGTATCTCTCGACGGGTGGGCGGGGTTCCCCGGTGCTTCCCTGGGCGGATCGTCTGGCGCTGTGGCGTCCTGGACGTGGTTGTCGGTGGTCACAGGTAGGGTTCCCTCTTCTTCGTCGTGATGGGCAACGGGTCGATGGTCGGCAGTTGCTGCGGTGGTTCACCACGCCGCCGAACGAAATTCTGAGCGCTGGCGAGTGCCGTTCAGCGTGATGGCGATCATTTTCGCTGTTCAATGAGATAAGTGCTACATACTTCATAGTTTCAGCAGGGGTGCGGGTCAATATGTATGTAGTACATAGTGCCGATAGGGTGAGCTCGTGATGGCTCCAGGGAAGCACTACCGGGACGTGGCCGACATCATCAGACAGGCGATCGCCAGCGGCGTCTACCCGCGCGGCTCGCTGCTGCCGAACGAGGACCAACTTGCCGCCGAGCTGGACGTCAACCGCGCCACCGTGAACAAGGCCCTGAACATCCTGAAGTCCGAAGGGCTGCTGCGGGTGCACATGGGCGTCGGCACCCGCGTGCACGAGCTGCCGCCGATCCTGCGCGACGCGGCCGTACGGCACAGCCGCGCCCACCGCGAGCGGGGCGGCGTGCGCGGCTCGCTGGCCAGCGAGCTCGACCAGCTCGGCTACACGCTGGACTCCGATAACACCATCGGCCCCGGCCAGCCGCCCCCCGACGTCGCGCACGTCCTGGAAGTGGATCCCGACTCCGACAGCGTCATCGTCCGGGCCCGCCGCATGCGTGCCCAGGACGTCCCCATCCAGATCGCCACCAGCTACATCCCGCGCGAGATCGCTGACGGCACCCCCATCGCCGAACGAGACCCGGGCGTGGGCGGAATCAGCAGCCGCCTGGCCGAGCTCGGCTACGCCCAGGCCGAGATCGAGGAGAACCTCCAGGTCCGGCCGCCTACGCCTGACGAGACGCGGTTCCTGCGGATGACTCCGGACCAGCGGGTGATCGAGATCTTCCACATCGGCTGGACCGCGACCAACCGGGCGGTCAAGGTCAACGTCTACATCCTGCCGAGCTACCAGTGGAACCTGCGCTACCGGTACCCAGTCGACCCTGCCTGACTCCTCAGGAAGGCGGCGGGCAGCCGTGGGACGGCGAGCAATCATCGCCGTCTCACAGCTGATGGCCGCCCCGAGCCGGGCAGACACGGGGGGCCGGATGCCGCAGGCCCAATAGAGGTGGGCGGGATCTGCGGTGGCACAGCAGTCAAGCAGGCTGGGTAAGGCACCGCAGCCTCGCTCGGTCGTGACGCGGATCTCCAGAACCGCGGCGGGAGCCGACAACTCGCCAGCCTGGCCATCGGGCGCCAACGAGCGGCTGCTGGGGTCTTCTTGTAGGAGACGAACAAGGTGGGCGTAGAAGATGGCATTCATCGGCGTGCCTTCGTGCAGATAGTGATCCCGCGCGTTCGAGGTTGAGGGGTTGTGGTCGGTCCCCTGACCGCCACGCAAGAGCGGCCGGTCCTGCCGGGCTCACCGCCGGGGAAGGCGCGCGGCCAGGGGACGTGCAGCGCGGCCGGCCGCCACGTGTGAGTGAGGTCTGACCGGCCGCACCAAGACGCGGAGGAGCCGTGAGCCTGCCTGGCCTGGCCCCGTCCGTGTCTCGTCTCATCACCCGGCCGCCCTCCACAGGGCGTCGGGAAGCTGTTCCACGAGGAGAGGGGGAATCATCGGGGCGCGAGAGAGGATGGCCCGGCGCCGGCCCTCGTGCTGGGTTTCGCGCATGAGCGGCCACAACTCGTGGGGCGTCCGGCCCATGCGGTAGACGCCGCCCTCGTCCCAGTGGCCACGGAAGTAGGCGGTCAAGTGCTGCCCGCCGGCCTCCCACATCACCATCCACCAGTGCCCGACCTCCTCTTCGAGTTTGGTCGCCCACCAGCGGCCGGTTTCCAGGTCGGTGACCAGGTTCACGCTGCCTCCTCTGCGGTGGCCGCGTACGAGCCGAACCCGGCCACCGCAGCGACGAAGTGCGGCCGGCCTACTTGGCGCGGTATCGGGTCGGAGGGCCGCCACTCGGACGCCTCGACCAGGCCGGGCTCCAGAAGGCGCAATCCGGTGAGGAACATCGACTGGATCTGCCAGAGCGGCCGCGTGTACGTGGAGATCAGGAGGTCATCGCGGGCGTGGGAGAAGATCAGGTAGCCCGCGGGGAACGCGGCCATGTAGCGGCGCAGGACGCCGCCTGGGTTGTCCTCGTTCGGCCAAAAATGGCAGAGCGTGGCCACAAGTCCGACGGGCTTCCTGAAGTCGAGCAGACCCCTGACGTGCGCCAGCACCACATCAACGTGGCGGGCGTCCACATGCAGGGACATGGACACGCCCGGCACCGTGAGCAGCGCCCGGCCAGACACTGTGACGGCGGGGTCGTTGTCCACGTGCGCCACGCGGGCGTCCACGTGGTAGCGCCGCGCCGTCTCGAGCGTGGTTTCGCCCACCTGCGGTAGACCGCACCCGAGGTTCAACCACTGGGTGATGCCGCTCTGCGCTGCGGCCTCCGTGCCACGGGTAACGAATTCCAGGTCCGCGCGGGCGCTGCGGCTGAACGGGGGTTCATACGTACCGGTGCTCATGCGTTATCTCACGTTTCGGATCTTTATCGGCGGTGCGGCTTTGTGTTCTTCCGACTACGTGCAGCCGCCGTGCTGTGATGCCATCATGAAGTTCTCGGGAAAGGCTTCAAAAGGCGTTTGGCGTGGTCATCTGCATTGACCACATGACCGCAGGCGACCAATACAGGAGTTCGAATAATGAGCGCTGGCACTCCTGAATCAAACTCCGCCCAGGCTGCCTGGCTTCGTCTCGGCACGGAGATGCGGCGTGTCCGTGAACTGAACAAGCTCAGCCTTCAGGCCGTCTATGCTCAGACCGGGGACGATTCCTCTAACCTGGCTAAATGGGAGACAGGGGGGAGGCGCATCCCATCCGACGCGATGCGCCGCATCGACGATCTTTACCACGCGAATGGGCTACTCGTAGCACTCAGGGACATGGTTGTCACAATTTCCCAGGCGTCACGTGTTAGCCCCGAAAGGGATAGGGGGCATGATAAGGATATGGACTATGTCCGACGCCAAATCCTCGCAAGTCTCGCCGCCTTGGGCACCTCAGCTGTGCTCCCCCCGCTTACCGATCTGCGCCAGTTGATGGGACCTGACCGCATTCAGGACTGGGACGAAATCGTGTGGGAACGCGCACTGGCGTTCCACACACACCCCATGCCCGAACTGGTGAGAGAACTCGCACAAGACGTCATCGACGTCCAGCAGAACCTGCAGCGGCTCGGCTCCGGCACTTCCGACACAGCTACACACTGGCACCGCATCAACGCCCAACTCCTGTGTCTGCTGGCGCGCGCGCTCGGCTCGGCCGGGCACTCCCGTGAGTCACGCGGCTGGTGGAACAAGGCCCGCGAAGCCGCCGAGAAGAGCGGCGACGGGCAGCTGCAGGCGTTCATCCTGGCCAAGTCAGCCATCCAAGGGTTGTACGAGCACCGCCCGGTCCAAGTACTCCTGAACAACGCCGAAGAAGCGCTCGCCGCTGCGAACAACGTCCCGTGCGCCGGCACGGTCACGGCGCTTGCCGTGCAGGCGCAAATCCTGGCTATGCAGGGCAACGTGGACAGCGCCCTGGCAGCGCTCCGAGAGCAGGCCCGAATCTTCAAGCTGCTGCCCTCCTCGGTCCGCGACGACCACCACTCCACTTTCGGCTGTCCGGAAGAGCGGCTGATGCACACGCGAAGCTTCGCGTCCATCTACGGCAGCGAGATGCCACGCGATGACGAAGCACAGCGTGCGGCGCTGGCCAGTTACCCCGAGACCAACGCCCGCGGCCGGGCGCAACTACGCCTGCATCACGCCCTGCACCAGGTGCGCAGCGGCGATATTGTGGCAGGGCTCGACCTGGCCAGGGACGCAGTCGCCGGGCTGCCTCCGCATGCACAGACGATATTCGTGCGGTTCGACGCGGAGGCAGTTCTGACCGCCGTGCCGACGACTCTGCAGTCCCCGCGGCAGAAGGATGCCGCCGTCGAGTACCGGCAGATGCTGGCGCTGCCGCCCGGCGACGTATCAGGTGGGTGAATATGGCGATCTCCTACCTCACCCGCATGGGCGGGGCCGCCGGCTCGGCTGTCCTGAGCGAGCCGTACATCCGGCTCTACGAGGACGTGCACGCCGACCCCTCCTACGAGTCGAACGCCTTGTTCACCCGGGCGGCCTACATTCGCCGCGCCTCCGCCCAGTCGAAGCACCCGGGCTTCACGGTCGTCTCGGCCGAAGATGGGCCCGACCTCGCCGGGTTCTGCTATGGATTCACCATGGAGGCTGGCCGCTGGTGGCGGGGCGCCATCAGCTCGCCGCCGAACGAGATGCTGAAAGAACACAAGATCGCGGTGATCGAACTGATGGTCCGCGACAACTACCGGGGCAGCGGCGCCGGCAAGCAACTCCTGGCCGAGCTGCTGCACGGTCGTGACGAGGCGTACGCGACGCTGACGGCACGGCCGGTGGCACCGGCGCATGGCATGTATCTGCGGTGGGGGTGGCGGGTCGTCGGCCAGTCCCAGCCCGCCTCGGACGCGCCGGCAATGGACATCATGCTGTTGCCGTTGTGGCCGGCGAGAGCGACGTAGGGCGGTTGAGGGCTGGGAGAGCTCACCGCACCGGTTGGTTCTCCTAGCCCCGTTTTTCCGCGCGTCACTACAACGTGCCCGCCATTCTCCACCCCGCCGCACTTCGGCGGGGGTGTCTTTGGGGAGGCCGGTAGGCCGAAGGCGGTTGGCCTGCGGAATAGGGGGTTAGCAGTTCAAGGGTGGCATCGTGGCTCCGCCGGGGTTCCCGGTTTGCAGGAACTCCGGCTGGATCGAGATGTCGACGAGTTCGATGCGCAGCCCGAGGCCCGGCATGCGGTGGTAGGCCCAGGGGCGGCCGTACGGGCGGGCGTCGAAGTTCAGCGGGTAGTCCTTCTCGACGAGGCGCCGTGAGCAGGCGTCGATCCCGCCGGCCCAGAACCCGACGTGGTCGCAGCGGGGCCCCTCGCCGGGGTCCCATGGGCTGCCCTCGGGGCCCTCGATCAGTTCGGTGTAGAGGGGGCCTGAGCGCGAGAAGACGATGCGGTAACTCCAGTCGCCCAGGCGGCCGTCGCGTACCGGGTTCCACTCGACGCCCACCGCGCGGCCGAGGTCGTGCATGGCGCGCTCGATGTCCGGTACGACGTAGCCGACGTGGTAGGGGGCGCTCGGGTTCACGATCACGAGGCTAGGCAGGGCACCGGGTTGAGGACCAATAACAAAGTTTGTGGCGATCTATCGGGATATCGATGGGTTCTGGGGGCGCTGCTCACAGCTCCCAATGCGCGCAGCGCCCCCATGGGGAGATGGTCAGGCGGGGGTGCAGGTGAGCGTGGCGGGGGCGGTGTTGGTGCCGGTGTAACTGGCGTTGAAGCCGAACGCGGTCGTCCCGTTCGCCGCCAGGGCGCCGTTGTAGGAGGCGTTCGAGACGCTCACGGTGGCACCCGTCTGGGTGTGGCTGCCGCTCCAGAGCTGGGTGATCTTCTGATCACCCGGCCAGGTCCAGCCGACCTTCCAGCCGGTGATCGAGGCGGCGCCGGTGTTCTTGACGGTGACTTCGGCGGAGAAGCCGCCCGGCCACTGGTTGCCCGCCTTGTACGTCGCCGAGCAGCCCGTCCCCGTCGTCGGAGTGGGAGTCGGAGTCGGGGTGGGCGTGGGGGTCGGGGTCGGGGTCGGGGTCGGGGTGGGGGTTGGCGTGGGTGTGACCGGCGGGCCACCCGTGCGGTCGCCGTACAGGATGCCGCGGCCGTTGGTGCCCAGGTAGACGCGGCCGTAGATCCTGGGGTCGCCGGTGAGGGCCTCGCCCATGTTGCCCCACTGGTGCTTGTCGTCGTTGACGCGCACCCAGCTCGCGCCCGCGTCGTCCGAGCGGAACAGGCCGGTGACGCCGTCGATGGTGGCCACCGCGAAGACCGCCATGTACGTCTGCCCCGGCGCCGCCTTGCCGAAGCCGACGTTGACCGAGGAGGTGATGCCGGACACCTTCGTGAAGGAGGCGCCGCTGTTCGTCGAGTGCCACAGGCCGCCCGAGCCGGCCAGCCACAGGTCGCCCTCCCTGCCGGGCACGGCTTTGAACTTGCCGGTGGTGGGCAGGCCCGTGGCCGCGGTGGCGGTGAAGGTGGTGCCGCCGTTGGTGCTGACGTAGAGCCGGCCGCCGTTGAAACCGTAGAACTTCGAGGCGTTGACGCGGTCCGACTCCACGATCGAGTCGGTCGGCAGGCCCGAGGCGGTCTGCCAGGAGTTGCCGTAGCCGACGGAGTAGACCGGGGTGACGCCCTTGGGCGCCCAGACGAAGCGGGAGCCGTCGGCCGCCGCCGCGACCGTCCCGCCCTCGTTGACGCCGCCGGGCTCGGTGCCCTGGAACCAGTTCGCGCCGCCGTCGGTGGAGAAGGCCACGTGGCTGTCGTTCGGCCGGTCGGCGTCGGTGAAGTTGCCCGCCCGCACCATGATCGACGGGGACTTCTCGGCGTAGTCGAGGCTGGTCGTGGAGGTGAAGATCGGCTGGGTGAACATCATCGGCGGCACGGCGTCCAGGTTCGTGTGCCGGAACCCGGCGATGTCACCCAGACCGCTGACCAGGGGCGCGCCACTGGGCGGGCTGATCAGGTCGAGCACGGCCGTCTCCTCCAGGCCCCTGGCCATGGGCCTGATGGTGAACTGGCCGCCGGAGTCCCACTGCGTGAGGTTCTCGGTGCCGTAGACGGTGGCGCCCGTGCCGTACATCATCCGGTTGGAGTCGAACGGGTCGATCTCCAGCGACTCGGTCATCCAGCCGAGCTTCGGCGTGACCTCGGGTGGCTGCGGGTTGGTGCCGAAGGTCAGCCACGGGTTGTCCGTGATGTTCATCGTGTAGCGGAAGCTGCGGTTCGGGTACGACGTCCAGTCCCACACGCGGGTCCACGTCGCGCCGGAGTCCGTCGACCTGAAGAAGATCACGTCCGGCCACCACGAGATCTGGGTGGCGACCATGATCGTGCCCGGCTTCTGCCTGTCGATGGTCAGGCCGCTGTAGCCGAAGTAGTCGTCGGAGCTGGAGGAGGGGATCGGGCTGATCTGCGTCCAGGTGCCGGTGGCGGTGGCGTAGCGCCACACGTCGCCCTTGGCCCCGTCGTACGGCCCGCCGGTGTCGCTCGTGGCCAGGTACAGGTAGCCGTTGACGGTGTCGAGGACGCCCTTGTGCGGCAGGTAGCCGGTGGGCTGCCCGGCCAGCCGGGTCCAGGTGGCGCCGGCGTCCGTGGTGCGGTAGACGCTGTTGTCCTTGTCGGCCACCCCGACGTAGATGGTCTTGGTGGTGGTGCCCTTGGCCGACGAGCGCGGGTCATAGGTCACCCAGATGACGCCTGGCCGGTGGCTGAGGTAGCCGTTGGGGTCGCTCGGGTCCTGGGCGTAGTTGCCCGCGTTCGGGAAACTGGCCACCTTGGCCCAGGTCGCCCCGTAGTCGGTGCTGCGCCACAGGCCGTTGCCGTTGGGGGTGCCGAAGTACAGGACGCTGTTGTTGTTCGGGTCCACCGACAGCGCCTCGCCCATGCCGCGTCCCGGCATGTTGCCGCCGAGCTTGAACGGCAGCGGCGTGACCTGCCAGTTGTCGCCCTTGTCGGTCGAGCGCAGGATGGCGCCGTTGTTGGGGTCCCAGCTATTGGTGTACATGCCGACGGCGGCGTACACGCGGTTGGTCTGGACGGGGTCGGTGGCCAGGCTGATCACGCCGTTGTAGCCCCACTTGTCCCAGCCGACCCAGTCGAGCAGGGGCGTCCACGTCTTCGACGACTGGTTCCACCGGTACGCGCCGCCGATGTCGGTGCGGGCGTAGATGAGGTTGCGTTCCGTCGGGTTGAAGACGATGCCGGGGACGAAGCCGCCGCCGTCGATCCTGACGTTCTTGTAGGCGTACGGGTCCGAGGCCACGGCCGAGACGGGCGACATCCGCACGACCGCCGCCGCGAGCAGCACGGCGACGGTCGCGAGCATGACGAACAGTCTTCTTCGCATGCGCGGCTCTTCCTTTCCAGGCACGCCGGCAGGCGTCCCCAAAGGGTTCAGATGACCGCCATGCACGAGCAGAGTGCAGAGACCCTGACCGTCACCGCGCCTTCGCGCATGAGCTCATCTGAGGCTCACACAGCTGCGCGCCCATGGTCAATAGTTTGGACGGACGACGAATTAAAGCGCGCACTCGCCGCCCACAGCGCGACCCCGATGTAGAGGATCTGCTCGGGGACGCGCTGCCACAGCGGCGTGGCCGCCTCGCCGGCCAGGGTCACTCCCGCCATGGCAGCGTGCACGTTCGCCGGCAACATCGCCACGAACAGCAGCGCCAGGCAGATCCCGGCGGCCCTGCGGGTGCGGGGCAGCACGAGCCCCACGGCCCCGGCCAGTTCCAGCACGCCCGTCAGGTAGACGACCAGGGCGGGGAACGGCACGAACGGCGGCACCATCGCCACCATGTCGGCGTGGTTCGGCATGAACGTCACCCCGGCCGGGACGAAGTGGGCACTGGCCGTCATGACGAGCATGACGGCCAGCCCGTGGGCGGCGCTCACCCGCCAGGACCGGAAACGCCCGAGCAGCCGGAACGCCAGCGTGGCGACCAGCAACACGATCACGGTCATCGTGAACCCTCCATTGGGAAGCAAAGCTATCTAATTGCTAGATAACTCTACTACCCAATAGCGCTCACCTGGCGACGGCGAAGTCCCTGATTCGCAGGTCGCCCTTGAACACCAGGTACAGGCTCCCCTTGCCGCCCTTCAGCGTGGCGTTCGCCGTGCCGTACTGGTAGATCCCGCCGGTCGCCGGCACCCGCACGGTGGCGAGCAGGGCGCCGGTCGGCGAGCCCGAACGAACCTCGAACACGCCGCCGCCCACAGAGGCCACCGAGGCCGTCAGGCGCGAGCCGTAGGAGGCGCCGGTGAAGGCGATCCAGTCGCCGGCCGACCCCTCCACGGCCTCGCCGCCGGCCTTGCTCGCATCCGCGAAGGCGACCCCCGAGTAGTCGTCGAAGTCCATCGCCCGGGTGGTCCTGGTCAGGTCGCGTACGGGGATCGTCTCGCCGGACACCCGCAGCGTGGTGGACTGGCGGATCCTGTCGGAGGAGGAGCCGACGAGGACGTCGTGGGTGACGCTCTCGACGGCCCACTTGCCGCGGGTGTGGTCCCAGACGGCCAGGTCCGACGTCTTCAGGGGGAAGGTCACGGTACGCGACTCACCCGGGTTCAACGTGATGCGCTGGAAGCCGCGCAACTGCTTGACCGGCTGCTCGAAGCGGGAGTCGCGCTGGTGGGTGTAGAGCTGGACGACCTCGTCGCCTTTGAGCTTTCCGGTGTTGGTGACCTTCACGCTCACCTTCTCACCCTGGACGTTCAGGCCCTGGTAGGCGAAGGAGGTGTAGCTCAGCCCGTGCCCGAAGGCGTACAGCGGCTTGCCCTTCCCGTACAGGTAGGTCATCCCGGTCTTGACCAGGTCGTAGTCCCGGATGCTCGGCAGCTTGTCCGTGGCGGGCCAGGTCTGGGTGAGCCGGCCCGCCGGGTTGACGTCGCCGAAGAGCACATCGGCGACGGCGTGCCCGGTCTCGGCGCCCGCGTGGGTGGTCCAGAGCAGGTTGGGCGCGTCCACGACGACCGGGTAGCTGGTCTCCAGGACGACGACGGTCTTCGGGTTGGCCTTGCGCACGGCCTCGATGAGTCGCCGCTGTCCCTCGCCGAGCTGCAGGTTGTCGCGGTCGCGGAACTCCCGCCCCGCCACGAACGGGTGGCTGCCCACCACCACGACGGCCACCTCGGCCTTGGCGGCCTGCGCGGCGGCCGAGGCGACGCCGTCAGAGACGATCTCCTTGCCGAACCTGGCCGCCTGCGCCTTGGGCACCAGGCTCAGCGCGCCATCGGAGACGCCCACGTACGCGTCGGGCAGGGCGAACCAGCTCTCCACGGTCTCGTAGCCCGCGTACCTGACCAGGTAGCTGCCGTCGGACTGCTTGTCCAGGGCGAACTGCTGGGAGACGTACCAACCGTCGGGCTCGGCGTCGTCGGTGTCGAGCGAGCGCCAGTCGCCGCCGAGCAGCTTGCCGTTGCCCGCGTTGCGCAGCGTGGACACGCCGCCGGTCCAGTCGGTGAGGTCCCACTGCGAGGCCGCGGTGGGCACGGTGTCGGTGAGCGCCGCGTTGTCGTCGGGGCCGGTGCCGGTGGCGGTGATGTACTTGCCGGAGTCGAGGTGCTTGAGCGCGATCCGCTCCAGCCCTTCGCCGGTGGTGACGCCGGGCACCCGCTCCTTGATGCCGTCCAGCGGCGTCACCTGGTACGGGAACTGCCCGGAGTACCAGTCCCGGTAGAGCTTGCCCGCCAGCGGCCCGACCACGGCCGCGGACTTCGGCTTGGCCAGCGGGAGCACGCCGGAGTTCCTCAGCAGCACCGCCGCCTTCCCCGCGGTCTCACGGTTGAGCCGCTTGTGGGCGTCGCTGTTGATCACGTCCTTGGTGATCTTCTTGTACGGCCCGCCGTCCGGGTCGAAGTGCCCCAGCCGCGTGCGGACGGACAGCACGCCGCCTACCGCCTTGTCCACGTCGGCCTCGGTGATCAGGCCCTGGTCCAGGGCGGCCGTGAGGTTCTGGACCATCGGCCCGATGTCGCTGCCGTCGATCGTGTAGCTGTCGAGCCCGGCCTTCAGCACGGCGGCGAACGCCTCGGGCTTGTTGTCGTAGTACTTCTCCAGGTCGGTCAGCGCGTGCGGCCCCCAGGCGTCGCTGACGTTGTACAGGGTCTTGTCCGTCCACGACCTGACCGTCGTGTTCAGGTCGGCGTTGACGTGGTTCGGCCGCCCGTTGACCAGGTTGTACGACGCCATGACCCCGGTCGCGGCGTTCGCCGAGATCGCGGCCTTGAAGGCGGGCTCGTAGTACTCGTGTTTGAGCTTGGGCGTCAGGTTGGAGGAGGTGAGGCTGCGGTCGGCCTCGTTGTTGTAGGCCAGGTAGTGCTTCAGCACGGGCGCGGCCTTCAGGTAGAAGGGGTCGTCGCCCTGCAGCCCCTTGCCGTAGGCCGTCGAGATCGCCCCGGTCAGCAGCGGGTCCTCCGAGTAGCCCTCCTCGTTCCTGCCGGCCCTCGGGTCGCGTAGCAGGTCCACCACGGGCGCCCACACCTGCAGGCCCCACAGCACGGGATCGACGGCGTTGTAGCCGCGTACCTCGTCGCCCACGGCCGAGCCGACCTTCTTGATCAGCGCGGGGTCCCAGGTGCCGGCCAGGCCGACCGCCTGCGGGAACACCGTGCCGCCTGCGAACTTCTGGTTCCAGTTGTCGTTGAGATGGTTGGACCAGGCGACGCCGTGCAGCGCCTCGGTGCCGTTCTTGTGGTAGCCGATGCCCAGCCTCGGGATCGCCGGCTGCGACTGGTGCAGCAGGCCGAGTTTCTCCTGGAGGGTGAGGCGGCCGAGCAGGTCGCTGACACGCTGTTCCAGCGGGAGGCCGGGATTCTGGAAGGGGTAGTCCTGGGCGGCCTGGGCGGGTGCTGTGATCAGGGAGCCGACCAGGGTAAGCACCGCCAATAGCGGGATTTTTCGCATTTTGGGGGGTCTCCATCACTTGATGGCGCCGACCGTCACACCTCGGGTCAGCGTGCGCTGGAAGATCAGGAAGAAGGCGATCGCCGGAACGACGCCGAGCAGGGCCGAGGCGCTGGACATGGTGGCGTCCATGTACTTCTCGCCCTGCAGGACGCCGAGCGCGACGGGCACCGTCTGGGTGTCGTTCGAGATCAGGAAGATCAGCGGCAGGAAGAACTCGTTCCAGGTCCAGATGAAGAAGAAGATCAGCAGCACGTTCAGGGTGGGCCGGCTGATCGGCACCACGATCCGCCACAGCGCGCGCAGCCGCCCCGCGCCGTCGATGGCCGCCGCCTCCAGGATCTCCTTCGGGAACTGGCCGAGCACCGCGCTCAGCAGGTACGTGCCGAACGCCGCCTGGATCGCCGTCATCACGATGATCACGGCGAGCTGGGTGTCGTAGAGGTCGACGGCCTTGGCCAGGTAGTACAGCGGATAGACCAGCGCCTCCTGCGGCAGCGTGTTGGCCACCAGGAACAGCACGAGGATCGACAGCCGCCCCTTCACCCGGCCGATGCCCAGCGCGTACGCGTTGAGCACAGAAAGCACCACGGCCAGCACCGACACCGAGGCGCTGATGACGAAGCTGTTCCAGAGCTTGGTGCCGAAGTCGACCCGGTTCCAGAAGTCGACGATCCCCTGCAGGTAGAGCCCGTCGGGCAGGCTCAGCGGCCCGTGCGAGCTGTAGTCGGCCGGCGACTTGACCGCGTTGACCGCCACGATCGCGAACGGGAACACCATCACGACCGCCAGCACGACCAGCGCGAACAGCACCGCCCAGCGCCCAGGGCCCCTCATTGCTCACGCTCCTGCACGCGCAGGAACAGGAACGTCACCACGATGATGATCAGGGCCAGCACGGTGGCGATCGCCGAACCGTACCCGACGTTGCTCTTCTGGAAGAAGTTCAGGTAGGAGAAGTACGACGGCACCATGGTCGCGTTGCCCGGGCCGCCCCGGGTCAGCACGAAGATCGGCCCGAAGACCTTCAGCGCGGCGATCGTGCACGTCAGCAGCACCACGAAGATCTCCGGCCTGATCTGCGGGATCGTGATGTGCCAGAACTTGCGCCACCACGAGGCCCCGTCGATCTCGGCCGCCTCGTAGTAGGCCGGGTCCACGCGCTGCAACCCCGCCATGAAGATCACGACCGGGTAGCCGAGCTGGAACCAGACCATGACCGCCATGACCGTGGCCAGCGCCAGGCCGGGATCGCCCAGCCAGTCGAGGTCCAGCCCGAAGATCTCGTTGATCGCGCCGTACGACGGGTGCAGCATCCATCCCCACACCACGCCGGCCACCACCACCGGCAGGACCTGCGGCAGGTAGTACATCGCCCGCAGCGCCGAGGCCGTGCGCGGCCCGAACCGCTTGCCGATGTAGTCGAACAGCGCCGCCGCCAGCACGAGGCCGATCGCGGTCGGCACGACGGCCATGGCCACGATCAGGCCCACGTTGTGCTGGAAGGACTGCCAGAACCGTTCGTCCCGCAGCAGCCTGGCGTAGTTCTCCAACCCGATCCACCGGGGCGTGCCCACCCCCGACCAGCGGGTGAAGCCGGCGCCCACGTTCATCAGGAACGGCACGACGATCACGGCCAGGAACAGCAGCAGGCTCGGCACCAGGTAGAGCCAGTATCCCCTCGTGCGCATCCTCATCTAATTGCCGATGTCGGCGAGGTTGTCCTCGTACGGCCCCGCGATCTCGTCCAGCACCTGGGCCGAGGTCTTGCTGCCGTTGATGAGGTTCTGGACCCCGGCCACCAGCACCTCGTAGTAGCCGGGCGCCGGCCAGTCGGGGTAGAAGGCCAGGCCGTCGGCGCTGGTCAGCTTGTTGAAGGTGGCGATGAGCTCCTTGCTCCTGGCGTCGGTGATCGCGGCCGGGTCGGCGGCCACGGGGACGCCGCCGGAGTTGCCGAGCAGGTTCTGGATGTCCTTGCTCATCGTGATGTCGATGAAGTCGTAGGCCAGGTCCTTGTTCTCCGAGTTCTCGGGGACGACCCAGACGTTGCCGCTCGACCCAGGGGACATCGTGGCGCCGGGGAACAGGAAGTGACCCCACTCGAAGTCCTTGATCTCCGAGGCGAACCGGCCGTACCACCAGCTTCCGCTGATCATGATGGGGAACTTGCCGTTCATGAACGCCACGCCCATGTCCTCGGCCTTGAGCCCGGAGGAGTTCTTGGCGATGTAGCCCTTCTTCACCCAGTCGGCGAAGGTGTCGGCGCCGTAGGTGAACTCGGGGCCGTGGAAGTCGACCTTGCCCTTGTAGGACTGGAACGCCTCCAGCCACGGCTTCTGCGCCTTGGTCAGGGCGAGCTGGTAGAAGATCTGCTGGGCGGGGTACTCGGCGCCGGCGTTCGAGATGGGGGTCACCCCGGCCTTGACGAAGGTGTCCAGCGCGGCCGTGAACTCCTCGAACGTGGTCGGGACCGTCACCTTGTGCTTGTCGAACAGCTCCTTGTTGTAATAGACCATCACGAACTCGCCATAGTTGGGCACGCCAAACCATTTGCCGGAGCCCATGACGCCCCGGTCGTCATATTTGGCGGTGGTCTGCAGGCCGCCCGGCAACGACTTGTCCCAGCCGCGCTTGGCGGCCTCCTCCGTCAGATCCGTGAGCAGGCCCTGCTTGGACAGCAACCCGGCGGTGGCGTTGCCCTTGTTGTACTCCATGATGTCGGGTGCCTCGTCGGAGTTGAGCACCATGCTGGCCGTCTTCCTGATCTGTTCGAAGCCCTTCTCCTCGAACGTGACGGTCACGTTCGGGTGCGACGCCTCGAACTTCTTGATCGCCTCCGCCCACGCCTTGCCCATGGCGCTGTCGGCGGTCTCGTAGTGCCAGAGCTTCAGCACGCGCGGCTGGCCGCTCTGCGCGGGAGCCGGGCTCTCCGAACCCGATCCGCAGGCCGAAAGGGCGAGCGCGACGGCGGCCAGCACCGCGGCGCCTCTCAACTTGACCATGATCCCTCCAGGGGGTGTTACGAGATGACGGCCCGCGTGGGAGCTCCGGCCACCGGGACGATCTCCACCTCGGTGACGCGTTTCGGGCCCGTGACGGCGACACGCAGCACGTCGCCGTCCCTGGTGGCGACGGCGACCGTCACGCCGTCTTCGTCGTGGATGTCGGCGGTGCCGTCGCCGCCCCCGAAGGCGACGAGCGCGATCTCGGCGGGCACGTCGACCGTGTCGCCCTGCCTCGCGACGGGGATGAGCGCGCCGTGCCGGACGAAGAGGGGGATCTGGTCGAGCGGCTTGCCGACCTCGATGTACGTTGAGCCGTCGAACACCTCGCCGGTCCAGTAGTCCACCCACTGGCCGCGCGGCAGGTACACCGTCCTGACGCCCTCCGGCGTGGTCATGGGGGCGACGAGCAGGTCGCGGCCGAGCAGGTACTCCAGGTCGGCCTGCCAGGCCACCGGGTCGTCCGGGTGGTCCACGCACAGCGCCCGCATCATCGGCGCGCCGGTGCGCGCGGCCTCGATGGCCGCCGAGTAGAGGTAGGGCATGAGCCGGTAACGCAGCTTGAGCGCCTCGACGGCCTGCTCCTCGACGGCGGGGAACTCCCAAGGTTCCCTGGTCGTGGTGCCGTGCAGCCGCAGCAGCGGGGAAAGGGCGCCGAACTGGGTCCAGCGGACGTACAGGTCGTCGGTCGGCCTGCCGGTGAAGCCGCCGGCGTCGTGGCTCCAGAACGGCACGCCGGACAGGCCGTGCGCGAGCCCGCCTCTGATCGTGCTGCCCATGGCGGCGTAGCCGGTGTAGGTGTCGCCGCCCCACTGGGCGCTGTGGCGCTGGCCGCCGAGGTACGACGAGCGCGCCCACACCAGGTCGTGGCCGTTGACCTCGCGGGTGACGGCGGTGACCGTGTCGTTGAAGAGCAGGGTGTAGACGTTGTGCAGGTCCGTGCCGGTCATGCCGTTGAAGGCGACGGAGTCGGCGGGGACGCCTTCGGCGAAGTCGGTCTTGAAGGCGGCCACGCCCTGGCGCAGGAGGGGGCGCAGCAGGCCCTTGAACCATTCGACGGCCGAGGGGTTGGTGAAGTCGACGATGCCGCAGGATGGGAAGGAGCCGTGCCAGCAGTCGGCGACGTAGGGCTCACCTTCCTGCGTTTTCAGGAAATATCCCGCTTCGGCGGCCTCGGTGAAGGTCGGGCTAAGGTGCGAAATATAGGGATTCATCCATAGGCACACCTTGAATCCCATCCCGTCCAGCTCGGCCAGCATGGCCTCCGGATCGGGGAAGTTCACGGCGTCCCAGCGCAGGTCCGACCAGTGCCCGTCGGCCTGCCAGTAGGTGTCCAGGTGCAGCACGTCGCACGGGATGCCGCGCTCCCTGATCGTCCGCGCCCTGGCCAGCACCCGCTCCTGGCTGTCCACGCAGAACCCCGACGAGATCCACGTCCCGAACGCCCACTTCGGCGGCAACGACGGGCGGCATGTCAGCCGGTCGTAGCGATCGAGCACCTCCGGCGGGGTCGGCCCGGCGATCACGTAGTAGTCCATCACGTCGTCGGGCACCACGATCTGCACGACGCTGTGGGTGGACTGGCACACGTCGAACTCCGTCGGCGCCCCGCTGTCGACGAGCACCCCGTACCCCCTGCTGGACAGGTACAGCGGCACGTTCTTGTACGCCCGCTGCGACTCGGCCCCGAAGGCGTCGAAGTTCCACATGAGCGGGCGCTGGCCGCGTTTGTCCAGCCGCGTGAACGACTCGCCGAACCCGGTGAACGCCTCGTCGGGGGCGGCGGCGAAGCTCTCGTGGTAGGCCACGGGGACGCCGCCCGAGGCAGAACGGCCGAACGGCAACGTCCGCAGCCGGCCGCTGATGTCGGTGTGCCCCCTGTCCTGCTCGACCAGCGTCCTTCCCGCCGCGTCGGTGAAACGCAGGTGCCACGGGGTCAGGCTGATCTCGGCCCGCAGCGTCCCCGCGTCGACCACGATCGGCTCACCCGGCCGCACCCCGGCACGCGCCCCCGGATACGTGCCGGGGGTCACCAGCGCGATGGCCCGCTCCGAACGCGGCCGCGCGGTCGCGTCCTCCGACAGCCGAACCCGGATGACCCCCTCCCCCGCCACGCCCACCTGAACGACCAGCGTCTCCTCGGCCGACGTCACCGCCTTCAGCATCACCTCGGCGCCCTCGGCCGCGACCAACTCCGCCGCGGTCACCGCCGACAGGCCGCCCTCACCACGCGCACGTACCGGCAACTCGGGCGGGTCCGCGACGAAGTACTCATGCGCGACCAACGGGGGGCGATAGGGCATGGAAGCTCCTTTGAACAGCTGCGCCAACTCGTGAGTTAGTTTGCTGTCCATACCAACAAACGTCAACGCCCTGGGCCCTCACCCCCGCGGTGGCCGCTGACGGTCGCTGATCGTCAGCCGCGGTTATGCCCTGCCGGTCGCTGACGGTCCGGGGTGGCTCTCGTGCAGGAGCGAACGCAGTTCGGCGGTGTCGAAAGGCGTCCCGGTGGACACGCCTAGACTTGGCCTCTAGCTGAAGGAAGGGTGATCGTGGCGGCCAGAGAGATCGTTGACCCGCCGGCCGAGGTGCTGGCGGAGGCCGCTTCCGTTTTCACCTTGTTGTCCTCGCCGCCGCGGTTGCACATTGTGTGGGTGCTGGCGCAGGGCGAGTGCGACGTGACCGGGCTGGCCGAGCGGGTGGGTGGTGCGCTTCCGGCGGTCAGTCAACATCTGGCCAAGCTCAAGCTCGCCGGCCTCATCCGGTCGAGGCGCGAGGGGCGCAGGGTGATCTACCTGATCGATGACGATGACATCGTGGCCACCGTTCGCAGCTTGGTCGGGCCACTGACCGAGCGGGCGGGCCAATCCGGGGAACTCAGACGTGGTCTGGGCGCCTGAAGCGGGCGACACCCAGCTCCAAACACTGCGACTGCTGGAAACCGGGCCGCGCGGCCTGACCGAGACGCAGGCCGGAACCCGCCTGCTTGAGTACGGCGAGAACACGATTCCCTTCCAGCGGCCGGCGTCCTGGCCGCGCCGACTGGCTCGCAGCCTGCGCGACCCGTTCACGATGGTGTTGCTCGCGTTGGGTCTGGTGTCCGCCGTGATCGCTTCGTGGGCCACAGCGGGCCTGATCGTGGTCCTGGTTGTGGCCAGTTGCCTGCTGCGCTCCAACGGCGAGTACTGGGCCGACCGCTCCACCCTGGCATTGCGGAAGCTGGTGGCCGCCACGGTAACCGTCAGGCGGCGTACCTCGGAGGACTCCGAACCGCGGGAGCGGGAGATCCCGATCGACCAGCTCGTCCCTGGTGACGTGATCAAGCTGGGTTCGGGGGATCTGGTCCCGGCCGATGTGCGGCTGCTGCGAGCCAGTGGTCTGACGGTGCACCAGGCACCGCTGACCGGCGAGTCCGCGCCCGTGCCCAAACTGGCACGCGACCTGCCCAACGGCGAGGACCATCTACTGTGGCAGGGCAGCAGCGTGGCCTCGGGCAGCGCGCTGGCCGTGGTGACGGCCACGGGAGCCGGCACCCTGTTCGCCGGCGCCTACCAGGCGCCGGTGCGGAGGCTGTCGGCGTTCGATCGTTCGGTGAACGGCATCTCCTGGATCCTGATTCGCGTCATGCTGATCATTCCGCCGGTCGCGCTCGTGGCCAACGCGGTGCTTCGCGGGATGGGATTGGAGGCGCTGCCGTTCGCGGTGGCGGTGGCCGTCGGGCTGACGCCGGAGATGCTGCCGGTCGTGGTGACCACGGCGTTGGCCAGGGGGTCGGCCTTGCTGGCACGCCATGGTGTGATCGTCAAGCGGCTTCCCTCGCTGCATGATGTGGGCGCGATCGACGTGCTGTGCATGGACAAGACCGGCACGCTCACTCAGGATCGTCCGGTGGTCAGCGGCTCCGTCGGACCGGACGGGCGGGCCGATCCCGAGGTGCTGCGCTGGGCCGCGGTCAACAGCTTCTGGACGCTCCACCTGACCGACCCGCCGACGCCTGATCCCCTGGATGAGGCGATCCTCGAGAGCGTGCTCGACCTGGGCGACGCCGAGGGGCTGGATGCCACGCCGTTCGACCCTTCACGCAGGGTCTCTTGCGCGCTGGTCGAGGAGAGCGGCAGGCACGTCGTGGTGGTCAAGGGCGCCGTGGAAGCGGTGCTGGAGCGATGCGCGATGAGCAGGCAGGAACGGTTGCGCGCGGGTGAGGTCGCCGAGGCCCTCGCCGAAGCCGGGGCGCGGGTGCTCGCGGTCGCCGTGGCCGAGCGCCACGCTCTCCACCGCCTGGGCGAGGAACGCGAGCTGGAACTCACCGGCTTCGTCACTGTGGTCGATGAGCCCTCGCCAGAGGCGGCCCACGCGCTGACCATGCTGGCTCGTAGGGGGATCAGACTGAAGGTGCTGACCGGAGACCACCCGGCAACCGCCGCCCGAGCCTGCCGGGAGTTGGGGCTCAGGGTGGAGGCGGTGGTCGATGCTTCCGCTCTGACGCCGCAATCGCTCGACCGAGCCACGGTGATCGCCCGCTGCACCCCAGAGGACAAGGCCCGCGTGGTGACCGCGCTGCGGGAGGCCGGGCACACGGTCGGCTTCCTCGGCGACGGCGTGAACGACCGGCCCGCGATGAGTGTCGCCGACGTCGGCATCTGCCCGAAAGGCGCGGTGGACGTGACCCGGGAGGCCGCCGACATCGTGCTGGCGGCCAAGGATCTCACCGCGGTCGATCATGCGGTTGTCTTCGGGCGGCGTAGCACCGGCAACATCATCACCTACCTGCGCATCGCGCTGTCGTCCAACGTCGGAAACGTGATCGCGATGCTCGCGGCCGGGCTGGCGCTGCCGTTCCTGCCGATGCTGCCCGTCCAGGTGCTGGTGCAGAACCTGTGTTTCGACGCCGCGCAGCTCGCTTTCGCCTTCGACCGGGCCGATCCGGCGGTCCTTCGGCGGCCTTTACTGCTCCGGCCACGTGGCATCCTCCGTTTCATCCTGGGATTCGGCGCGTTGAACGCCGTTGCGGACCTGGTCACGTTCGCTGTCTTGACCCAGGTCGTCGGCGTGGCGGGGGAGTCGGCCTTCCACACTGGCTGGTTCATCGAGAACATGCTCACCCAGGCCGTCATCATGTTGCTGCTGCGCCCCACCACCGGGGTGTCGCGCCCGCTCGGGCTGGCCACGGGCGCGCTCGCCGCGGTCGGCCTGCTGCTGCCGCTCTCACCCCTGGCGGGTACGTTCGGGCTGGTCGCGCTGCCTGCCGCGGGCTACCTGTGGCTGTTGCTGGTGGCCATCGCGTACGGCGGGGCGTTGCTTGTTCTCAGCCGTAGGAGAGATTGGAGCAGGGATCGTCGTCGGCCGAGCGCGCCTTGCCGTTGAGTGTCGTAGGCGTCGGAGTGGGGGCGGCTGACGTGGCGTAGTCGCTGCCGAGGATGAGCGTGATCCCGGGGGTGGCGACGGGCACGAGCTTGGCCTTGGGATGCACCAGGGTCACCGTTCTGGCCTGGTCGGCGGCGGCCGGACCGTACTGGATGACGGTCTTGAGGGTGTGCTGAGAGGCGGCGGTGCCGACGGCGGTGACGGTGAAGCCGACGGCCTTGAGCTTGGCGGCGGCGCCGGCCGCCAGGCCGCTGACGGTAGTGCCGTTGTAGACCGCCAGGCTGATGCCGGCGCCGGAGACGGGCGTGGGGGTCGGCTTGGCTGAGGGCTTGGCTGAGGGGCGGGCCTTGCCGCTGGCGTCCGCGCCGTCCAGGGTGCGGTCAGCCTTCAGCGCGGCCCACAATTGCTCGGCCTCGGGCTGGACGATGGCCACGCGGGCGCCCTGATAGCGCCAGGGCAGCGTGATGAACTTGGTGTTGCGCAGGTCGATGTCCCTCAATCCGAGGGCAAAGGACAGGAGCTTGTCGGCCGAGCCGAGTCCGGGGTCAACGGTCATCGAGGCGGCGGCCGCCTCGGCCAGCGGCAGGAGCGTGACGGGGTCCAGGCCCTGGGCTTTGACTTTCTTGATCAAACTGCCGATGAAGGCCTGCTGGCGCTTGATGCGGCCGATGTCGGAGCCGTCGCCGATGCCGTGGCGGATGCGGACGTAGTCCAGGGCCTTCTGACCGGAGACGGTCTGCGGTCCCTTGGGGTAGAGGAGCTGACCGCGAGAGCCGCGGTTGGGATTGAGGTCGCCCTGGTAGATGTCGTTGGGCAGGCAGACCTGGACGCCACCGACCGCTTCTGTGATCCTGGCGAAGCCGTTGAAGTCGACCACGATCGTGTGATCGATCCGCAGGCCGGTCAGCTTCTCCACGGTGTTCTGCGTGCAGGCGGGATTGCCCTTGGCGGTCAGGCCCACGGTGAAGGCGGCGTTGAACATCGCGCCGGTCTGAGGCGCCGTCCAGGTCCCGTCGGGCAGGCGGCAGCGCGGGATGTCCACCAGTGTGTCGCGAGGTATCGAGACGGCCACCGCGTGCTTGCCGTCGCCGTAGACGTGCACGATCAGGGCGGTGTCGGAGCGGCCGACGGCGCCGGTGCCGCCGCCCAGCTTGGCGTTGTCACCGGAACGGGAGTCGGAGCCGACGATGAGGATGTTCTGCCCGGCAACATTGGCGGCGGGACGGTCGCCATCGATGCCCTGCTCGTCGAAGGTGTTGATGCTGGAGCTGAGTTTGGCGTAGATCGTGCCGACCACGCCCGCGATCACGGCTACCAGCGCCGCGGCGATGAGCACGACCAGTGGCACCCGGCTGCGCGGACGCCGCGCCCGTCGGGGAACCCGGCCCTGTCTGCGCCGCGTTTCCCTGATAGGTCTGCTCATGCTTGCCCCCGGCACCTTAATTGTATAGTTGCGCAATATAGCAAGCATGCGACGTAGGGCTTACCGGGCGGGGATATGCGGGTAGGGGAGCAGCAAAGAATCGTCGCGCTCGCGCTGTGGGCGCTGGTGTGCGTACTCGACTTATACGAATGGGTGCTGATCTTCTAAGCGGAACACGCGTCGGACAGCTTGGCGGTGGCCACCATCAGGGTCTTGGTGGGTTTCGGCGCCGGAGTGCGGGGGCCGGCCTGAACGGGAGCGGCGCGAGAGCGGGCGATGGCCGGCACGCGCGCTGCCCGGTGCGCGAGGCTCTGACTATTCCGCTCCTGGGCGTGAGGCTCGCCAGAGACGAGCCTCACCCCCAGCCTCGTCGACAAGCCCCAGCACGCGGTGGACGCCGTCAGCGACCTCGGGCCGATCTCGCAGCGTCCATATGTCGTCGCCCAGCCAGATTCCGCCGAGTCGGCGCAGTTGCCCCTGAAGGGCATTCCGTGTGCGCACCTTTCGCGTGGGTATGCGCGCCACGAGCACAAGCCATGACTCCATGAGACGACTGTAGGCCAATAGTTGCTCATATGCGCAAGTTGAAAACTCTCCGTGGCTCGCCCGTCTTCCAGCCGCTGTGGTGGCGCTTCTGCGTTCTGCTCGCCCGGATGGTTCAGGTGGATTGCACAGCTGCGCAAGCCGTGAACCCAGTACTATCTCCCTGCCAACCGGCGCTCTGAGGGGAGAGGGGAGGCTAGGGACGATGAGCAGCTCCCCTTGCTCCCAGTCCCCCTGCGGCGCTTCCCATAGGGGCCGACCAGCGAATTCCCGAGAGGGATGGCCATCGACTCGCATGGATTCCTCCTGGGGCCGTGCTGGACAGTGGAGGTGTAGGCGGTGCGGATGACGTGGCGGGCTCGGCTGCGGTACTGGTTCGACGGAACCATGGATCGCGGCACGCCGGCGTTGATCGGGTGGCTGGGGCTGGCGTCAGTGACGCTGATCGCGCTGGTCACCGTTCTGGTGGTGGTCCTCACCCAGGAGGACACCGAGGCCAGCGGTGGCTGGTTGGGCGTGTTCTGGATGAGCCTGCTGCGCACACTGGATCCGGGCACGATGGGCGGTGACGAGGGCAGCCCGGCGTTCCTGGGCTTGATGCTGGCGGTCACGATCGGCGGCATCTTCATCGTCAGCTCACTGATCGGCGTGATCACAACTGGGCTGGAGAACCGGATCACCCAACTGCGCAAGGGTCGCTCCCAGCTGATCGAGCGCGGGCACACCATCGTGCTGGGCTGGTCAGATCAGGTGTTCACGGTGGCGCACGAACTGGTGCAGGCAAACCAGAGCGAGCGGCGCTCGTGCGTGGTTGTCCTGGCCGACCGCGACAAGGTCGGGATGGAGGACCAGATACGCGCTCACATCCCTGAGCCGGGCCGCACCCGGATCATCTGCCGTTCGGGGAATCCACTCAAGCATGCCGATCTGGAAGTGGTGAGCCCGGACACCGCCAAGTCGATCATCGTGCTGCCGCCGGCCGGTGACGAGGCCGACATCGACGTGATCAAGACGCTGTTGCTGCTGAACAATCGATCCTGGCGCGCCGAGCGGCCGCACGTGGTGGCGGCCGTGCAGGACTCGGAGAACCTGGCCGCCGCCCAACTGGCAGGTGGTGAGATGGCGCTGGTCATCGACGCCGACGACATCGCCGTGCGACTGGTCGCTCAGTCCCATCGGCAGACTGGCCTGTTCACCGTCTGCCGCGACCTGATGGACTTCGCGGGCAACGAGTTCTACATGCGCCGGGAGCCGCGTCTGGTCGGAACCTTCTACGGCGACGCACTTGACGCTTACGAGCGCGGCGTCCCGGTCGGGCTTCGCACCGGGGATGGCCGGATTCTGGTCAACCCGCCGGCGGACACCCCGATCACTGCCGCCGATCAGCTGATCGTGCTGGCGGAGGACGATCTGCTCATCAGCCTGGCCGACCAGCCCGCGCCGATCATGGAGTCCGCGATCGCCTCGGGTGCCGAGCAGGTGCCACTGCCGGACCGGACGTTGCTCATCGGCTGGAACAACCGCGGCTCGAAAATCTTGGACCTGCTGGACCGGCTCGCCGAACCGGGATCGGTCGTGGACATCGCCTCCTCGCAGCGGCCGGAGGAGACGCTTGCCGTTCCCCGGGTGAACCTGACGGTGGACCACAAGGTGTGCGAGCCGACCTCCCGACGCTCGCTGGAGGCCTTGGACCTGGGCGGCTACCGGCACTTGGTGGTGTTGTCCAACGACGGAGTCGATCCCGACCACGCCGATGACCGGACCCTGGTAACCCTGCTGCACCTGCGCGACATCGAGGTACGGCTGGGTGATCCGTACTCGATCGTCACTGAGATGAACGACGACCACAACCGGGAGGTCGCCCAGGTGACCAAGGCTGACGACTTCATCGTCAGCCGCAAACTGATCAGTCTTCTGCTCACGCAGCTCAGCGAGAACCGGCACCTGCACGCGGTCTTCGCCGAGCTGTTCGACCCGGCGGGGGCGGAGATCTACCTCAAGCCCGCGCCGAACTACCTGCTGCCTGGTGTGGAGGCCAACTTCGCCACCCTCATCGAGGCGGCCAGGCGGCGGGGGGAGAGCGCGATCGGTTACCGGCTGGCCTTGCGCGGGGACGAGCCGCCCTCCTATGGCGTGGTGCTCAACCCGCCCAAGCGCGACCCCCTGGTGCTGGGTGACAAGGACAGCGTCATCGTGCTGGCACAGGACTGACCGTTACTGCGGATCAAGGCACGCCCGGGCCGGCGAAGCGGCCGAGCCGGTGCAGGATGAGCCCGGCGAGCATGCCGTACTCCTCTGTCGTGCCGACAGACGGCGTGAGCAGCGTATGCGGGCAGGCCCGCCCGCATACGCTTCCACAGACGCTAGCTCATTTGCGCAAGTAATAGATAACGGGGGTGCATCATCCCAAGTTGCCCGTGGTCGCGCACATGAGCTCCCAGGAGGCTGATGGCCCACGCCACGATGATCAGCGCTTGTGGTCTTCACTTGCGGGCGCTCGAGGTTGCCGGGGCCGTACGCGTTCGTGTCGTCCGGGAGAACAGGCTTGTGCAACGAGCCGTCATCGAGTGTGTCTGGCACGTGGCGCCGCTGTACGGTCCGCTTCCCGCGTCACATCCCGACGGCACCACCGGGATGGCGGGGTCAGATGTAGAGGCGTGTGCTACAGCTTGTCCTGCTGGACACCGGAACGCAACCTGGCCGCCTGCTCCTCCAACCGCCGAGCTTGCTCCTCCAGCGACAACACCGCAGCGGGAGGATCGTCTGGGGCGTCATCGCGGAGCTTGGCCGCCTCGGATTTGAAGATCCGCAGAGAGCGACCGACCGCGCGAGCAGTGTCGGGCAGCTTCTTCGCCCCGAAGAGCATGACGAAGACCACGGCAATGATGAGGATTTCACCCCATCCGAGATTCGACACGACGCGTCCTAACCGGGCAGGCGTAAGTTGCATCATCAGCCTGAAGCAAAGTTGCTTGAATGCGCAAGTCTAAAACTGTGTAGCGTGCGTCACCGTATTGGAGCAGGTGGATTGGGTGTTCACCACGGCGGTCATCACCCCCCCGGCGGCTCAGGCATCAGCGATTCGGCCACCGCCCCGCCCGCGGCGACGGCCGCCGTCCTGCTCTTCTGATTCCTCGCCCACCTGATCGAGATCCCGGCCAGCCGGCTCTCCTGGACCATCTGGTCCCATACCGCCCGCAAGGAGTCTTCCCGATCAGGGCTTCAGATCGTCCTTGGCCGCGGCCTGAGCAGTCTGATCGAGGAGGGCAATATCCCCGAACCCTGCGGCGGCCTCGGCCGATACCTCCCGGGGAGGGTAATCGAAGGAGCCGTTGGTCACCATGCTCGCTCCTGTCAGAGCGAGCCATACAGGTGCGGCCACCCGATCACGTGGCGCATGAGTCCTGGGTGGCGTCGAAACCCGTCAACTCCTCCGAATCGCTCGCCCGTTCGGCCTTCAGGCCGCGCCAGTCGTCGCCGATGACGAGGACCAGCCGCGTTGTCTGTGCCTTCGGGACCGGCGAGGAGCGGCTCCTGATCAGATCCCGGGCGAGTGTCGGGACGCGCGCCTGACCGTTCGGGGAGTACAGGATCGTGGTCTTCGAGTACGGCTTGTGTCCGTCACGCACTCTGGCGATGTGGTAGCCGCGCTGTTCCAGCGCGGCGGCGACCTGCCTGGCCTTGGACGCCCCGGCTGTGCCGTACCTGATCTCGATCTCGATCCGTGTGCGGGCCACCTTGATCTGGCCTCCTCGCAGCTTGGAGCTGCCGGCGTCCTTGTCGTCGGCCACGAGCTGGAACAGCGTGCGGGCCTGCGGCTGCACCCATTCCACGCGGCCGGGCTGGGTGAGGGAGTAGCGCCAGGGGACGGTGATGAAGTGGATCTGGCCGGCGGTGAGCCCATGAGCGCTGTCGGCCAGGTCCTTCATCACGGCGGGTGTGAGCTCGGGGTCGGTCGTGACGGATTTCGTGGCGGCGTCGAGGAAGTTGTAGAGCCTGGCCGGGTTGGTCAGCGTCTCGCCGCTCATCACCTTCTTGACCATGGAAGCGATGAACATCTGCTGCCGCTGAATCCTGCCGATGTCCGACCCGTCGCCCAAGCTGTAACGGGCGCGCACGTACCCGAGCGCCTGCTCACCCTTGAGCGTCTGGCGGCCGGCGGGCAGGTGGAGCAGGGCCTTGGTGTCGTTGATCGGCTCGGGCAAGCAGATCTCGACGCCGTCGACCGCGTTCACCATGCCCTTGAAGCCGGTGAAGTCGACCTTCACGAAGTGGTCGATGCGGATGCCGGTCAGCGACTCGATCGTCTTCCAGGTGCAGGCGACGCCCCCGGCGTTGAATGACTCGTTGATCATCCCGATGTGCGGCCGCTGCCCGGCCAGCGGGGGCCTTGCACGGCAGGCAGGTAGCTGGACGAGCGAGTCCCGAGGGAAGCTGATGACCATGGCGTTGTCCCGATTCGGGGAGATGTGCGCCAGCATGATCGTGTCGGTACGCTCGCCCGCGATGCGGTGGCCGTACTTGGTGTTCTTGCCACCACGCTCGTCGGAGCCGACCACCAGCACGTTCATCGCGGTCGTCGGGGCCTTCGCCGGGCGGGCGGTGCCAAGGTCCTGCTCGGTCACCTCGATGTGCCTGACGTTCCCGGTCAGGCGGGCGTAGGCGACCACGACGATTCCGGCCGCCACCAGCACCAGGGCGAGTAAGCCCGCGACCACCCACCAGATCCTGCGCACCTACCACCCCAAAAGGTCAAAGTTGATCAAGAGTTAAGCGGGCAACGATCAGGTGGATTCCGGATCGTATGGCGGGATCTCTCCCTCTTTCAGCCCGTCAGCCGTCTGCGGTTCGAGTACGGCGGCTGCCTCGACCTGGTGGACGACACCTCCAACCCGCCATTCGCCCCGCCATCTTCTCGTTAGTTGCGCAAATGAGCAAACGAAAATGCCGGCCTGTGACGACATGCGGAACCTCTCGGCCCGGTCTCGACGCCGAACTTGTGGGGGCTGCTCTCCCCCAGCGTGACGGGCTCGCTCTCTGTGCGCACGATCGGCCCTGCCACCTGCCCCGCCGACGGCTGGCTGACGATCTCGGCAGGAGTGCGCTCAGCCGTCGGCGGCCGATGCGGCGGCTCCTCTCCGCCACGCCGCGTGGGCGAGGGAGCGCTGGTCTTGCCGGCATCGGGCAGGTATGCCGGTGCGGCGGGCAGTCTCAGCCAATCCCTGCACCAGGCGGGGCAAGTGCAGGACGACGATAGGCCCGGGTGCCGCCGTGACGCCGGCGGACCGCGAGGGCTGGGTGGATCAGTACGCGGCCTCGCCGGCGGAGTTGGCGGCAATGGACGGCGAGGTATGGATCCGATCGACTGTCTGCTGCCGGCGATCAGGCGGCAAGTGGTCGATCACGCACGAAACACATCTCCATGCCGGGCACCTGACCTGCCCCCGACTCGGCTGATTGAGAACGACGGAGGAAAAGCGCGCCCTCTCAGATGGACAGGCCCGGCTGCATGAGCCGGCGCGCCGCCTCCGTGACCGATCCCGACAGCGACGGGTAGACGGCGAACGTGTGCGCCAACTGATCAACGGTCAGCCGCTGCTGCACGGCCACGGAAACGGCCAGGATCAGCTCGGACGCCCTCGGCGCCACCACCACGCCCCCCAGGACGATCCCCGTGTGCGGCCGGCAGAACAACTTCACGAACCCGTCGTTGAACCCCTGCATCTTGGCCCGGGCGTTGGTGGCGAGCGGCAGTTTGACGACGTTCGCCTCGATCTCCCCGGCCTCGATCGCCCGCTGCGCCACCCCGACGGCCGCGATCTCCGGGTCGGTGAAGATGTTGGAGGCCACGGTGGCCAGCCGCAACGGCTGGACGGCCTCCCCCAGCGCGTGCCAGACGGCGATCCGCCCCTGCATGGCCGCCACCGAGGCCAGCATGAGCACCCCGGTGCAGTCGCCGGCCGCGTAGACGCCGGGCGCGGACGTCCGCGAGACCTTGTCGACCTTGATGAAGCCGCTCCGGTCGAGCTGGACCCCGGCCTCCTCCAGGCCCATCCCCGAGGTGTTGGGGATCATGCCGACGGTCATCAGCGCGTGCGAGCCCTCGGCGGTGCGCCCGTCCTCCAGGGTCACCACGACGCCGTCGGCGGTGCGTTTGACGGAGGCGGCGCGCGAGCGGCCCATGACGTTCATGCCGCGCCGCCGATAGACCTCTTCGAGGACCTCGGCGCCGTCGGCGTCCTCGTTGGGCATCATGCGGTCGCGGCTGGAGACGAGCGTGACCTCGGCGCCGAGCGAGCGGTAGGCGCCGGCGAACTCGGCCCCCGTCACACCGGAGCCGATCACGATCAGGTGCTCGGGCAGCTCTTCCAGGTCGTAGAGCTGGCGCCAGTTGAGGATGCGCTCGCCGTCGGGCTCGGCGCCCGGCAGCACGCGCGGGGTCGCGCCGGTGGCCACGAGGACGACGTCGGCCCGCAGCGTCCGGTCGCCCGCCCGGACCACCTGCGGGTCGACCAGCCGACCGCGCGCCTTGATGATCTCGACGCCCTCGGCCTCGACCCGGGTGGCGATGTCGGCGGACTGCGCCTGCGCCAGCTCCTTGACCCGCTTGTTGACCAGTGGCAGGTCGATGTCGACCGCTCCGGTGTCGCCGTCGGACCCGCCGTCGAACGAGATGCCCAGGGAGGGCGCGTCGAGCAGCGCCTGCTTGCGGACGGAGGTCGCGATCAGCGTCTTGGACGGCACGCAGTCGGTGAGCACGCACGCGCCGCCGGGCCCGTCCTGCTCGACCATCGTGACCTGCGCGCCTAGCTGAGCGGCCACCAGCGCCGATTCGTAGCCGCCGGGTCCGCCACCTATGATCACGATCCTCGTCACGTGTCCTATTGTCCCGCATGACCTGGGATGAGCTACAACCGGGCGGCGACGCACCGCGCTCATGGACCGGCTGGGGCCTTCGGCATGACAGGATGGCGCGGTAGCTGGATGACGAGTGGCACCCGGCGGGAGGGGTGGACCGTGGCGTGGCTCTCAGAACCGAGAAAGCCTACTGAGCTCCGTCTTTATGCCGCGTATGGCTCGAACATGGACCCTGAGCAGATGGCCATGCGAGCCCCGCACTCTCCGATCTGGGGCGCCGGCTGGCTGCCGGGCTGGCGGCTGACGTTCGGCGGCAACGACCCCGCCTGGGAGGGCGCGCTCGCCACCATCGTCGAAGATCCTGACGAGCACGTGTTCGTCGTCCTCTACGACGTGCCCGAGTGGGAGGAGACCTCGCTCGACCAGTGGGAGGGCGCGGTACGCGGGGCCTACCACAAGGTCCGCCTGCGGGTGCAGACCCTGGACGGCGAGGTCGTGGCCTGGTTCTACGTGCTCGACGGCTACGAGGGCGGCCTGCCCTCGGCCCGCTATCTCGGCAGCCTGGCCGAGGCCGCCGAGCGGGCGGGCGCCCCCGACGACTACGTCAAGGAGCTGCGGGAGCGCCCCTGCAAATCGCTCGGCGACTGATCAACGATCATGGTCAGCGCCTGCGCGGAGGCGCGGGCACAGCCGCCGGCGATCGCTATTGTGTGGGCAATGTGGCAGGCGAGTCCATTCGAACAGCGGTTGCAGGATGCGCACGGGCGGGGTGACCTCGCTCTTTGCCTGAGCCTGTTGCGCGAGGCCGATTTCGCCCTGCCGATCGAGGAGGGCGCAGCCGCGATCGCGTGGCCCATTCTGGAGGCCGCCGATGGGCGCGTGTGGCTGGTCGCGTACACCTCTGAAGGGGCTCTGCGCGCCGCGACGGGCGGGGCCGTGCGGCACCACCGGGTCGTGTCGCTGGTGGAGCTCGCCGCCGGGTGGCCCGATCCCCGATGCGGGCTGGCCGTCAACGCGGGTCTGGAGCTCGAGTTCCTGCTGGAAGCGGGAACGGTGGCCAGGACCGCCGTACCGACGCTTCGGCAGGATCATCTGATCGAACCCGGCATTCCCATCGTGCAGAAGTTGCTGCCTCCAGCGGAGATTCCCGCGCTGCTGGAGGACGGCGAGCCTCGGGTGTCGGGGTACTGCCATCACGCGCTCGATGTGGCGCACATCGCTACCCCGGCCGTGCTGGCCGAGGCGTTGCTGCAGGATGAGGTGGTCACCGACCTGGGGGCGGTGAACATTCTGCGCTGGCCCGCCATCGGCTTCGATCTCTATCGGACGCCCTACGGCGGGCAGGACGACGAGGGCATGCGGGCGGTGGCCGGTTGGGTGATCGAGGAGCCTCCCTTCGTGGGGATGGGGCTCGTGCCCAATGTCGACCAGACGATTCGGGAGTACAAGATCGACGGGGTGTTGCTGCCGTACGGGGCGGAGATCATCGAGCTCGGCGTCGACGGGATCTTTCGCAGGAGGGCGGTCTACGACGGCGATCTCGGCCGATGGCTGCTGATCTCCGAGGAGGCGGCGTGAGCTGGGCCCGGTACCAGGCGCGCTGGCGTGGGACGGAGCATGTCGCCTCGCCTGAGTTGCGGACCGATGGGATGTGGCTGCGGTTGCTCAGTCCCGTTGCGCTTGAGGGCTTCGCGGAGGTGGCGGACGGGCGCTGGGTGCGTGCCGTGCCCGCTACCGAATGTGCGCAGGTGACGTACGTGACCACTGTGGGCGAGTGGGGCGGAGCGCCCGTCATCGTGCTCCGGGACAGGCAGGGCGAACTGCTCATCGAGTACGCGGGCGGCCTGGTGCCGGTGGCCGAGCGCCTTGGGCTGGAGCGGGTCGAGCGGGGCGTTTACCGCCGATGGGTCCCGCGCGACGAGGTGGCGGACCTGCGGGAGGAAGCCACGCCCATCGCCCCTGCGTAAGCTCTCCGCTTAACCCCTGATTTCGCAAAAATGAACAGATGATTCTTCATCTTTGCTAACTTGTTACGCGCTTTTGCGTACTAGTGCGACTTCGGGGGCTGATGTGATGAATTTAGGTGAGCCGGATGTGGCCGGCATGCAGGCCTACGCCGACGAACTGCGCCGGACCTTTGTCCGTCTGCAGGAGGAGGGGGACGATCTCCGCAGGCAGGCGCAGGCGATCCAGGTGACGGAGAGGTCCCACGACGGGCTGGTCACCGCCACCGTGGGCGCTCGCGGCAACCTCATCAGGCTCGACATAGACCCCCGGGTCTATCGCCGCCCCGACGCCAGGCAACTGGCCGACACCATCGCGGGAACGATCCACCGGGCGGCGGACACGGCACGGCAGCGGGTCCTGGAGGTCTTCGACCCGCTCATCCCGGTGGAGCAGATGCGCGCGCACCTTGACGGCGATCTGGAGACCGTGATGCGGCAGCTGGCGGACCAGATGGCCGGGAAGGAGGTGCCGCGTGGCGCCGCGTGAGAACGACACGCTCTACCTCGGCCCCGCCCTGGAGACCGGGATCTCCCAGTGGGACACGATGGCCGATTCCCTGGGGAAGAACTGGTCGAAGGTGTCCGCCGAGATCGAGGCGATGCACGCCGCCGCCCCGTGGGGGGACGGTCCCGAGGGCCGGGTGTTCCTGGGCACGTACATGAAGGACGACGCCCCCACTCAGCTCGTCGAGACCGGAACCGAGCTCGTCCGGCACATCGCGGACGCCGGCCGACTGTTACGCGAGGCCATCTCCAACTCCCGGGGGACCGAGGCCCAGATCGCGGCCGACCTCCGCCGGCAGGCGAACGTGCGGGGAGTGTGATCGGGTGGCGGGGGGCCGCGGCGACGTCAATTCCCAGACGCCGGGCGGGCAGGCGTCCAAGGAGGGTTTCGGCAAGGCCGCGACCACGGACGTGCAGCCCGTCTGGGAGACGGAGAAGCTGCCGGACTGGGTGGTCTCCTGGCTGATCCCGATGCTCATGGCGGGTCAGCCGTGGCCCAAGGCCAGCGAGAGCGGGCTGTACAAGCTGCGCGAGGCGCACATCGCCGGCGTCAACGCCTACGCCGGCGCCTTCGAGCCCACCGGCAGCGCGCTGAACGTCATCGGCAACGAGTGGGACTCGCCGGCCCGGCCGCCCGCCTTCGCCCGAGTCGGGCAGATGTACGACGAACAGACCGGTGCCATGGCCAAGATGACCGGTCACTACCAGTACGCCCACCAGGTCGACGCCTTCGCGCTGGAGACGCAGTACTCCAAAATCTCCATCAACGTGGCCTTCTGGGTGGCCGTCGTCGCGATCGCCATCGCGCTCATCGCCACGTTCTTCTCCGCCGGTGCGAGCACCGCGGCAGTCGGCCCGGCGGCGGCCGGTCTAAGGGCCACGATCGCGAAGATCCTCGCCCGCCTGGGACTCGCGGCGGCCCGCCCCGCCGGAGTCGCCGGGGCCGCCCGGCTCACCACGCTGGCCGGGTCCTCGCTGGCCGGCCGGGCGGCGTCGGCCGCGTTGGTGCACGAACTCGTGGAGGAGATCGGTGAAGAGGTCTTCATCGACGCCTACACGCAGTACCAGCAGATCAAGATGGGCACCAGGACGAGCTGGGACTGGGACAAGACCTTGGCGGCGGCGATCGGGGCCGCGACCGGCGCCGTCGTGGGCACCAAGCTGGGCAACCCGGTGTCGCGGCTCACCAACCGGATCCCGGGCATCGGCCGGCTCAACCGTACGGCCGCCGACCTGCCCGGCTGGGGCAACGCGTTCCGGCGCTTCCCCGGGCGGGTGCTCAACACCGGCCTCAACAACGTGGTGGCCTCTCCCGCGGGCAGCTTCGTGGCCAACGGTCTCGTGTATGGACAGTGGGCCCCGCCGACAGCCGACTCGCTCCTTGGCGGCTTCATGGGCGGCGCGGGGCGTACGAACACGATCAGCCCGTTCAATCCCAGCGTGGCGGGGGCGCTGTTCAACCCGGCCGCCGCGCTGGACTCCGCCATGACCACGGCCGCGACCACCGATCTGGCCAGGGCCACCTCCGCCCCGGCAGCTCCGCCGGACGACGCGGGGCCGGCAGGCGGTCCGCCGCCGTCGGGACCATCGGGGCCGTCGGGACCGTCGGGACCGGCAGGCACGGGGAACATCACCTACCAGGGCGGCACGCCGGGCCAGCCCAGCACGCCCGGCCAACCGGCGAACGCCGCGGGAGCCGCCGGCCTCGGCCGTCAGGCGGCCACCCTCACCACACCCAGCTCACCCCAGACGTCGCCGTCCTCGTCCTCATCCGCGGGACAGCAGCACTCCACTGGGTCGCAGGCAGACCTGGACCAGCGCCAGTCCACCACCCGCGACGCCCGCTCCGACCAGCAGGAGTCGGAGCCCCGGCAGGAACCGGACAGCGCGCAGGAACCGGACAATACGCAGGCGGACACGGCACAGCCGAACACGACGGAACCGGACACGGCACAGGCGAACAGCGCGCAACCGGACACCGTGGCGCAACCGGACACCGCGACACAACCCGACACCGCGACACAACCCGACACCGTGGCGCAGCCCGACACCGCGACACAACCCGACACCGTGGCGCAGCCCGACACCGCGACACAACCGGACACCGACCAGAGCGCGCGCCCCGACGTCCAGCGGCCCACCAGCAACATCGACCGCCTCATCAACGTCTACAACGACGCGCCCGCGGCCGACACCGCCCCCGACACCTCCGCCGGAGTCGCACCTGCGCCGGCCTCCGACGCCCCGGCCAGCAGCATGGCGGCCGCGACGCCGGGCCTGGGCCCAGCCGCGGCGGACCCCTTCGGTGACGACACGAGCAGTGTCCTGGCGCAGCTCAACCCGCTGGATCACGCCCACCGCACGCCTCTGCTCAACATGGAAGGGCCCGTCGGCTCCCCGCAGCAGCACGCCAACGCCCTGGACCCGCGGACGGTGCCGCTCGCCCCCCAGTGGGAGCATCTGCGCCGCTCGGCGCCCCCATCCGCCGTCACCGTGCCCAATCTGCCGACCTCCGGGGCGGCCCAAGTGGACGTACGCAAGATCCTGGTCCCGTGGGAGGGCGGCTCGCGCCTGATCACCGAGTTCACGGTCAAGGTCCGCTTCGTGGCGGTGGGTCTCACCGCGGAGGAGATCCAGACCGCGCGTACCAGCCTGCTCACTGGCATCGACCTCTACTACAACTACCAGCACGTACTACCGGACGGCTCACAGCTGCACGTACGAATGGAGATGGAGGAGACCCGGCGGAGGTCGCCGCGCGACAGGCCCGTCACGATCCGTCGCGGGACCGGCACCCGCGCGTTCGACTTGGCCGACCGCAGCACCTGGTATGCCGAAGGAGCGCCGATCGCGACGCCGCTGACTCAGATGGCGGACTACCGTACCCAAACGCCCACCGACTACATCAACTGGCGCGCCGGCATGGAGCCGGTCGTCTTCGCGCACGAGACGATGCATCTGTTCGGGATGCTCGACGAGTACGTCAACCCGATCGACCCCACGCGCCAGGCACTGTCCTCCCCGGACGTCCACACCGACGCGAACCTGCTCGGCCACGGCTTCCACATATGGGCGCAGGCACGTTACGTCCTGGACCGGGACGGCCACCTGGTGCCCGAGGCGGTGTCGTTGCGGGACCGGCACCTCCAGCACCTTTACCGGCTCGTCCCGGTGGGAACAGCCCGTCCGGAGGCCCCCCTCACCCTCCCGGCCGACCCGGTGCCGGCCGAGGAGTGGACGCGCCCGGAGTACGACCCCGCCGCCTGGCTGCCCGGCGACGTACGGATGCTGCTCGACCGGTTCCCGCCCGGCGACACCCCGCTCGTGCGGCACATGAAGCTGCTGGAACGGGCGAACCTGCTGTTCGGGGACGGGGCGCTGGTGACCCAGGAGCAGCTGGCGTACACGGAGGCGCTGGTCGCGGCGGTCACGCGGTTCTACGACAGCGGGCCGGAGTACAACTTCTCCCTCGAGGAGCTCGGCAGCGCGCAGATGCTGTCCACGCTGCTGATGGACGACACCCCGCCCGGCGTCGACACGCTCAGCCGGCGGATCAACGAGACGATGGGCAACAATCCGGCCGATCCGGTGACCAAGCTGCAGTTCCGGATCCTGACCGCGATCGCGGCTCGGGTGACGCGCCGGCCCGGCGAGAGTGGGATGACGGCCCTGCGCCAGGGGATCGCCGCGAACATGAGCACGCCGGAGAACACCCTGGCGTTCCAGAGGTCGGGCATCACCCTGCCCGGCGTGGGCCTGGCGGCCGCTTCGCCGCCGGCCGGTGACCCGACCGCCGCGCTGCCGGCCCTGAACTTGATTGCCGCGCCGCCGGCCGAGGACTCGACCACCCCGCCGCCGGCCGAAGATTCGGCCTCGGTGCCGCCCGGCAGCGACCCCGTCATCGGGTTCAACGCGGCACGACCGTCGCCGGACCAGTCCGGCAACCCGGGCCAGGACGGCAACCCCCGGCAGTTCCTGAGGTTCTGGCGCCACCTCATGAGCGAGGTTCGCGCCGAGGCGGACCGCCGTGGCACAGCCCCGCTCGACGAACTGCAGCAGTTCGCACTCCAGCGGGCCCTCGGCCGCATCTACGCCGCCAACCCGGAGGACTGGATGCTCAAGGGCGGGCAGGCCATGCTCGCCAGGAACCCCGGGGGCCGCGCGAGCACGGACATCGACCTTGTCCGCATCTCGGGCGACTCCGACCCGGATGTAATGGCCGACGAGTACGAGGCCGCGCTGGCCCGTGACCACGGTGACCATCTGCGCTTCGTACGGGAGTCGAAGGCGTACATCCTGCACGGCAAGGCCGTCCGGATCGCGCACAAGATCTACTGCGGCGACATGGAGATCATGACGCTCAGCGCGGACCTCGCGCCGCCGCGAACGCGCCCGGTTTGGAAGGAGCCGGACGTCATCCCCTTCCCTGACCAGATCCTCACGACCGGGCACCCTGGCGAGGCGCCGAACCTCCGGGTGCTCTCTCTCGAGGACACGATGGCGCACAAGGTGTCAGGCATGTACACGCATGGCATCAGGACGCTGCAGACCCGCTGCGACGACTGCGTCTCCCGGGGTGGGGGCCTGTTCAACTGCAAGATGGGCGACCTGCCGGCCCGAACCCAGGACATGGTCGATCTCATCATGGTCATCATGAACTCGTCGTGGGACGCGCAGGCCACGCACGACATGCTCCACAAGGAGTTCGCCTGGCGCATCGAGCAGGGTGAGCAGCTCAAGGCGCCGCCCGCCTTCGAGGTCCCCAGCCCCGACTGGGTCGGCAAGTTCGAGGGCTACGCCAGGACGACACCCGGCCTCCCCTACGGCGGTCTCACCGAGGCCGAGCCGATCATGAGGGCGTTCCTGGACCCGATGCTGCGAGAAGAGCCACCGCCCCCGGGCCGCTGGGACCCCGAGCTCCTCCAGTGGATTTCCACGGACAGCGCCCAAGAGCCGGTCACCGACGACGACGTGATCGCGCCCGTCGGTACCCCGAACATGCGGCAGCTCGCGATGCCTCTGCACGTGCCGCCGTCGCCCATAGACACGGATCAGACGTGGATCGCCACCTGGGACGCTCTGTCGGCGGGCGGGCTGGACGTCGCGTTGAGCACTCTCAAGGAGCGCACTGACCTCTCACCTGAGCAGAAGCTGAAATACATCACCGACAAGCTGATGTGGACCTCGGCTTACACCGAGCTGACCGACATCCCGGGCCCGGGTAACAGCAACTACAAACACCTGCGGTTCTACGCTCACCAGCGCGGCGAGCTGTACAGTCATGCGGCGGCCCTGATGGCCGACCCGGAACTGACGATCGAGATCGCCTTCGAGCCGAACCGCGGCCTCAACGCCTTTGGGTGGGCCGCGCACCAGTCGCACATCGCCCACCTGGGCCCCACCCCGAGCGGCCTGGAAGCGGGCCAGGCCGACGCCGCGGTCAAACGCCGAGCGACCCGCGGGCAGAGCATCACGGATATCGGCCCCGCGACACTCGTCGACGATGTCCTCGACCTCCAGGCCAAGCCGCTGAGCGACGCGCTCAACATGCGGCAGCGCCTGATCGAGGACTACGGCATCGAACCGGAGCGGATCCGCATCGCCTATGCCCACAACAGCCAGAAGCTCAAATACCACAGCACGCGCTGGCAGCGGGCCCAGTTCTTCGCGCTGCGAGCGATCCAGGCCGATCCCGTCCAGGCACGGCAGCGCATGGTGGAACGGCTGCTCGGCCCGGACCCGGCGACGGCCGAACGACGCCGGGCGCGGGCGCAAAATGTGATCGACCGGCTGCGCGAGGCCAACGGGCAGGCGGACGAGTACGCCCTGATCTGGATCCGCGACAGTCGGGGCGAGCCGATCGGCGGACCGCACGGCCCACACCTGGACACTCGCCCCGAGCACGTGCGGCAGACCATCGAGGCGCTGCGCGCCGAGAATCCCAGGCGGCGCATCGCCCTGATCGGTGACGACGTCCTGGTGGGCCGACCCGAGCTGGAGGAAGACTGGCGACGGGAAGGTGTGCTGGACGGCGTGGACACCCGCACGCTGGTGAAGTTCTGGGACCCGGCACGCAACGGCGGCCAGCAGCTGACCTACGGCGAGCAGGCCCTGTTCTTCCACTACCTGAACAACACCCACGACGTGGTCCAACTCGGCATCGAGAGCGGCGCGCTGGAGATCCCGATCATGCTCGGTGTGCCCACGGTCTACTTCGAGGCCCGCGAGCACGACGGCAACAAGGGCAACCGCTGGATGATGTACTGGCAGGACTGGGCGTACGGGAAGTCCGAGCAAGCGGTCTCGCAGAGCGGCTATTCCCAGTTCGACGAGCGCGGCCGGCCCGTCCTGCGGTTCAACGTCGAGGAGATGGGCCCTGCACCGCTGAGCACGATCCGGCGCGTGCTGTTCGGGCCGGACCTGCCCGATCCGGAGAACAGGCGCGGCCGGCCGGTCGCCGTCTACCAAGCCGCACGAGTGGCGATCACCGCCGATCGGGTGGACAGGCTTGTGCGAAGTGGGGAGATGGACCGCTGGCCACTGCGGCTCGGCCGTAGTATCGAGATCCGCGGCGACAGGTGGACGCCCTGGTCGCAGGCCGACTGGGAACGCAGCGAGTACTACGCGGACCAGCTACGCCGATGGCTGCGCACCGATGCGCGCACGCCGGAGGAGATCAGCCGCAAGTGGCATGCCATCCGGCTCACCCTGCTGGGGGTGCTTGAGCCCCGGTTCGCGACCGACGAGGAGTACGACGGCGTCTCCGTGGTGCACCCGTACGCCGTGTTGCACCACGAGCACAACCGGATCACCGCTGAGGGCATCCGCATTCACCGGGCGTACGAGACCGACCTGAGCGAGCGGGCCATCGCCGTCACGCAGGCGCTGAAGTCCATGCTCGCCGCACCCGAGTTCCTTCCGCAGGCCGTCGAGGACCTGCGAGTCTTCCAGCTCGAGCAGGAGGAGATCGACGACCTTCGCGCTGCCATCCGTGTGGTCACCACACCGTAGGTCGAACCGGCGGCCGGGCGATGCGGAGATGGCGCGATTCAGGGTGGAACCGCGCCGTGCTCTCACGATCCCGGGGGCGGTGCCGCCCGACTTGTTCGCGGCTGTGCGCTACCCGATGGCAGTCCGCGGGCGTTTCTGTGGCGGCTCTGGAATGAGCTCTATCCGGGGGAACCGGTCTGAGCCACGATGTCGGCGGCGATGTCCCGTACGGCCTGCGCGTCCGGGGCGCCGCCCGCGGCCTCGATCAGGCGGGCCACCTCGGGCTCCACGTCCGCCACCCGGTCCGGGGACATCAGGGCCGTGTAGCCGCGCCGGTTGCGGGGTGAAAGCTGGGCAGGGGTCAGGTCGGGGATGAAGTACTGGACGAACTCCGTGCCGTCGGCCGGGAACTCGTGCCGGGCCGCCAGCGGCGCCAGTGCCCGGTGGACTTCCGTAAGCTCCACCAGGTCCCGCAGGAGCGCGTCCATCAGGACGCGGCGCAGGGCTCCGTGGTCGGTCCAGTCGGTCACGAGATCGACGATGGTGCGCTGGGCGGTCGTCACCGGTACGCCCTTGACCAGGGCGACGTCGTCGGCCCCGAGCGGCGACAGATTGAGCTTCGTGCCCTTGGGCGCCGCGCGCTCGGCGATCGTGGTGAAGATGATCAAAGGGCTCGTCAGGGAGCCAAGGCCGTGCAGTCCGCAGGCCGACTCGTGGGAGAGCACGGCGTCCGGCACTCTCTCCCAGGCGTAGCTCGCGGGCTCCAGAGCCAGCCAGGCGGCGTACGGGAAGGCGTACCGGGGGCCGAGCGAGCTCCACGGCAGCTGATGGACCGCCCAGTCCAGCTCCATCAGCAGTCCCGCGTCAGTGAGGTGGGCCAGGGCGGCTTCATCGACATCGATACGGCTCGCCTGCGCGGCAGTGATCATTCCGTTCTGCCGCGCGGCGACAGTCGACAACTCGGCGAACCGCTCTTCCCACATCATTCCTCCACCCAAGGATCATCGTTGGCCAATCTAGTGCCATCCACCCTGGGCCGACTGTGGAAGACCGGCAAACGCCCAGATGGCCGGTTGATCGCCGTCCATATTCGCAGGGTGTTGTCCCGGCATCGTCGACCTCACCCGCTAGTCGAGCGGCCGGTCCTTGGTCTCGCGCAGCACGAAGACATACACGAGTGTGGAGATGAGCGCCAGCGCCGACATGTACCACGGGAAGAGCCCCGGGTTCTTGGCCTCCTGCAGCGCGGTGCCGATCAGCGGGGCGGTGCCGCCGAAAATGGCCACGGTCAGCGAGTACGGGAAGCCCGCCCCGGCCGCGCGCACCCTGGTCGGGAAGAGCTCGGAGTTCACCGCGGCCGAGATCGAGGTGAAGCAGCCGAGGAAGACCATGCCGATGAGCTGCACGATCAGCAGGCTCCAGTAGTCGGTGGTGAGCAGCCCGAGCAGCGGCACGGGCAGCAGCAGGAACCCGACCCCGAACGTGATCAGCATCGGCCTGCGCCCGACCCGGTCCGACAGCATGCCCAGGAGCGGCTGCAGGATCATGAAGAACACCAGCGAGATCGTGCCGACCTGCAGCGAGTCCGCCTTGTCGAAGTTCACGATGATCTGGGCGTAGGTGGGCAGGAAACTGGTCCAGGTGTAGTACGCGACGGTTCCCGCGATCGTGATGCCGACGATCGTGAGCGCGGACTTCGGATGGTGCCTGAGGAAGTCGAACAGCTTCGGCCGCTCGGCCTCGCCCCGCTGGATCTCCCCCACCACGGCCGAGGTCTCGTCGGCGCCCTTGCGGATCCACAGGCCGACGAGGCTGAGCACGGCGCCCACGATGAACGGGATGCGCCAGCCGTAGGAGTCCATGTCGGTCTGGGCCAGGGCCGTGGCCAGCAGCGCCGCCAGCCCGGAGGCCAGAAGCTGGCCGATGGTGGTGCTGACGTACTGGAAGCTTGAAAACAGGCCGCGCCGTCCGGGCGGGGCCGACTCCACCAGGAACGTGGTCGCGGCGGCGAACTCACCGCCCACCGACAGGCCCTGGATGAGCCTGGCCAGCGTCAGGATGATCGGCGCCAGCAGGCCCACCGCCTCGTAGGTGGGGGTCAGGCCCACGAGCAACGAGCCGGCGCCCATCAGCACGATCGTGAACGTCATCGCGGACTTGCGTCCGTACCTGTCGGCGAAGGCCCCGACCAGCAGGCCGCCCAGCGGCCGCATGAAGAAGCCCACGGCGAAGACCGCGAACGAGCTCAGCAGCGGCACCAGGCTGTTGCCGGTGGACGTGGGGAAGACCTGAGCGGAGAAATACGTCGCCAAAAACGTGTACGCATACCAGTCGTACCACTCCACGACATTGCCGACACTGGCCGCCATGAGCTGGCGGACGCGGCTTTTGGGGATGCCGAGCGGTGATTGCGCCACGGGAGAGGTCGCCACGGGGGGCTCCTTTGCTGACAACCGAGATGATGGCTTACTGTGCAGTCGACCGACTGAAACAGTCAAACTTCTCGCCAATCTTTTACAAATCCGACATAGAGACGGTAGATCGTGGACGTTCTCGACCGGCGCCTCGTCGCCGCGCTCCAAGTCAGCCCCCGGGCCTCGTGGGGCGAGATCGGCAGGGCCGTGGGCGAGCACGAACGCACGGTCGCCCGTCGGCTGCAGCGCCTGCTGGCCGACGGCGAGGTGCGGGTCACCGCCATCTACGACGACCTGCGCACGGGCCACGGACGCCCGATGCACCTGCACGTCCGGGTGCGTCCCGGCACGGCGGCGCATGTGGCCAAGGCGCTGGCCGAGCGCGCCGACACGCGTTCTGTCTACTCCCTCACCGGCGCCGCCGACCTCGGCTGCGAGCTGGTCTCCCCCTCCCGCGAGGACCTGCACCACATCCTGTCCACGCAGATCTGCGACATCGACGGGATCGTGCGGACGCAGACCCAGGTCGTGCTGCACACGTTCAGAACCGTCGCCGAGTGGCACGCGCCGTACCTGAGCGAGCAGGAGGTCGCCGAGCTGCGGCCCGCCGTGCTCACCGGCGGCCTGCTGGATGAGGAGGGCCTGTCACCTCTGGAGCAGGAGATCGCCGAGCTGCTGGCCGAGGACGGCCGCATCGCCTTCACCACCGTCGCCGAGCGCCTCGACGTCTCCGTGCCGACCGCGCGCCGGCGGGTGACCTCGCTGATCGAACGCCGCCTGCTGCTGCCGCGCGCCGAGGTGGAGCCCGCGCTGCTCGGGCTGGAGGTCGAGGCCATGCTGTGGCTCAAGGTCCGCCCGCACGGGCTCGATCTGGTGGGCCAGCGGCTGGCCGCGCACCCCAATGTCCGTTACTGTGCCGCCACAACGGGCAGCCATTCCCTGATCGTCCAGGTCGTGGCCGCCCACGAGGCCGATCTGTACCGCTTCATGACCGGCGTCGTCGGCAGCCACGACGAGATCACCGACGTCGATCTCACCCTGATCACCCGCGCCTACAAACGCGGTCACCTCCACAAGTCCGGACTGCTCACGCTCGACCCCCGTTGGGAGACAACACGATGACACCCGCCGAGAAGGAAGTCGCCGACCTCTGCGTGGAGCTGATCCGCGTCGACAGCAGCAACTACGGCGACGGCAGCGGCCCCGGCGAGCGGGCCGCCGCCGAGGTCGTGATGGCCAGACTGGACGAGGTCGGCATCGAGGCCACCTACATCGAGAGCGAGCCGGGACGCGGCAACGTGATCACCCGCGTCGAGGGCAGCGACCCGTCCCTGCCCGCCCTGCTCGTGCACGGCCACCTCGACGTGGTGCCCGCCAACGCCGCCGACTGGTCGGTCGACCCGTTCGCCGGCGAGGTGCGCGACGGCTACATCTGGGGCCGCGGCGCCGTCGACATGAAGGACATGGACGCGATGATGCTGGCCCTGCTGCGCCAGCTCAAGCGCGAGGGGCGCAAGCCGCGCCGCGACCTGGTCTTCGCCTGGGTGGCCGACGAGGAGGCAGGCGGCGTGTACGGCGCCAAGTACCTCACGGCCCACCACCCCGAGCTGTTCGAGGGCGTCACCGAGGCGATCAGCGAGGTCGGCGGCTACTCCCTTGAGGTCGACCCGTCGCTGCGTCTCTACCTGATCGAGACGGCCCAGAAGGGCCTGGCCTGGATGAAGCTGATCGCCGACGGCACCGCCGGCCACGGCTCGATGCTCAACTCCGACAACGCCGTCACCGAGATCGCCAGGGCGGTGTCCAGGATCGGCGACCACGACTGGCCGCTGACCTACACCCCCACGGTCCGCACGTTCCTCACCGAGGTCGCCGACGCCTTCGGCATCCCGTTCGACGAGAACGACCCCCAGCCGATCCTGGACAAGATCGGCCCTCTGGTGCGTTTCGTCGGCGCGACCCTGAGCAACACCACCAACCCGACCCAGCTCACCGCCGGCTACAAGTCGAACGTGATCCCCGGCCAGGCCGAGGCCGTGGTCGACGGGCGGTTCCTGCCGGGGTTCGAGGACGAGTTCTTCAAGACCATCGACACGCTGCTCGGGCCCAAGGTGCGGCGCGAGTTCGTGCACCACGACATCGCGTTGGAGACCACGTTCGACGGCGCCCTGGTCGAGTCGATGATCGCGGCGCTGAAGGCCGAGGACCCGGCCGCGCGGGCGATCCCGTACTGCATGTCGGGCGGCACCGACAACAAGACGTTCTTCGCCGACCTCGGGGTGCGCGGGTTCGGGTTCGTGCCGCTGCGACTGCCCGTCGACATGGACTTCGCCGCGATGTTCCACGGCGTGGACGAGCGGGTGCCGGTGGAGGCGCTGCAGTTCGGCGTACGAGTACTGGACAGGCTCCTCCTAAACTACTGAGCTGTGAGCAAAGACCCGTATACCCTGGCCGGCGAGGCCGCGGCGGCCCTGCGCGACGCCGTCGGCCTCGACACCTTCGACGTGGCGCTCGTCATGGGGTCGGGGTGGGTCCCCGCCGCCGACGCGATCGGCGAGACGCTGGCCGAGATCCCGTTCACCGATCTGCCCGGCTTCCGCGCCCCGGCCGTGGCGGGGCACGGCGGCAAGATCCGCGTCGTGCGCACCCCGGCAGGGCGGCACGCGCTGGTCTTCCTCGGACGCACCCACCTCTACGAGGGGCTGGGGGTGGACGCGGTCGTGCACGGCGTACGCACGGCAGCCGCGGTCGGGGTCCGCACCGTCGTGCTCACCAACGCGGCGGGCGGCCTGCGCCCCGAGACGCAGAGCGTCGGCGACCCGGTCCTGATCAGCGACCACGTCAACATGACCGGGGCCAACCCGATCACCGGCACCACGTTCATCGACCTCACCGAGGTCTACTCGCGCCGCCTGCGCGACCTGGTCCGCGAGATCGACCCGACCCTTTCCGAGGGCGTGTACGTCGCCTTCCGCGGGCCCACCTACGAGACGCCCGCCGAGATCCGCATGCTGCGCACGCTCGGGGGCGACATGATCGGTATGTCCACCGTCCTTGAGGCGATCGCCGCCCGCGAGGCGAACCTCGACGTCCTCGGCCTCTCCCTGGTCACCAACCCGGGGGCGGGCCTGTCCGACGAGCCGCTCAACCACGAAGAGGTCCTTCAGGTCGGCCGCGCCACGGCGGCCCGCATGGGCGTGCTGCTGGCCAAGGTCCTGGACCGGCTGTGAACGACTTCGGGCGTGCTGCCGGCCAGGCTGCGAACGATGCCCTCGTCCGGCAGGCCGAGCTCTGGCTGGCCCAGGACCCCGACCCCGACACCCGCGCCGAACTGGCCGCGATCCTCGACCGCGGCGACCCGGCCGCCCTGCAGGAGCGCTTCGGGGCCAAGCTGGAGTTCGGGACGGCGGGCCTGCGCGGAGAGCTGGGCGCGGGACCCAACCGGATGAACCGCGTCACCGTCATGCGCGCCGCCGCCGGCCTGGCCAAGGTGCTCGGTCCCGGCAAGCACGTGGTCATCGGCTACGACGCCCGCCACAAGTCCGACGTCTTCGCCCGCGACACGGCCGCCGTCCTGACGGGCGCGGGCCTGCACGCCAGCCTGCTGCCGCGTCCGCTGCCCACCCCCGTCCTGGCCTTCGCCGTACGCCATCTCGGGGCGGACGCCGGGGTCACGGTCACCGCCAGCCACAACCCGCCCCGCGACAACGGCTACAAGGTCTACTGGGGCGACGGCTCGCAGATCGTACCGCCGATCGACAGCGAGATCTCGGCCGCCATCGACGGCGTGGACCGCATCGACCGGCTCCCCCTCCACGCCCCCGGCACGCTCACGGACCTGGACGAGGACATCGTGGACGCCTACGTCCGGGCGCTGACCTCGCTCCCGCTGGGCGAGGCCCGCGATCTCAAGATCGCCTACACGCCGCTCCACGGAGTAGGGGCCGCCACCCTGAGCGCGGCCTTCGCCGCCGCCGGCTTCGACCCGCCGACGGCGGTCGAGGAGCAGCGCGACCCCGACCCCGATTTCCCCACGGTCTCCTTCCCCAACCCGGAGGAACCCGGCGCGATGGACCTGGCCGTCGCCCTGGCCGCTCGGTCTGGCGCGGACCTGGTGCTGGCCAACGACCCGGACGCCGACCGGTGCGCCGTGGGCGTGCCACTCCCCGGCGGCGGCTGCCGCATGCTGACGGGCGACGAGGTCGGGGCCCTGCTGGCCGAGCACGTGATCACCCACACCACCGGCGACCGCATGGTGGCCACCACCATCGTCTCCTCGACCCTCCTCGGCAAGATCGCCCACGCCCATGGGGTGCGCTACGGCGAGACCCTGACCGGCTTCAAATGGATCATCAAGGCGGGCCCCGGGCTGGTGTTCGGCTACGAGGAGGCCATCGGCTACAGCGTCGGCTCCGACGCCGGCCTCCCGGTACGCGACAAGGACGGGATCGGCGCGGCCCTGACCGCCGCCGCCATCGCGGCCTCGGCCAAGCAGTCCGGCCGCACCCTTCTCGACCTCCTCGACGACCAGGCCCGCCGCTACGGCCTGCACGCCACGTCCCAGCTCTCCTTCCGCGTCGCCGACCTCTCCCTGATCGCCGACGCCATGGCCCGCCTACGCGCCCACCCACCCACTGCGCTGGAGGGCCGGGAGGTCGTGGGAGCCGACGACCTGGCCAAGGGCGACGGGGGCCTGCCGCCGACTGACGGGCTGCGGTACCGACTGGCGGGCGACGCCCGGGTCGTCGTGCGTCCTTCTGGCACGGAACCCAAGCTGAAGTGTTATCTGGAGGTCGTCGTGCCGGTGGAGAGTGAGGCCGGGGAGGCGCGCGCCCTTGCCGCACGCGACCTCGACACCCTCAAGGCCGACCTGACCGCCCATCTCGGCCTTTGAATCGACGCTCCAAGGACATCACTGACCGCGCGCGCCAACCTGCGGCGGACGGTGGTTCTGCTCACCTCGCTCTGGGAACGCCTCCGCCCAGGTAGGTGGACTCCTCCAGCAGTTCCGGCGTCATCGTGATCTCAGTGAGGCGCTCGGCCAGGAGGAACGCCGGCCCTTCGTAGAGGTCTGCGAGCGGTGGGTAGACGGAGTCGATCCGCCCCATGGTCTCTGCGAGTTCGTCCGGCATCTCCTCCGAGTAACCTTCCTGGTGCGGGAACTTGCGCCGGATCTTTCCGTCCTCGATCCAGTGGGAATAGCCCTCCTGGTACAGGTACTCGAACCGGATCTTTCCATCGTCGAGCCAGTGGAAGTAATCCATGCCTTTGACCTCTAGGTAGAACTGGGAGACGAGGCGAGTGCCCGCCGACAGCGGCACCATGATCTCTTCGGTGACGCCAAGTCCGCCGTTGGGTTCGACGAGGAGTACCCAGTCTCCAACGGCGACGGCACCGAACGTTTGCCCCCGGATCAGCTCATCAAGCGTCATGCGAGAGCAGTCTTCAACCCGGACGCTGAGCCGGGTCACCAGTTCCTCAGGCGTCAGGCCGCGGACGTAGGTGAAGCAGTAGGCATCCGCCAGCTCGGGGAAGCGCTTGCGGGAAAACCAGGAGTAGTCGTCAGGTCGCAGCGCGGTGTGGCCGACTCCGCTCCCGGCCGGTCCGGACGAGGAGCACGGCCGGGGGCTGACGATCGTCGCGGCCTACTCCAAGCGGTGGGGTGTCGATCCCAGAACGGACGGCAAGACCGTCTGGTTCGTGTGCGGGAGGGAGAACCTTCGTGAACCGGCCTTGCGCAGCGGAGCCGACTGTGTCCTGCTGACGTTTGGTCCGGGAGACCCTGGGAGCGGCAAAGCAAGCCTGCTCCCTGGGCCTCGCGCGCCATGGATTCAACTCGCAGATCACGGCTGAGGCGCTCGTCGCGGCCGAGAGGACTCAGCCCCAGAGTTCCGTCACAGCACCACCATGCAGATGCGCCCGCACGAGATGGCGCTCCCCCCGCACTGCGCCTCAGCGGGGATGTCCATTTGCCCGTTGAAGTTGTATGCCCACGTGACGATCTTGCCGCTGGCGGTCAGCGCCATACTGGCCTCGATCCCGGCGGAGATCGCGACAACATCGGACTGTGCCTCGTACGGGACTTCCAGTTGTCCCTTGCTGTTGTCGCCCCATGCGATCACGCCACCATTTTTGATGGCGAGGGTGAAACCGGCGCCCGCGGAGATCTTGGTGACACCGGACTGCGCTTCGGCGGGCACCGCCATGTTCGCGGCTTGGTCACGCCCCCACGTGATGACGCGGCCGTCCTCCCGCAGCGCAAGAGCATGGGCCCTTGCGGCAATCGCGACGATACCCTCCTTCGCTTCGTCAGGAACATCGACACGTCCATGCCATTGGATGACGCCGCCATCCTTGAGAAAGAGGCCGTCCCCGTATCCACCATTCCCACCGGCGATTGCGGTGACACCGGATTTCGCCGCTTCAGGGAGGGTTAAATTGAGGTCAGAGGTACCGCCCCAGACGATTACGCCACCATCTCTGAGCGCAATGGAATACGCGCTGGCTGTCGCGATCGCCGTGACGTCCTTGGTCGCCGCAACAGGTACTCGAGACAACCTTTGCTCGATGGGGGTGCTGAAGTTGAAACTTCCCCAGATGGCCACCCGCCCATCCTTGAGCATCAGGTTGTACAGGTTCGCGTACGCCCCGGCAGAGACGGCGGTTACTCCCGACAATCCGGCCTCCGGCACTGCCGGGGCAGCCTTCCCCCATTGGATGATCTTGCCACTGCCCGGAGTGCACACGGGCGGCTCGCAGCCTTCGGCTGTTTTCGATTTCGTCCCTGGGTCCGCTTGCGGAGTGGACACTCGCGAAACCGTCCCGCCCAGCACGGCGGCCGGCAGGCCGACCCCGACCGTACGCATGAGCTGACGTCTATTGATCACAATGCCTCCATGGGTGTGGCTCGCCTCCAGGGAGGCTGAGCTGGGTGTTCGTGCCTGGACTGTTTGATCGCGGGGTTGGCTTCTCCCGTGGATGCAGGCGTGCGAGGCCACCCACCGGTCCTGCCGCTTGACCTGCATGGATGGAAATTTCGGCAGGCGCACTCATGCGGTGGCTGAATATCCGAACCCCACACGCTCTGTGACGAACAAATTATTGATCCTCTTCCTGATTTGGCCGAAAGACGGGATCAGGAAGAGGGACCACAAACGGCACCGCGGTTACCTGGCGGACCCTCTAGGTCACGGGGTCAGGCGACGTACCACATGAACCACGTGGTGCTTTGGGCGTGGAGGGTGTCGGTCACTCCGACCGTCACTCGATAGTCGCCCGTCTTCGTCGGCGTACCGGAGATCAGACCCGACGCCGCGTCGATGGTGAGGCCAGGAGGCAGCCCTACCGCCGTGTAGGTCAACGGCCGGCCGCCGGGATTGGTGGCTGCGAGTTGCAAGCTGACGGCTGTCTTCACAACGGCGTCCTGGTCTCCCGGGTTGACCGTGTATGGCGTCTGACCACCGGGGATCGGATTTGAGCCGCTGACCGATACGGCGGACCACGCCGCGTTGACCGTGTTGTACTCCAGGCTGTGCGCGCCGTAGAGGTCGGCGGCCGCTTTCAGGGTCGCGATCCGAGCGGCGGCGTAGTCGGTCTTCTCGGCGAAGTATTCGGTGAGCGCCCGGTACCAGATCTTCGCTGCCTTGTCGTTTCCGATGCCGGTGACAGGCATGCCGTTGCAGGTCGGGCTGGCCTCGCCCTCGGTGGGATTGCTGCCGACTGCGAGCAGGTAGAAGAAATGGAGCGCCGGGCCTTTCTCCGTCCGGATCTTCGTAATCCAGCAACCAACCGAAGGCTTGGCCATCGAGACCGGGTCGTTGAACGTGCCTGCCGGGAACCCTGCGGTAAAGCGCTCGCCAATGAGGTAGTCCGGCCGATCGACCCGGTTGTTCGCGTAGAACTCGACCATGGTGCCGAAGATGTCCGCCGTGGCCGCGCCTATCGCATACGGCTCCTCTAGCTCGGGGTGACCAGGGGTATCATCCAAACTAGGCAGGCCCGCCTCAGTGCTCGCTATACCCATGGCGAAAGCGCCGCCGACCAGGTCCAGTGTGGCTATATCGACCTGCTTGTAGAGAACGTCTTTCCCTCTTTCCTGGCCCGGACTGGCGTAGGTGATCCGGGCAGGCCGGTCGTCCCTTTCTTTTTGGTAGGCAGGGCGGCCATTCGGGAGCGGGACGCCCGGTATTCTCCCGTGGAGATTGAGCGCCCGCCCCTCTCCGTCGAAACCTTTCCGCCCGTGCACGTTGGCGAAGTAGTCCCACGCCTTCGTCGCCGCGTACTGCGCATCGACAGCCTGGCTCGCCTTGTCGGACTTGGTTCCGTCGCCCCACTCGTTATCCGTGTCGGTGAACAACACCGATTCGACACTGCCGGCACTGTTGCGGCCATCCAAATAGCCGCTCATGTTGCCCCTGGTCGGGTCCTTCAGTTCATACGTTTCCCCGTTGTACGCGGTGGTCAACGGGACGGTTCCGCTGTGAAAGCCGTGGCCGACAGCCGGTGCCTCGTCATCGGCCACCGCAGCGGGGACACCCGCCGCCGTGACTGCCAGACAGGCCCCGACCACGACCAGGAATCGTGCACTGTGTAAACCCATTACTCCCTCATAAGACTAGCGAGCGCCCAACCATGGTCAGTGGCTGATGGCGCTCTGGCTTGTACAAGGAATTTCGCGCAGGTGTGCCATTTGCAAACTAGGACCGGATCCATTTATTTCGGATCCGACTGACTCTGACAGTCGGCAAATGAGACTGCGCCTGTGGACAATATCATCCACGCAAGACATGAGTACTACATGTGCATGTCCTTGAAACTGTGGGCTAGACAGCTTTCATGGCTGGAGTTATGGAGCTGGAAGTCCACCGGCCTTGGCCAGGAAGCCGCCGATCAGGACCGGTCGGGACAGCATGTGTTTAAGCCGGTTCTTCACCAGGGCGATCAACTGGTCGACGGTATGCATGGCGAGGTTGACCAGGCTCTTCTTCATGTGCGCCCACACGCCTTCGACCGGATCAAGCTCGTGGGCGTTGCCACCTGGGCGTCCGTGGCGCCTTGGACCAAGCGGTCGGCCGCCTGCATCTGTACCTACTCCCGGCGGTCAGATCACCGCCATCGGGATACCTCATGCACCCGAGGTGGCACCACAACGACCGCCTGCCACGGCAGACGGCAGGCCGACCGCAACCGTATGCATGAGCTGACGTCTACTGATCACGAAACCTCCATGACGTGGTCTGGGTTGCTTGATCTGCACGGTCTGTTCAGGCATGAACCCGTTGGACAGTCGGCGTTTATTGGCACCGGCGCTCGGCCTACCTGGTCATGGCCGACACCTGAGGACCGATCTTCCGTTCTTCTTTCGCACCACTTTCGAACTGATGTTCTATGAGAATAACTGATTCTGTTGATCTACGCCAGGGAAGCAGCTCGCATTGCTCGGCCATGAGGGCTGGGGACGCCCCGGCACAGTCGGTTCCGTCAGCGGGCGGCATCGATGCTCAACAGACGGGCCGCTCGCCGGAACCATCGCGGCCTCGACCCAAGCGTTGGTCTCATGGCTGAGACCATTCGAGCGAAGCAGGCCACCAAGACAGACTCCTGATACCAACCGTCCGCGCTAGTCTCATCGTTGAGACCATGAGGAGGGTGGATGGAACCGTTCATCGGCAGGCGCCGCGAGATGGCGGTCTTGACGCGGGTCCTCGAGAAGACGGACCGGAGCCGGTTCGATCGCCCCGGTCGCGCGCTGCTCATCCGAGGCCGCCGGCGTGTGGGCAAGTCAAGGCTGGCCGAGGAGTTCATCCGGCGATCCGGATTGCCGCACGTGTACTACACCGCAACCGGCCGAGCCCTCGGCGAGGAGATCCGCACGTTCACCGAGGAAGTCCGCTCGTCGAGCCTGCCCGACGTCTCCGCCTTCGACAACAAGCAACCGCAGTCGTGGCACGACGCCCTCACCCTGCTGGCCCGCGCCATCCCCGAGCAGTCTCCCAGCATTGTGGTCATCGATGAACTGCCCTACATGATCAAGGGTGATCCTTCCCTCGAAGGTGTTCTCCAGAAGCTCTTCGACAGGGAGTTCTCCAGACGCCCCGTCCTGCTGCTCCTCATCGGCTCCGACCTGTCCATGATGGAGGCGATCAACACGTATGACCGCCCCTTCTACCAGCGGGCCGCTGACTTCCTCATCAATCCCCTCACCCCATATGACGTCGGGCAGGCGCTCGACCTGCCTGCGGCCGAGGCGTTCGACGCGCATCTGGTCTCCGGCGGGCTACCGATGATCTGCGAGGAGTGGCCCAAGGGCGGTTCGCTTTGGGATTACCTTGAACAGGCCGTGGCGAATCCGCTCTCGGCTCTGATCGTCAGCGGCGAACGCGCTTTCGCCGCCGAGTTCCCACCCGACGCACTGGCCCGCCAGGTGCTGGGTGCCATCGGTTCGGGCAGTCGCTCGCATGCCAATATCGCCGCCGCCACCCAGGGCATCGCCCGTGCGTCAATGAATCGCGCGCTGCAACTGCTTCTGGAGAAGCGCATGATCGCTTTGGAGCATCCGCTGTCGACCCGCCCCTCTCGCGAGTCGCGGTATCACGTCGTCGACTCGCATGTGCGCTTCTGGATCCCGTTCATCTCCGCACATCTGACTGACGTCGAACGTGGTCGAGCGGACAAGGTCATCGAGCGGATCCGCCGGCGCTGGACATCCTGGCGAGGGATCGCCATCGAGCCCCTCATCCGGGAATCGCTCCGGCGCATCGACGACCTTCCCGAATCCACAGGCGCGATCGGTAGCTACTGGACAAGGACCAACGATCCCGAGATCGATCTTGTAGGCACTGATCGCGAACCTATCGGAAAGCGCATCACAATGGTGGGCTCCGTGAAGTGGCTCGAAAGCCGGCCCTTCGACCATCACGATCTGAGCGAGCTCATCGTCCACCGCTCCAAGTTGCCAGGGGCTGACAGCTCCACGCCGCTCTATGCGGTGTCGCGCAGCGGCTGCGACGTTCACGGGGTCACCCACGTCACCCCTGAGGAGTTGCTCAACGCCTGGGCGTAGTGGCTTTTCAATCGTTCGCACCATCTTCGGGGAATCGCTCATGCCGCGCGGGCGGCGGGATCGGATCCTGTCAGTCACGGGACCGATAGACGACTTCCTTCTTGGACCGTCCGGGATAGACCACGATCAGATGCCACTCGGCGGGCAGTATGCCGACGGCGTCCTCGTCGGCCCGCGCGTAGGCCCGCACCCGGTAGTGCCCCGGCCCTTTGATCGCCAGGTTGGGCAGCGCCCGACCGGCTCCCTCCTCGCCACCCGGCTGCATGGTCGGCCGTCCTCTGCTTGCGGGCCCGTGCCTTGGGCCATGGGTCACGGCATGAGGCGTTGCTCGCGGCGATGTAGTCGGCCTCGTCCTCGACCATCTGCTCGTCCGAGGGCGCCAGGTCCGAGCCTCCGACGGCGTCGGGGCACAGGAACACCAGCGCGCTGTCCAGCCCGCGCAGGTTGATCGTCCAGTCCTCGCTGCGCAGCCATTGGTCGGTTCTCTGCCACGCCGGTATGGCGCACAATGCCTTGCCGGACGCCAGGAGGGCCTGGTCGGACTCGTTGTCAGGGAATATCGGCCCACCCGCGTCCCGTACCATGCACAGGAAAGCCCGCTCCCGATCCTCCATGCGTGTGTCGCCGTACCCACGGTTCCGCTCGGTCCACGCGGAGCAGTTGACGTCGTAAGGCGGCCGGTAAGGAAGGCGCGGCCCCTCCTCACCGCCGAGCAGCCCAACGAGGAGCAGGACGATCACGGCCGCCGCGGGCCGGAGCGGTATCGGCGGGCGGCTAACCAGGGTTCGGTAAGAATGCGATGATCTTACCGGCCGCCATCGCTTCGACAAGGGGTGCGACGAAGCGGTTGATCGGCGTCATCCTGGCGGCCGGGTGGGTGGCCGATGGCTGATGTTTCGCAGCCTTACCCAGCCGCTCCATCGGAGAGACCCCACAAAGGGAGGATGGTCTCACGGTTGAGGCATAAGACATCCAATTCTGGTTGTCCCACAAATGTTACAACCAAATTTGGACGTATTGGAGGTATGCATGGATGGGTTCATCGGACGCCAACGTGAACTGGCCGCACTCGGCCGCTACTTCGCCCGCGTGGGCACAGGTGATCGCCCGGGCCGTGCCATCCTCATGCGGGGCCGTCGCCGGGTAGGGAAGTCACGTCTGGCCGAAGAGTTCATTCACCGCAGCGGAGTGCCCAGCGTGTTCTTCACGGCTGCCCGCGAGTCGCGCGCCGACCAGATTGAGCGCTTCATCGCGGACGTCTCGGCCTCGAATCTGCCCGACGCGTCCCTTTTCGAGACCGAAACCCCAGGCTCCTGGGACAGCGCGCTCGGATTGCTGGCCCAGGCAGTTCCCCAAGACAAGCCCAGCATCGTGGTCCTGGATGAGCTACCCTTCATGATCGCCGAGGATCTGCATCTCGAAGGCAAGCTGCAGCGCCTGTTCGACCGCGAATTCTCCCGTCGGCCGATGCTGCTCATACTGATCGGTTCCGATCTGTCCGTCATGGAAGCGATCAACCAGTACGATCGCCCGTTCTACATGCGGGCCTCGGAGATGGTGATACATCCGCTCACCCCCGCCGACGTGGCCCAGAAACTCGGTCTGCCCGCAGCTGAAGCGATCGACGCTTACCTGATCACGGGCGGCTTTCCGATGATCTTGGACGAATGGCCGGATGGCGCCACCGCGTGGGACTTCCTCAGCGCCACCGTCCCCGACCCGACGTCAACGCTGGCGGTGAGCGGAGAACGTACCGTCGCGGCGGAGTTCCCACCCGAGGCACAGGCCAGAACCCTGCTGAAGACAATCGGTTCAGGGCAACGCACCTTCTCCTCCATCGCCAAGGCATCTGGGGGGATGCCCGGCACGTCAGTTCAGCGCGGCCTGCAGATTCTCACGGAAAAGCGCCTGGTCACGGCTGAGGTTCCGCTGTCCACCCGTCCGTCGAAGGACCGCCGTTATCACATCACGGACAGCCACTTGGGGTTCTGGCTCTCCTTCATCGAGCCGGGCATGCCGGAGATCGAACGCGGGCGCGGCGATCTCACGCTACGGCGTATCAAGCGTTCATGGACGGCATGGCGAGGCACCGCGGTGGAGCCCGTCATCCGCGAGTCCCTGCGTCGGATGGACGGGCTGCCCGAGGCTACCGGGGCGATCGGCGGATACTGGACACGAACCAACGATCCAGAGGTCGACCTCGTGGGCGCCGATCGGGAGCCGGTCGCGAAAGAGATCACGATGGTGGGCTCGGTGAAATGGCTCGAAAGCCGACCTTTCGATCAGCATGATCTGAGCGAACTCATCGTTCACCGCAGCAAGATTCCGGGCGCCGACGCCGCCACGCCGCTTTATGTGGTGTCACGGAGTGGCTGCGACGTTCATGGGGTCACCCACGTTACCCCTGAGGAGTTGCTCCACGCCTGGACGTAAGGGGGAGCGATGGTCTCACGGCTGAGACCATCGCTCATCCATGGCCCATTAACGCGCCGATTGAGACAACCAAGTTTGGTGGTATCAGCCGTGAGACGTCCAAGCGTGGGACGGTCAGGCCAGGCGGAACTGCAGGTCGGTGTCCCAGTTGTTCATGTCGGGCTCGACCTGCGGGTTGGTGTTGTAGAGCTCCAGACGGCAGCCCCAGTGCTCAACGCCGTCCTCGGACGTCATGTCCCACGTCAGGCCCTCCTTCTCGGCCCACTTCAGCATGGCGTCGATGACCTCGAACAGGCCGTCCGGGTGGCCGTGGTGGGAGACGGTGACGTAGCGGCCGGCGGGGAGGGTGGCGGCGAAGACGTCGTCCTCGCCCTCCATCGGCTCGGCCACCGGCACTCCCGCTTGGACCACCAGCCGGTCGCCCGGCATGTCGATCGATTCGTATCTGAAGAACGGCGCTCCGGCGGGGGCGACGCCGCGGGCGGCGAGCCGGCCGATCAGCTCGCCGATGCGGTCTCCGACGATGCCGAAGGTGGTCATGGTGATGGTGGCGCGCACTCCGATGTAGTGACGTTCCGGAAATTCCAGGATTTTGGGCATGTTGTTGTCCTCCTTCATCACTCAGTACGGAGTGCGGGGGCGAAACTCATCGGCAATCCGAAAAGCGGGAACAGGCCGGGGTCGAGGTAGGTCGTCTGGCCGGTGATGAGGTGGTCCTCGATCTCCATGACGACCAGGGCGAAAGCCTGCCCGTCCTGGTACTGGCCGAAGGCGGGGCAGCCGTTGGCGCGCGTCGGCACGAGCCGGGAGCCCTGGCATGGCCCGCCGGAGGCGAGTAGGACCGCGCGGATGTTCTCGCGGCCGCGCAGCCACCACGTGAACGGCGGCATCGACGATGTCGCGTCCTCGTGCAGCAGGGACACGAGCGTGTCCACGTCGTAGCGTTCGAAGGCGGTCACGTAGCGGGCGAGCAGAGTCTCGTCCACCTCGCCCGTCGAAGGCGGCGTGGCGGGGAGTTTAGCCCTGGCGCGTTGGAGGGTGCTGTTGACCGAGGTGGTCGTGGTGGACAGGAGGGTGGCCGTCTCGGCTGCGGTCCACTTGAGGACGTCGCGCAGGATGAGGACGGCCCGCTGGCGGGGCTGCAGGTGTTGCAGGGCCGCCACGAACGCCAGCCGGATCGTCTCCTTGGCGACCGACACGTCCGCGGGGTCGAGGGCGCGGGCGTCGGGGATGGGCTGGATCCAGCGCTCGGACGGGAGCGGGACGCCCAGGTCGGCGCCGGGGACGGCGGCCGGTCCGAGGTCCATGGCGCGGGCGCGGCGCTGCGGGGTTCTGAGCATGTCGAGGCAGATGTTGGTGGCCAGGTGGAACAGCCACGGGCGGAGCGGGCCGCGTTCGGCGTCGTACGTGCGCCACGCCCGGACGAACGTCTCCTGCACCGCGTCCTCGGCCTCGAACCCCGAGCCGAGCATGCGGTAGCAGTAGCCGGTCAGCGCTACGCGATGGCCTTCGAGCTCGTCCATCGCGCCGATGCCACCTCGATCCGGCGCGACGTGATGCCTTTCAGTCATGCCGGCGCCACCTCGATCCAGCGCGGCGCGATGCCCGTCATGCGGGCGTCACCGCGATCTGCAGCTCCGTCACCCATTCGTCGCGGTTGTCCGGGCAGTGCAGGGAAACTTCCCTGGCCAGGTCGAGCGCGCGGAAGCCGTTCTCCTCGATCCAGTGGGCCAGCGCCTGGAACGTCGGCCCCGCCGCCTCCATGGCACCCTGGTGGATGATCGTGGCCGCCGTGTCGATGCGCGGCAGGTCGACGATGGTGAAGTCGCCGGAGTCTGCGGCAGCGGGCAGGCAGGCGTGCACCATGACCGAGCCGTCGTCCTCCTCCTCGTAGTAGGCGACCCCTGGGCCCGTCACCCGTACGCCGGCCGCCTCCACTCTCCGGCAGAGCTCCCCGAACAGCGGGCCGATGACCGGACCGATGTCCTCGGCCTCGTAGCTGGCCGCCCGCGCGCTGAGCTCGGCGACCCTGACCGGGCTCACGCTCTTGAGGACGACCTCCGCCGCCCCCAGACGTCCCTCAGTTTCGATGGTGCGCAACCGCGTCTCGACGCCTCGCAGCCGCGCCAGGTCGGCGCTGATCTGGGCCTCCAGCTGGGCGCGGCGCAGGCGGACCATGCCGTGCAGTTCTTCGGCGCTCACCTTCTCGTCGAGGATCGTGCTGACCTGCTCCAGCGTGAAGCCCAGGTCCTTGATCGCGACGATGCGGTTGAGCCGGGAGAGCTGCGCGGCCTGATACGAGCGGTAGCCGGTGACCGGGTCCACCTGCGCGGGACGCAGCAGGCCGATGGCGTCGTAGTGACGGAGCATGCGTACCGACACCAGCCCCAGCCGGGCGAAGTCTCCGATGCTGAACATGACCTCTCCAGGTGTAGGGGCTGACACGGTGTCAGGGTCAACCTATGGCGGTTTCTGATGACCTGGGGTATTTTTCGGGACGTAGGGCGCGACCGAACGTTCGGTAGGGACAATGATCACAGACCTTGCGGACCGCGACGTGGACGCCGGCGAGCGCATCAGAACGGCGGCGGTGCTGCTGTTCGCCCGGCAGGGGTACGCCGCCACGAGCATCAGGGACCTCGGCAAAGCGGTCAACATGACCAATGCCGGGATTTATCACCATGTGTCGAGCAAAGAGGCCCTGCTCGCCGACCTCATGCGCGTCGCCCAGCGGAACCTGATCGACGCCGTCGAACGCATGCTCCACCCCCACCACCGCCCCCTCGACCGCCTGTCCCTGCTGATCAGCTCACTGACCGCCGTGCACGCCCTCAGCCCCATGACCACCCGCGTGATGGACGGCGAACTACGCTCCCTCACGCCCGGCTCCGCCGCCCACACCGAGATCATCGCCCTGCGCGACGCCTACGAGGAGCACTGGAAGCGGGCCATCGCCGACGGCGTCGCCGAGGGCACGTTCCGCGTCGCCGACCAGAAGCTGACCCGGCTCGCCCTGATGTCCATGTGCACCGGCACCAGCGAGTGGTATCGCCCCGACGGGGACTCCACGCTGGAGCAGGTGTGCGCCGAGTTCGTCACGATCGGCCTGGCCGCCGTCCGCGCCCCCGCCACCGCCGGGGCCGTGGCGAGGCATGATCCGTCCCTGCTGCCCGACTTCCCGTGGGAGCCGCCGGATGCACGCAACGATCCCCGACCTGCTGAGGCACGCCGCTAGCACCTACGGCCGGCGCGAGTTCCTCAGATTCCCCGACACCTCCATCACCTTCGGCGAAGCCGACGCCCGCTCCGACCGGCTGGCCGGCGCCCTGATCGACCGGGGCGTCCGGCCGGGCGACCGGGTCGCGGTCATGCTGGACAACGTGCCCGGATGGCCGCTGACCTGGCTCGGGATCCTCAAGGCCGGCGCGATCACCGTGCCGGTGAACATGCGCTACCGGGCCGCCGACCTGGAGCACGTCCTGCGGGACTCGGGCGCCGTCGCCACCGTGACCGCCACCGATCTGGAGCACGTCCCGGGGACGGTGTACGACGTCGACTCGTTGTCGTCGGACACAACCGTCCCGAACCGCACCCACGATGTCACGAACGACGTCGCGAATTTTCAGTACACGTCGGGGACGACCGGCTTCCCCAAAGCCTGCATGCTCACCCACGACTACTGGCTCACCACCGCCCGCCTCATCGCCGGCCAGGCCAGGCTCCGCGACGACGACGTCATGCTCATCGCCCAGGCCTACTCCTACATGGACCCGCAGTGGGCCACCCTCATGTGCCTCATGGGCGGCATCCCCCTGGTGGTCCTGCCCCGCTTCTCCGCCTCCGGCTTCTGGGCCTCGGCCAGGGAGCACGGCGCGACGCTCACGTACGTGCTCGGCACCATGCCCCTGCTGATGCACAAGCAGCCGCCCCACCCCCGGGACCGCGACAACCGGATGCGGCTCGTGCTCTGCTCGGGCATCCGGCCCGACCTGCACCGGACGTTCGAGGAACGCTGGGGCGCGCCCTGGCGCGAGCTCTACGGCTCCACCGAGACGGGCCCCGACCTCGGGGTCCCCATCGAGGCGGTGGAGACGGTCGGCACCGGCGCCATGGGCCCGGCGTATCCGGGCAAGGAGGTCACGCTGGACGAGGAGAGCGGCGAGATCCTGGTCAGGGGCGTCCCCATGATGAAGGGCTACTGGAACCACCCGGAGGCCACCGCCCACGCGTTCAGAGGCGGCTGGTACCACACCGGCGACCTGGGCGTCCGCGACGCCGCCGGATACATCCGCCACGCCGGGCGGTTGAAGGACATGGTGCGCAGGGGCGGCGAGAACATCTCGTGCGCCGAAGTGGAGAGCGTGCTCACCCAGCACCCGGCCGTCCTGCAGGCGGCCCTGGTGCCCATCCCCGACGAGTTGTTCGGCGAGTTGCCCAAGGCGTTCATCCAGCTCCGCCCCGGCCACGCCCCGGAGCCGAGCACGGCCATGAGCGTGATCGAGCACGCCAGGCGACGCCTGGCCCGTTTCAAGATCCCGGCGTATGTGGAGTTCGTCGAGGGTTTCTCGCTGACCCCGTCGGCCCGCATCGAAAAGCGTCATCTGCTGAACCAGGACCGCGACCAGCGGACCGCCCCCGCCATCCCCGTCGAAAGGGAACGCTCATGATCGAGGTGACGGAACGCGACGAGGTGGCCGTGGTCACGCTCACGCGTCCGGAGAAGCTGAACGCCCTGACCGCCGCCATGCGCAGGCGACTGGCGGCGGAGGTGCGCGCGCTCGGCCGCGACACCAGGGGCATCGTCGTCACCGGCACCGGCCGGGCGTTCTCGGCCGGTGAGGACCTCCACGAGGCCGTGGGACAGTCGCTGGTGGCGGAGGTGGAGTCGTTCCACGACATGACCAGGGCCGTGCTGGAGACGCGGGTCCCGGTCGTGGCCGCGATCAACGGCCTGGCCGTCGGCGGCGCCGCGGAATGGACGCTCTGCTTCGACGCTCGCATCGGCACCCCGGCGGCCGAGTACTTCTTCCCTGAGAACCACATTGGGCTGTCGATCTCGAACGCCTCCAGCTACCTGCTCCCCCGCCTGGTCGGCGCCAGGGCGCTGCGACTGGTGCTCGACTCGGCCCGCATGAGCGCCGAGGACGCCCTGGCCATGGGCCTGCTGGACGAGATCGTCGCCCAGGAGAGCCTGCTGGAGGCGGCCATCGCCCGCGTCCGCCACTGGAGCGCCCCGGGCACGGCGACGGCCGTCCACCTCGACCTTCTGCGCCCGTCCCGCGAGCAGGTCGAGCGCGCCTTCGCGGCCGAGACCGAGGCGGCCAAGCAGGTGGAGAAGTCGGGCACCGCCCAGGCCGGCATCGCCCGCTTCACCACCAGGTGAAGGTCAGCGCGAATGAACCTCTTCGTGAGCCTCTTCGAGAGAACGTCCCGCCAGGAGCGCCGCGACCCCGTCGGCGAAGTTGGAGCACTCGAAGAGGTCCTCGTGCGGGCAGGCCAAGCCATGGGCGATGGCGGTGCGTGCCACCTGAGCCTGGGCAATCCGTTGATCCAGCTCGGCGAGCTTGCGTTGGCACAGCTCCCGCCAGCCGTCGTCGGCCGGCGAACGAGACGCGATGAAGGTTTTGGCCTCCCGCAACGTGAAGCCGACGTCTCGCAGCAACAACACCACACCGACCTGCCCGACGGCCGATGGCGGATAACGCCGTTGGCCTGAGACCCGGGCCGGCGCCGGTAGCAGGCCGAGCTCCTCCCAGTAGCGCAGCGCGGAGGTGGCGACGCCCGTGCGGCTCGCCAGCTCACCGATCGTCAACTGCTCACTCATTTGACTTCAAGCATACTTGAAGTCGTTGACTGGCGATCATGAGCAAACAACGCGCGATCAGATACTTGGTGGGCCAGGCCCATCACCCCCGGGGCATCGTCGGGTGGGCCAACGGCTGGATGTTCGCTCATCGCCCCTCCAACAGGAAGCGCAACATCTGGGCGGTGTCGTTGCTGGACGTGCAGCCCACCGACCGGGTGCTCGAAATCGGCTTCGGCCCCGGCGTCGCCATCGCCGAGTTCGCCGCCCGCGCCACCCGGGGCCACGTCTTCGGCATCGACCACTCGCAGGCCATGGTCCGGCACGCCACCCGTCGCAACGCCGCCGCCGTCCGCGCCCGCCGCGTGCACCTCACGCGCGCCTCCGTGGAGCAGTTGCCGAGTTTCGGCGAGCCGCTCGATGCCGTCCTCGCCGTCAACTCCGTGGGGTTCTGGCCCGACCCGGTGGAGCGGCTTGGCGAGCTGCGCCGCCTGCTCCGCCCCGCGGGACGCATCGCGCTCGTCAGCCAGCCCCGCTGCCCCGGCGCCACCCGGGACACCACGGCCCAAGCCGCCCAAGAGCTTCAGGACATGCTCACCCAGGCCGGCTTCACCGATTTCCGGGTCGAGACCCTCGAACTCGACCCGCCCGTCGCCTGCGTGCTTGCCAACAATCCGGGCACTAAATGACCGCGGCGACCACCACGAGCACGAACGCCGCCGCCACGACCGCGATGGCGTCGTAGGACCAGGTGACCCGGGCCGGTTCGGCCGTCTCGTCGCGTCGCCTGGCCGACTCGGCGCGCTCGCGGATCTGGTCGCCCACCCAGTCGGCGTGCGTCTTGCCGGTGAACGCCTCCATCGCCGCCTGCTCCGGCTTCGACAGCCTGGGTTCGGTCCGCAGGCGCCCCCGCTCCTGCTTGGGGACCCCGCGCCGCTGCGCCCTGGCCCGCTCTCGCGCGCTGCTCATCGGCGTCCACAACCGCAGCGTGCGTTCCTCGCCGTACTGGACGTTGATGGAGTGGGACACGCTCACGTCGTCGATGGCCGTCCACGGCAGGAACGTCGTGCGGAACGGGTTGCGCCCCACCAGCCCCGCCTCGGTGAACACCGTGGCGGGGCGCAGCGCGACCACGTAGACCAGGGCCGTGAGGACGCCGAGCACGGCCAGCGCGATCAACGACGACTTGCCGGTGTAGCGGGCGATCAGGTCCCACACGTTGAGGGCGACGAAGGCCAGCCACACCCAGCCCAGCACGAAGGCGACCCTGGAACGGTAGGTCTGTTTCACGGCTGCCACTTGAGCTGCGCGAACCCCGGCTTGATCACGCCGTTGATCAGCGCCAGCCGCTCGTCGAACGGGATGAACGCCGACTTCATCGCGTTGACGGCGAACCACTGCAGGTCATCCCAGCCGTAGCCGAACGCCTCGACCAGCTTGGCGAACTCCAGCGACACGCTGGTCGAGCTCATCAGCCGGTTGTCGGTGTTGACGGTGACCCGGAAGTGCAGCCCCCGCAGCAGCCCGATGGGGTGGTCGGCGATGGAGTCGGCGGCCCCGGTCTGCAGGTTGGACGTCGGGCACATCTCCAGCGGGATGCGCTTGTCCCGGACGTAGGCGGCCAGCCGCCCCAGCTTGGCCGAGCCGTCCTGGGCCACGGAGATGTCGTCGATGATGCGCACCCCGTGGCCGAGCCGGTCGGCGCCGCACCACTGGATCGCCTGCCAGATCGACGGCAGGCCGAACCCCTCGCCCGCATGGATGGTGAAGTGGGCGTTCTCGCGCTGCAGGTACTCGAAGGCGTCGAGGTGGCGCGTGGGCGGGTAGCCGGCCTCGGCCCCCGCGATGTCGAACCCCACCACGCCCACGTCGCGGTAGCGCACCGACAGCTCGGCGATCTCCATGGACCGCGCCATGTGCCGCATGGCCGTCAGCAGGGTGCCGACCCGGATGCCGCGCCCTTCGGAGCCCTGCCTGAACCCCTCGAGCACCGCCTCGACCACCTCGTCGAGGCTCAGCCCCGTGGTGGTGTGCTGCTCGGGCGCGAAACGCACCTCGGCGTAGACCACGCCGTCGGCGGCCAGGTCCTGGGCGCACTCGGCGGCCACGCGGACGAGCGACTCGCGCGTCTGCATGACCCCGACCGTGTGCTCGAACGTCTCCAGATAGCGTTCGAGCGATCCCGAGTCGGACGCCTCCTCGAACCACTGGCGTAGATTGTCGGGATCTTGGGTGGGCAGCCGACTATAACCGGACTCCCGCGCGAGCTCGACGATCGTCTCGGCGCGGAGCCCGCCGTCGAGGTGATCGTGCAGCAACACCTTGGGAGCCCGCCGGATCTCATCAAGCGTGGGGCTCATCTGACCATGATATGAGGGTCAGTCGCGCCCGGCCGACTCAGGGGAGAAGGCGGGCAGGCAGACCGCGACGTATTCGGCCCCCTCGGGGCCCACCCGGTATCTGACCTTCTCCCCCGGTGAGGTCACCACCGACTGCCCGGCCGCGACCTCCGTCGTGCCCTCGGCGTGCTCCACGATCACCAGGCCGCGCAGGACCAGGGTGTACTCGGTGAAGGACGGCGTCTGGGCGGGCTCGTCCCAGCCGGGCGGGGCGGTCATGTGGGCGATGGAGATCGCCTCGTCGCCGCTGTTGACCCGGCCGATGTGCTCGTCGATGAGCTTGCCGCCCGGCACCGGGATGCGGGCAGGACCTTCGATCTTTCTCACCACGGACGTCAGTGTGCCACGTCCACTGTCAGCCGGTTCGGCGGGCCCTGCTCCTTGACCTGGAACGCGGCCCGCCTGTTCAGCACCAGCCCGATGCCGACGCGCCCCTCGAAGTCGCCGGTTCTGACGACGCCGGCCAGGTTGCGCAGGTTGGCCGGGTAGATGGGGCCGCCTTTCCAGGTGGGTTCGCCGCGCTCGTCGTGCGCGTCGGCGGGGAAGAGCGTGACCTGCAGGTACGCGCCGCCGTGGACGTCGATCGGCTCGCCGGAGCCGTCCTCGACGAGTTCGTCCACCCATTTCGCGTTGTATCCGGGGACGTCGCCGTCGAAGTCGACGACCACGCGGTCGTAGGTGTCGTGGGCGGTGAACCGCACGCCCTTGACCAGGACGGGCTCGCCGCCGCCCTTCTCGACGTCCACCTCGGAGGTGCTCGTCGGAGTGTCGCTGTCGGGGCGACCCGACTCCGTGGCGGCCGACTGGCCCTGCGGCAGAACGGTTTGCGTGGCGGTGCCGCAGGCGGTGAGCACGGCGAGGGCGGCGAGCACGGCGGCGGCGCGCGCACGCGACGACCGGCCGCCGTGCTGAGCAGACGAGCACATGATCAGTAGATGCCCAGCTCACCGGGGGTGCAAGCGTGTGAAGGGGCCCCTTCACACGCTCTCGTAGACCGGCGCGCTCTCCTGGGGGACGGGCGCGGCCTTGCGGGCGCGCAGCCCCGTCGCGGAGATCACCAGCCCGACCAGGGCCAGCACGAGCGAGACCACGATGGCCGCGCGCAGCGAGCCGATCGAGAGCGTCTCGCCGCCCGAGGTGAGCACGGCGGTGACCACGGCCAGCACGATCGCGCCGCCGACCTGGCCTGAGGTGTTCAGCAGCCCGGAGGCCAGGCCCTGCTCGTCGTCGTCCACGCCGTTGGTGGCCTGGATGTTCAGCGAGGGGAACGACAGCGCGAACGCGATGCCCATGAGGATCATGCCGGGGATGACCATGCCGCCCAGGCTCGGGGTGCGGTCGATGCCGGAGAAGATCGCGTACCCGCCGGCCAGCGCGGCGGAGCCGATGACGATCAGCTTGCCGGTGCCGAATCTGTCGGCGAAGTCGCCCATCTTGGTCGAGGTGACCGCGACGAGCACGCCGGCGGGCAGGAACGCCATGGCGGTGCCCAGGGCCGACCAGCCGAGCAGGTTCTGGAAGTACTGCATGGCCACGAACTGGAAGGCCACGTACGAGCCCATCAGGATCAGCAAGCCCAGGTTGGCCCGCACGATGGGGCCGGAGCGCAGGATGCCCAGCCGCACCAGCGGGTGGCGCATCCGCAGTTCGGCGAAGACGAACAGGCCGAGCAGCACGGCCACGCCCACCAGCGAGCCGATGGTCGTCAGGGAGGCCCAGCCGGCCTCGGGCGCCTGCACGACGGTGAAGACCAGCAGCAGCATGGACGCGGTGATCAGCACGGCGCCGACCAGGTCGTGACCGCCCTCGGCACGCTCCTCGGCGCCGCGCGGCAGCGCCTTCAGCGCGGCGACCAGAGCGATGATCGCGACGGGCACCGGCATCAGCAGCGTGTACCGCCAGCCGATCTCGGTGAGCAGGCCGGACAACACCAGGCCGAGCGAGTAGCCGCTGGCGCCGCTGGCGGTGAAGATGCTCAACGCCCTGTTGCGCTGCGGCCCTTCCGGAAAGGTCGTCGTGATGATCGACAAGGCGGCCGGTGCGGTGAAGGCGGCGGCCACCCCCTTGACGAAGCGGGCCGCGATCAGCAACCCGCCGTCGTCCACGAGACCACCCAGCAACGACGCCACGGCGAAAACACCCAAGGCGACCAGGAACACCCTGCGCCGCCCGAGCAGATCGGCGGTCCTGCCCCCGAGCAACAGAAGACCGCCGTAACCGAGCACGTAACCGCTCACCACCCACTGCAGGGAGGAGGTGCTCAAACCGAGGTCGTGCTGGATGGCCGGGAGGGCGACACCCACCATCGAGACATCCAACGCGTCAAGAAAGATCACTGTGCAGAGCACGGCAAGCGCGCCCCAACGGGACGAGGAAGAGGACATGGATCAGAACGATACATGCACTCGCATCTAATGCAAGTGCATTTAATTCCATTGCATGAGATTTCCCGGAGTGGTAACCTCCGCGACATGGACGAGGAGTTCGTGGTCGGCACCTGGCACTACGTCCTGGCCAAACACGCCAAGGCCATGTGCGCGCTGGAGCGCGAGCTGGGCGATCGGCACGGGCTGGGGCCCAGCGAGTTCGAGGTGCTCGACCGGATGGTGCACCACGGCAAGAAACTACGCATCCAGGAACTCTGCGACGAGGTCCACCTGAGTCAGAGCGCGCTGTCCCGGGTGGTGGCGCGGCTGGAGAAGGCCGCGCTCGTCTCACGCGTCGTCTGCGACGTCGACCGGCGGGGCGTGTTCGTGTGCATCACCGACGAGGGGCGCGCCAGGCACGCCGAAGCGCTCCCGACCCAACGCGCCGTCCTGTCCTCCGTCTTCACCGAAGCTCCCGCCCCGGCCGCCTTCGAGGCCGCGGTTACGGGGCCGTGACGCGGTCGATGACCAGCGGAAGCAGCTCCTGGCCCGCCTCCCCCACCGCGTAACCGTCCTCCAGCGCCTCCAGCGCCCGCTCGAACCTGGCCGTCTCGTCGGCGTGCAGCGTCAGCAGCGGCTGCCCTTCCCGCACCAGATCCCCCGGCTTGGCGTGCAGCGTGACCCCCGCGCCGAACGACACCGGATCCTCCTTGCGTGCCCGCCCGGCCCCGAGCCGCCAGGCGGCCAGCCCCACGGCGTAGGCGTCCAGCCTGGTCAGCACCCCCGACGAGGGCGCCTCGACGGTCAGGGTCTCGGCCGCCCGGGGTAGCAGGGCGTCCGGGTCGCCGCCCTGGGCGGTGATCATGCGCCGCCAGGCGTCCATGGCCGAGCCGTCCTGCAGCACCTTGGCCGGGTCCTTGCCGGACACCCCTGCGGCCTCCAGCATCTCCTTGGCCAGGCGTACGGTCAGCTCGACCACGTCGGCGGGCCCGCCGCCCGCGAGCACCTCGACGGACTCCTCGACCTCAAGCGCGTTGCCCACGGCCCGCCCCAGCGGCCGGTCCATGGCGGTCAGCAGCGCGACCGTGCGCACGCCCGCGTCCGTGCCCAGGGCGACCATGGTCTCGGCGAGCTCTCTGGCGGCCGACGGCGTCTTCATGAACGCCCCCGAACCCACCTTCACGTCGAGGACCAGCGACCCGGTCCCCTCGGCGATCTTCTTGGACATGATCGACGAGGCGATCAGCGGGATCGACTCGACGGTGCCGGTGACATCGCGCAGCGCGTACAGCTTCTTGTCGGCCGGGGCGAGCCCGGAGCCCGCGGCGCAGACGACGGCGCCCGCCGAGCGCAGCACGTCCAGCATCTCGGAGTTGGACAGCGAGGCCCGCCAGCCCGGGATGGATTCGAGCTTGTCGAGCGTGCCGCCGGTGTGCCCGAGGCCGCGCCCCGACAGCTGCGGCACGTACGCGCCGCACGCCGCCACGAGCGGCGCCAACGGCAGCGTGATCTTGTCGCCCACGCCGCCCGTCGAGTGTTTGTCGGCCGTGGGCCGGTCGAGCGCGGACCAGTCCATGCGCTCGCCCGAGCGGATCATGGCCTGGGTCCAGTCGGCGATCTCGCGCCGGTTCATGCCGTTCAGCAGGACGGCCATGGCCAGCGCCGACATCTGCTCGTCGGCCACGCCACCACGGGTGAAGGCGTCGATCACCCAGTCGATCTGGGCCGTGGTGAGCTCGCCGCCGTCACGTTTGGCGCGGATCACCTCGATGGCGTCCATCACTGGCTCCGGCTGAGGTCGGCCGGGCCGAACGCGTACGGCAGGATCTCCGCCATCCGCTTCGGCCCGTCCACGGTCTCGACCAGCAGGTCCTCGCCGCCGAACTCGTAAAGGAGCTGCCTGCAGCGACCGCACGGCATCAGCAGCTCGCCGTGGCCGTCGACGCAGGTGAAGGCCACGAGCCGGCCGCCGCCCGAACGCTGCAGCGCCGAGACCAGGCCGCACTCGGCGCACAGGCCCACGCCGTAGGAGGCGTTCTCGACGTTGCAGCCGGTGACGATCCGGCCGTCGTCGACCAGCGCCGCCGCGCCCACGGGAAAGTGGGAGTACGGCGCGTACGCATGCCGCATGGCCTCTTCGGCCTCGCTACGCAGGCCGTCCCAGTCGATGGTCAATGTTGTTCCCCCCGGCGATAGCTCACACCGTCGGCCTTGGGCATCCGCAACCGCTGCGAAGCCACCAAGAGCACGAGCAACGTGAGCACGTGTGGTGTGACGAAAACAAGCTCGCCCGGCAACTCCTCGACGGTCAGCCACAACCAGAAGAGCACAACCACGCCGGCCGCGGCGACGGCCATCAGCGTGTAGTCCTTGGTGCCCCTGGTCACGACCTCGGCGGGCTGGTCGGAGGCCAGCATCCGCCGTACGCGCAGCACCAGGTAGCCGAGCAGCAGCACCGCGCCGAACAGGAAGAACGACACGATCGTCCCCGACCCCGAATCGCGCAGTTTCAGGGCCTCGGCGTAGCCGAACAGCGAGGCGCCGGCCGCGAGCCCGCCGGGCCGCCAGTTGCCGAAGATCATGGCGGCCAGGCCGATGAAGCCACGTCCCTGTGTCTGGCCCTCGACGTACTTGTTGGAGACGAAGACCAGGAACACGCCGCCGAGCCCGGCGAACGCACCGGAGATGACGACGGCGATGTACTTGATCCGGTAGACGTTCACGCCCAGCGACTCGGCCGCCCACGGGTTCTCACCCGCCGAACGCAGCCGCAGGCCGAAGGAGGTATGCCAGAGCACGTAGAACGTCAGCGGGAGCAGCAACACGGCCAGGACCACCAGGATGTTCACGTTGTGGGTCAGGCCGCGCAGAATCCCGGCGAGGTCGGCGACCAGGAACCAGCGGGTGCTCTCCAGCCACCCGAACACATCGGGCCCGTCGGAAAGCACCGGCAGGCTGGGCGTCCACGGGTGCCCGCTGATCGCGGGCGAGCCGGTGATGCCGGCACCCGCGTCGGCCGCCGGTGTGCCGTTCTTGTAGAGCACCTCCGACAGGAAGCGGGTGACGCCGGGGCCGAGCAGGTTGATCGCGACGCCGCTGATGATGTGGTCCACGCCGAACGACACGGTGGCGATGGCATGGATGAGGCCGCCGAGCGCGCCGCCGAGCAGCCCCGCGAGCAGCGCGGCCACGGGGCCCCACTGGTAGCCGGCCCAGCCGGCGAACCAGGTGCCGAGCACCATCATGCCTTCGAGGCCGATGTTGACCACGCCGGCCCGCTCGGCCCACAACCCGCCCAGACCGGCCAGACCGATCGGCACCGCCAGCATCAGCGCGGCGGCGAACGTGCCGGAGGAGGTGAGGTCGTCCTGGCCCGTCACGAAGCGCACCAGCGACATCAACAGAATGAGCGCGGCGACGCCAATGAGCGCCACATGGTACTTGCTTACGCGAGTCATGCTGCCACCTCAACCTTGCCGAGCTGCTGGGCGGCGCGCCGCTCTTCGAATCTGAGCGCAAGCCGGTTGGTCACCTCGTTGGCCACGACGACGAGCAGGACGATCACGCCCTGGATGATCGTGACGACGGACGCCGGCACGTTGGCCTCCTGCAGCGGTCCCTGCGCCCGGTCGAGAAAGGCGAACAGCAGCGCGGCGATCGCGATGCCGACGGGTTTGTTCCTGCCGAGCAGCGCCACCGCGATGCCGAGGAAGCCCAGCCCCGCGGTGAAGTTGGAGTTGAAGGCGCCCCTGTCGCCGAGGATCTCCGGCAGGCCGATGAGCCCGGCGATCCCGCCGGACAACACCATCGCCGCGATGACCATGCGCTTGGGATTGACGCCGGACGCGAGCGCGGCCGGGCCGTTGAGCCCGCTGGCCTTGACGTCGAAGCCGAAGCGGGTGCGCTCCAGCACGAACCAGATCACCACACCGAGCACGATCGCCACCAGCAGGAAACCCCACAGGCCGCCGGCGCGAGTGGGCGGGATCAGCCCGAACCACTCGAAGACGAAGTTGAGGTCGGGGAACATGGCCGACTCGGGCAGCTTCTGCGTCGTGGTGACGAGCGACCCCGCCTCGCGCTCGCCCATGAACGGGCCGCGGACCAGGAAAGCCGTCAAGTTGATGGCGATGTAGTTCAACATGATCGTGGAGATGACCTCGTTCACGCCCCTGGTCACCTTCATGACCGCGGGGATGAGCGCGTACAGGCCGCCGACCAGCGCGGCGACCAGGATGATCACCGTGATCTGGATAGGGGCGGGCGCCGTGAACGTCGAGCCGACGTACGCCGCGCAGATGGCCGCGAGGCGGTACTGTCCCTCGACGCCGATGTTGAACAGATTCATGCGGAAGCCGACGGCCACCGCCAGCCCGGCGATGAACAGCGGCACCGCCCGGTCGAGGAGCGCGGCGATGTTGTTCGACTCCGCCCGCTCGGTCGCACCGAAGTTGAAGAAGGCGGCGAACGCCTTGAGCGGCTCGCCGCCCGCGACGCTGATCGCCACGCTGCAGATCGCGATCGCCAGGACGACGGCGACGACGGCGCCGGCGACGGTGAACAGCGCCCGATTGAGCCCGGCGGGCATCACGTCTCCTCGTTGTCGGCGATGGCGCCGGTCATGTAGCCGCCCAGCCGCTCGGGCGTGATGTCGGAAGGGTCGAGCGCGGCCACGAGACGGCCCCGGTAGATCACCCGGAGGGTGTCGGACAGGCCGATCAGCTCGTCGAGGTCGGCGGAGATGAGCAGGACCGCCAGCCCCGCGGCCCTGGCCTCGCGCAGGTGGTCCCAGATGGCGGCCTGGGCGCCGACGTCCACGCCTCTGGTCGGGTGCGCGGCGATGAGGAACTTCGGCTCGCCGCTCATCTCGCGGCCGACGATCAGCTTCTGCTGGTTGCCGCCGGACAGGGCCAGGGCCAGGGTCTCGACGCTCGGCGTGCGGACGTCGTAGTCCTTGACGATGCGCGCGGTGTCGGCCTTGGAGGCGCGCCGGTTGATCCAGATGCCGCTGCGCGCGGGCTTCCTGGTCTGGTGGCCGAGCACGCGGTTCTCCCACAACGACGCCTCAAGCAGCAGGCCCTGGCGGTGCCGGTCTTCGGGGATGTAGCCGATGCCGGACTCCCTGCGGCGCAGGGTGGACCAGTCGCTGATGTCGTGTTCGCCGAGCTCGATGACGCCGTGCGCGGGACGGATGCCCATGATGGTCTCGATCAGCTCGGACTGGCCGTTGCCCTCGACGCCGGCGATGCCGAGGATCTCGCCCTCGTGGATCTCGAACGACACGTCGTCGAGAAGCAGGCGCTTGCCCTCTTCGCGAAGCTTGTCGACATACGTACTGATCTCGACGCCCTTCGGCACCGGGCGGTGGTCCTCGGCCTCCATGGTCAGGTGGGAGACCTTGAACGCCACCCGGTCGGTCACCGTGGACTCGCGGGTCTCCGGCGTGGGCAGCTCGCTGCCGACCATCAGCTCGGCGAGCTGCCGTGCGGTGACGTCGGCGGGGTTCACGCTGGCGACCGTGGTGCCGCGCCGGATCACGGTGATCGCGTCGGCGATGTCGAGCACCTCGTCGAGCTTGTGGGAGATGAAGATGACCGTCAGGCCATCGGCCTTGAGCTCGCGCAGGTTCTGGAAGAGCTCCTCGACCTCCTGCGGCACCAGCACGGCCGTCGGCTCGTCGAGGATGAGGATGCGGGCGCCTCGGTAGAGCACCTTGAGGATCTCCACCCGCTGGCGGTCGCCGACGCCGAGGTCCTCCACGAGTTTGCCGGGGTCGACGCGCAGGCCGTGGCTCTCGGCCAGCGCGGCGATGCGCGCGCGGGCCGAGGCGGTGTCGCGTCCGCCGCGGGTGCCCAGGACGATGTTCTCGACCACGGTCAGGTTGTCGGCCAGCATGAAGTGCTGGTGGACCATGCCGATACCGGCGGCGATGGCGTCACTCGGGGTGCGGAAGCTGACCTCCGCGCCGTTGATCTTGATGGTGCCCTCGTCCGGCTTCTGCATGCCGTAGAGGATCTTCATGAGGGTGGACTTGCCGGCGCCGTTCTCCCCGACGATGGCGTGCACCGTGCCGGGTTCGACGGTGATGCGGATGTCGTGGTTCGCGATGACGCCGGGGAAACGCTTGGTGATGCCCTCCAGCTCTACGGCGGGTTTCACCGTGGCCAGGGTGTCAGCACTCATTTCGCCTTCCTTGGGGGGCGGCATAGACAGAAGGCCCGAAGTCTGCGGACTCCGGGCCCTCAGGTGTCACTTCTACCGCGATTACGGCTTGGCCGGAACGGTGATTTTGCCGTCCACGATGTCCTTCTTGGCCGCGTCGAGCTTGTCCTTGATGTCGTCGATCTCGCCGCCGGTGGTGGACAGGCCCACCCCGTCGACCTTGAGGTCGTAGGTGGTGTTGCTGCCGCCCTTGGCACCGCCCTGAGCGGCCTTGATGAACTCGAACACACCGACGTCGACGCGCTTGAGCATCGAGGTCATGATGACCGGCTGCAGGTCGGTCTCCTTGACCGTCTGACGCTGGTCGGAGTCGACGCCGATGGCCTGCTTCTTGGCCGCAGCAGCCGCCTGGAAGACGCCGAGACCGGAGTCGCCGGCGGCGTGGTAGACGATGTCCGCGCCGTCCTGGTACATCTTCTCGGCCGCGACCTTGCCCTTGTCGGGGGCCTTGAAGCCGGAGAAGTCACCGTCGGGGGTGAGGTACTTGATGTCGATCTTGGCGTCGGCCTTGACCGACTTCACGCCCGCCACGTACCCGGCCTCGAACTTCTTGATCAGGTCGTTCTGGACGCCGCCGACGAAGCCGACGTGGCCGCTCTGCGACTTGGTCGCGGCGGCGACGCCCGCCAGGTAGGAGCCCTGCTCCTCGGCGAACAGCAGCCCGGTCACGTTGGGCGCGTTGGAGGCCGAGTCGACGACCGCGAACTGGATCTCCGGGTACTCCTCGGCGGCCTTCTTGATGTCCTCGCCATAGGCGAAGCCGACCCCGATGATCGGGTTGTAGCCGGCGTCGGCGAGCTGGCGCAGCAGGTCGCCACGGTTGGAGCCGTCGGCCGCCGGGCTCAGCTCCTTGATCTCCGCCCCGAGCTCGGTCTTGGCCTTCTCCAGCCCCGTGTACGCGGCGTCGTTGAACGACTTGTCGCCCCGCCCGCCGATGTCGAACGCGAGCCCCACCTTGAGCGCGCCCTTCGACGCCTCGCCGCCCGGCGCCTCGCTGGCCGTGGTGTTCCCACCACTGCTACCGCTGCCGCAAGCGGCCGCCGCCATGAGCATGACGCCGACTGCCGAGCCGAACGCCATCCTGTTGAATCGCTTGCCGAGCAAGGCGACTCCCTTCCCTTTCCCCGTCGTCCTCTCCTCTGTCGAAACTTCATCGCAGGCACGAAGGACGTACGGCACCTGCACGGAAGATAGTTGCTTGACCAGGGCAGACCAAACTCGCACACAGGGTCGCAACCGCTCCGTTATCGACATCACTCGCGTCCGTGACCTGAATCGAGCATCAGACACCGGGCGCGTCGAAGGAAAATTCTGCCCAACTTTTGGGGGGCGATCACCTCTTGCCGGGACGCCGATCATGACAGACATTCCCAGCGACGGTGAAATCTCGTCGACGGAGTCCCGTATGCAGCGTTGGAAGGCACTGGCCGTGCCGCTGGCCGCGTCGCTCGTCGCGGCCTTGACCGGCCCCACACCCGCCACAGCCGACACCCCCTCCATCTCGATCCAGAACAACGCCACCCAGCCGGTCTTCTCCCGGGCGGAGGCCGTCAAGCAGACGGTGTTCGTCGAGGTCGCGGGGACCGACAGCGACAACGACGGCCGGCCCGACCGGGTGGCCGTGGACATCCTGCGACCCAAGGAGACCGACCAGGGACTGAAGGTCCCGGTGATCATGGAGGCCAGCCCGTACTTCGCGGGCGGCAACGACGTCGGCAACCACCCCGTGGACGTCGACGCGGACGGCAACCCGCTGCCCGCCATGAGCACCCTGGCCAAGAAGCTGGACGCCGAGCCGTTCGACGGCTACTACGACAACTACTTCCTGCCCCGCGGCTACGCCGTCGCCCTGGTCGAGAACCTCGGCAGCGGGCGCGCGACCGGCTGCCCGACCTCGGGCGACGTCAACGAGACGGCCGGGCCGAAGGCCGCGATCGACTGGCTCAACGGCCGCGCCAAGGGCTTCGACGCCGAAGGGAACCCGGTCGCGGCCACCTGGTCCACTGGCAAGGTCGGCATGATCGGCGTCTCCTACAACGGCACGCTGCCGAACGCGGTCGCCGCGACCGGCGTCGAGGGCCTGAAGACGATCGTGCCGATCTCCGCGATCTCGAACTGGTACGACTACTACCGCGCCAACGGCGGCGTCCTGGCCCCCGGCGGCTTCCAGGGCGAGGACCTGGACGTGCTGGCCAAGTACGTACTGACCAGGCAGAACGGGCAGCAGGCCTGCGGCGCGCTGATCGACGGATTGACGACCGGCCAGGACCGGGTCACCGGCGACTACAGCCCGCTCTGGGACGCCCGCAACTACATGAACGACGTCGGCAAGGTCAAGGCCAGCGTCTTCCTGGCGCACGGGCTCAACGACTGGAACGTCAAGACCAAGCAGTTCGCGCAGTGGTGGTACGCCCTGGCCAAACGGCAGGTGCCGCGCAAGATCTGGCTGCACCAGGGCACCCACATGAGCCCGTTCAACTTCCGCGCGGCCGAGTGGCTGCGCCAGTTGCACGGCTGGTTCGACTACTGGCTGCACGGCATCGACTCCGGCATCATGCGCGAGCCGCAGGCGGACGTGGAGACCGCCGTCGGCCAGTGGGGCCGGTACAGGTCGTGGCCGCTGCCAGGAACGGCCACCGTGCCCCTCCACCTGGGCTCAGGGCGGCAACTCGGCCCGTTCTCGCAACCGCGCGCGGCGAAGGAGTCGTTCGTCGACCAGAAGGCCAGGACCGCCGAGCAGCTCGTCGAGGCCACGGGCGAAGACCCGAACCGGCTGGCGTACCTGACCCGCACACTCCCCTCCGACGTGCGGGTCTCGGGCACGCCCACGCTGTCGGTCCGGGCCTCGATGAAGGACGGCGCATCGCCGTACCTGACGGCGCTGCTGGTGGACTACGGCACCGACGTCCGGCCGAACGGCACCCTGGTCTCCACGGGCCAGACCTACTGTTACGGACAGGGTGTCCCCGGCGACACGGGCTGCACCACGCTGAGGAACCTGGGCACGGCCACCACCCCCTACAAGATCGTCACCAGGGGGTGGCTCGACGTGCGCAACCGGCACCGCCCCGACAAGACCGAGCCGCTGCGGCCCGGCAAGGAGTACACCTTCTCGTGGGACTTCCAGCCGACGGACTACGTGTTCAAGAAGGGCCACCGGCTGGGCCTGGTCATCATCTCGACCGACGTCGACTTCACGCTGCGCTACCCGCCCGGCACCACGGTGACGGTGTCGCCGGGGCAGTCGTCGCTGCGCCTGCCGTTGGTCACGCCATGGCGTTGGTGATGGAGTCGAGCGGGCCGACCTCCCACAGCGCGGTCAGCGCCGTGGTGGCCATCATCCGCACGCCCATCGAGATCGCCTTCTCGTCCACGTCGAACGTGCCCTGGTGGATGTCGTAGGTCACGCCGTCGGGCGAGCGGGTGCCGAGCCGGGCGAACGCGCCGGGGAGCGACTCCAGGTACCAGGCGAAGTCCTCGCCGCCGAGCGACTGCTGGGTCGGGACCACCGCGCCCGCGCCCAGCGCCCGCTCGGCGGCCTCGGCCAGCATCTCGACGCTGACCTCGTCGTTGACCACCGGCGGCACCCCGCGCGTGTAGTCGAGCGTGGCCTCGATGCCGTAGGCGCTTGCCACCGACTCCAGCAGCGACTTGATCAGGTCGGGGGCGGCGTGCCAGGCGGTCTCGTCGAGGCAGCGGACCGTGCCCTCGGCGATGCCGTCGTCGGGGATGGCGTTGGCCGCGGAACCCGCCTCGACCCGGCCCCAGACGAGGCTGAGCGAGGAGCGCGGGTCGACGCGGCGCGACAGGGCCGCGGGCAGCTCGGTGAGGATCTTGGCCAGGGCGAAGACCAGGTCGGCGGTCAGGTGGGGGCGTGCGGTGTGGCCGCCGGGCCCCGCCACCCTGACGACGATCCTGTCGCAGGCCGAGGTGATGGGGCCGGACCTGAGCCCGACCTGGCCGACGTCCACGCGGGGATCGCAGTGGAGACCGAAAATACGGTCGACGCCGCTGATGCCGCCGTGGGCCATGACCTCCAGCGCGCCGCCGGGAAGCTCCTCGGCGGGCTGGAAGATCAGGCGCACCCGGCCGGGCAGCAGGCCGGCGGCGGCCTGCTGGGCCAGGAAGAGCGAGGTGCCGAGCAGGATCGTGGTGTGCACGTCGTGGCCGCAGGCGTGGCAGGCTCCCGCCACGGTGGAGCGGTAGGGCGCGTCCTTCTCGTCCTGAAGGGGCAGCGCGTCGATGTCGGCGCGCAGCGCGACGGTCGGGCCGTCGCCGTTGCCCACGTCGCAGATCAGCCCGGTGCCGCGCGGCAGCACCGAAGGGGTCAGGCCGGCGGCGGTGAGCCGCTCGGCGATCCGCTGGGTCGTGCGATATTCGGCGAAGGCGAGCTCAGGATGCATGTGAATGTCGCGGCGGAACGCCACGAGGTCCTGCTCGGCCTCCGCCAGGAACGCGTCGAGTTCCCCCCGAAGCTCACGTCCCCGCATATGTCACCATCCCGTCCCAATGCCGCAGGCCCCACGTTCTGGCCGTCGCGGCTCGTGCGCTGTCAATACTCGTCCACCCCGCGACGGCCTCTGTCTGGTCGAGCAGGCCGCTCGGCGAAATCAAAAGACACACCCGCTTGGTTTGGTGTGCGAGATCGTCAGCACGGGCCTGGCGTTCGTCGGTCGCGAATGCCGCCGCGGCCCGGGAGCACAGCGGTCGGCCGTGAGCCCGATGGCGATGCTTCGACTTTATCGCTCTCCTGAGCCGCCCCGCCGACACATACACCAAAAGTTAGCCGATGACCTGACCGTAACCCCAGGTGACCCCAGTTCCCGAACGTTTGTCTGACCCGGAAATAGTCACAAGGGATCATTAGATCGTGACCCGATGTCGCCACTCCCAAACGTGGTCAGCGATTCCGAATCCTGTCACCTTCTGTCATGGTCATCACACTTCGGCGATTGCTGTTTTTGGGAAGATTGCGTGTTTCACTCGCTATATGATCACTAATATCCCGTTCGGGGAGAAGTGTTCTGGGTGGAGCATCTTCAAGCCGAGCGAGGGGACCCTGGTGGTCGTGCCCTCGCTCTCCCTCCCGCAGGATGAGCTCCGCCGCATCACGGCGGCCAGGTCGTACGAGGAACGTTTACTCTTCCTCCTCCTCGCCCTTCGCGAGCCCGGGGTAAAGGTGGTCTACCTCTCCTCCGCGCCCGTCGACCGCGACATCATCGACTACTACTTCGGCTTCCTGCCCGATCCGGACGACGCCGCCAAGCGTCTGACGCTGATCACGCTGGACGACCCCTGGTCCCAGCCGCTGACCAGGAGCCTGCTCCGCCGTCCCGACGTGCTGGAACAGCTCCGCTCGGCGATCGAAGGCGAGGCGTGGCTGGTGCCGTTCGTCCTGAGCGAGCTCGAGGAGGAGCTCGCCGCCTTCCTCGGCATCCCCCTGTACGGCCCCGCGACGTCCCTGGCCTACTACGGCTCCAAGAGCGGCGCGCGGGAGGTCGGGCACGAGGCGGGGGTGCCGATGCCGCGCGGCTTCGGCGACGTGCGCGCGGCGAACGAGGTCGAGGAGGCCATGGAGGCCCTGCCGGGCGAACGGGTGATCGTCAAGCTGAACGACGGCTACTCCGGGCTCGGCAACGTGATCGTCACCAAGGGTGACAGGTCGCTGACGAGCTTCTCGGCGGCGGGAGAGACCTGGGAGAGCTACACCAAGAAGATCCGCGAACGGGGGGCGGTGGTCGAGGAGTTCATCGAACATCGCCCGCTCTACTACCCGAGCGCGCTGGCCCAGATCACGCCGGGCGGCCAGGCTCAGGTGCTCGCCACGCACGACCAGGTGCTCGGCGGGACCAACGGCCACGTCTACCAGGGCTGCACGTTCCCCGCCGCTCCCGAGTACCGCGCGGAGGTCGGCGCGTCGGCCGAGCGGATCGCTCGCGTGCTCGCCGACAAGGGCGTGGTCGGGCTGTTCGGCATGGACTTCTTCGCGCTGAAGGCCGACGCCGGGTACGCGGCGCTGTTGTGCGAGATCAACCTGCGGATCGGCGGGACCACGCATCCGTTCGGTGCCGCCGTGATGACGACCGGGGCGACGTACGACGCGGGTACCGGCCTGCTCATGTCCGGAAATCAGCCGAAGTTCTACACGGCGACCGACAACTGCGCCTCCTCCTGCCTGCGCGGTCGCACCCCCGGTGACGTCATGCGCATGGCGGAACGGCTCGGCGTCGGATTCGACGCGCGGCGGCGTACCGGAAACGTCTTCCACCTGCTGGGCGCCATCCCCGAGTACGGCAAGCTGGGCTTCACCTCCATTGGCGACTCACGTGAGGAAGCGGACGAACTCCACGCCCTCACCCGGCGTCTCCTCTGCGGCCCCTGAGGCCGCGCCAGCCGATGATCCCCAAGACGACGGCGAGGATGATGTTGACGGCGATCAGGATGCCGTGCACCACGTAGAAGCTGGTCGGATGCCCGTCGGCCAAGTTAAACCCCAGGTTCACCCACTCGAAGATCATGAATGCGCCCAGGATGATGAGGAATCCGGCGATCTTTCGTGACATCAGCACCTCACTAGTATCGAGGGTGGATCTTCGGGGGATGTGTCGCCACATGGGCATTAACACGGAGCTACCCTGAGACCGCCATGTGGACAAAACTCATGCCGGTGACGGCACTCATCGCCGCGGCCTCGCTCACCAGCGGGACCGCCCATGCCGCCCCGGCCACACCTGTCGGCGGCGAGGCGCTGGGCAGTCGTGGCCTGGTGGCCCCGGAGGGCGTCAAGCAGCCGCCCAAGAGCAAGGCTACGTCGTACGTCGTCGCGGACGCCGACACGGGCCAGGTGCTCGCCGCCAAGGACGCCCACGGGCGTTACCTGCCGGCCAGCACGCTCAAGACCCTGACCGCGCTCACCCTCATCCCCAAACTCGACAAGAACCGCAGCATCCGGCCCAGTGAGAACGCCTGCAACCAGGAGGGCAGCGCGGTCGGCCTGTCGGTCAAGACGACGTACAAGATCGAGGACCTGTTCAGGGCGCTGATGATGTCGTCGGGCAACGACGCTGCCATGGCCCTGGCCGAGACCAACGGCGGCCTGGACAAGACCATGCGCGACATGAACGCCGAAGCCAAGCGGCTGCAGGCGAACGACACCGTCGCCAAGACGCCCAGCGGCCTGGACAAGCCAGGACAGAGCAGCTCCGCCTACGACCTGGCGCTCATCGCCCGCGCCGGCCTGGCCAACTCCGACTTCAAGCGCTACATCAGCACCAAGGTCGCCAAATTCCCCGCGCCCAAGGGCTACTACGAGATCAGCAACCACAACAAGCTGCTGTGGCGCTACAACGGCATGGTCGGCGTCAAGAACGGCTGGACCACCAAGGCCCAGGCCAGCTTCGTCGGCGCGGCCACCCGCGACGGGCACACGATCGTGGTGAGCATCATGCGGCACGAGGGCGGCTTCTGGGACGAGGTCGCCGACCTGCTCGACTGGGGCTTCTCGGTCAGGGGCAAGGCCAAGCCGGTCGGCGAGCTGGTCAAGCCGCTGCCCGACGCGCAGGCCGCACCCAAGCCCGCGGCCTCGGTCACCCCGGCGACCCAGCCGTCGCTGCTGGAGCGGGCCGCCTCCAAGCAGACCGACTCCACCAGGACGGTCGGGTCGGTGGTGATCGGCGGCGGCCTGCTGTTCGGGCTGATCTGGCTCGGCTACGGGATCCGCCGCCGCCGCGTCCGGTCACGCTCCTGAGGGCGTCTGCGACGAGGGGACCGGCGTCGGGGCCGGCGGCGGGCACAACCCCGCCGTCGCCGTCCAGGCGGCGACGAGGAGCACGAGCCTGGCCGAGAAGTTGATCCAGATCAGCAGGCCCACGATGGCGGTGAACGCGCCGTAGAGCGGGTTGGCGAGCGTCGCCGCGAGCAGCAGCGTGGCGGCCTGCTTGAGCACCCCGAACCCGATCGCGCCCAGCAGCGCCCCCTTGGCGACGACCCGGAACGGCTGGGTCCGCCCGGCCACCCAGCCGAGCAGGATCACGAACAGCAGCCAGTCGGCGCCCACGCTCGCCACCACCCCGGCGACCCTGAGCGCGGTGGCGACCACCGGCCCGCCGCCGAACAGGAAGTTCAGGACCCGGTCCGTGGCCGTGGTGGCGAACCCGGCCACCAGCACGGACGAGATCATCGTCACCCCGATCAGCACGATCGAGACCAGGTCCCGCAGCTTGCCGACGAGGAAGTTGAACGGCGGCGCGGTGGTCATCGACATCTCACGCAACGCCCCGCGCAGCGCGTCCAGAGCGCCGAGCCCGGCGTAGAGCAGGCCGAGCAGGCCGATGATCCCCGCGGTCTCCCTCGCCGTGGCGATGGACTCCAGGTCGAGCAGGTTGGCGATGCCCGCAGGCAGCCGTTCGGCGATCGACTTCTCCAGGGCCTGCCTGGTGGCCTCGCTGGTCGCGACCACGTACCCGAGCACCGCGTACGACAGCGCCACGAGCGGGAAGAAGGACAGGAACGCGAAATAGGTCACCGCGGCCGCCAGCCGGTCGGCCGACTGGCCCTCGTAGCGCCGCACGGCGCGCAGGAGGTGGTCGAAGGCCGGCCTGCGGACCCGCCAGTCCTCCACCCTGCGGCGGCCCCAGCCCTTGATCGCCTCGATCCGCTCCGTCACCTTCGCCATCGCGCCCCCCTACCCCGGAACGCTGGAAACCTCGCCCCATTCCGGACCGGAATGTGAGGAACCAACGCGTTCGCCGGTGCGCTGTTTCTTCGCGAGATGCCCCCTGAGCAGGGCGGAAACCATGGCAGGCGGGCACCGGGAGCCCTAGCCTGTGGGGTGTTGAGAACGATCCGAGAGGCGCCGAGCCCATGGCCGAAATCAGCACCGGGCAGATGGTCAGACTCCAGCGCGAACGAAGGGGCATGAGCACCACCGCGCTGGCGACCCAGGCCGGATGCACCCCCAGGCACATCGAACTGATCGAGCACGGCAAGCGAACGCCCTCGCTGCCCCTCCTGCGGGAGATCGCCAAAGTGCTGGGCGTACGCAGCGCCGTGCTATTAGGAGAGGCCCCGCGCGACTCCCACGAGCCCAGCAGGCCGCAGATCAGCGACATCGAACGGGCCCTGTTCACCTGCCGCTCCCTGACGCCCGACATCGAACCGCCCGACGCCGAGCAACTGGCGGAGCGGGTGGCCTCGGCGCGCGCCGCCTGGTTCAGCTCGACCCGGCGCTACTCGATCCTGATGGCGGCGCTGCCGTCGCTGATCTCCGACGCCGAAAACCTCGCGCTTGAGCGCACACCGGCTGCCAACAGCGTGGCGACGGACGCGTACCTGCTGGCCAGGGCCGTGCTCAAGCACCTGAGCCGGGTCGACCTGTCGCATCTGGCGGCCGATCGGGCGATGCGCTTCGCCGAGGAGTCGGGCGACCCGCTGATGCTGGCGTGGGCGTACTGGAACCTGGGGCAGTCGATGTTGTCGGATGACATGCACCAGATCGCCTACGACGTCGCCCAGCGCGGCATCGAGCTGCTCGAACCGCACGTCGGCGACGGCGACGCCCGCCACATCAAGGCGTTCGGCGCGCTCCACCTGCTCGCCGCGATCGGCGCGGCCCGCATGGGCGACGACGACGAGGCCAGAGAGCTGGTACGCGGCCCTGCGGCGCGGCTGGCCGAGCAGGTCGGCGACGACTCGGGGGTCTACGACGTGGCCTTCTTCGGCCCCACCAACGTCGCCATCCACATGGCCAGCATCGAGAGCGACACCAACCGCCCCGAGGCGGTGCTGCGCATCGCCGACGACATCGACCTGCGCCTCACGCCGTCGATCGAGCGGCGCACCACCCACCTCATCAACGTCGCCCGCGCCTGCGAGGACCTGGGCGACGACGCCGCCAGCCTGCTCCACCTGCTGAGAATCGAGCGCGAATGCCCGGAAGAGCTCGATCACAAGCTGCTGCTGAGAGAGATGATCCGGTCCCTGGCGCGGCGGGCACGGCCGTCGTGGGCACCCGAGGTCCGCCAGCTCGCCGAACGCCACGGCATCCCCATCTGACGGGCGAACACAGAGTTCGGTCGGCGCGAACGGGGAGATCTGTCGCCCGAGTTCGTCACTCAGCGGCGTTCCGATGCGACTCTGCGTTCATGACAACAGCGCCGAGTGCCGATTTCGTCATGGAACGACTACAGGAGGAGGCCATCAGGGAGTTTCCCGGGTGGACGTTCGAGCGGCACCAGTCAGGCTGGACTGCGGTCCACGACGAGGTCCGGCTCACCAGGCCGAGCCTGGCCGCCCTGCGGGCGCTGCTGCGGGTGCACCGGGCGACCCGCGGCAGCTGATCGATCGCCACGGCCGGGCCGCCGCCACCCGGGCGCCGACGGCGTCCAGGACGAGGTCGAGGCCGAAGGCGAAACGGTCGAGCGCGCGCTGCAGCGTGTACGGCAGCGCGGCGTCCGACACGGCGAACGCCCCGGCCTCCTCAAGCGCCGCCAGCCCGGGGAAACGTCCGTTCATCCGCTCACCCAGGAGCGGTCGCCGGCCCTACAGCGTGGGCAGGAAGCCCACGCGCTCGCGGACCTGCTCCATGGTCTGCCTGGCCACGGCGGAGGCCCGCTCGGCCCCGACGGCCAGCATCCGGTCGAGTTCGCTCTCGTCCGACAGCAGCTTCTCCGTGCGCTCCCTGATCGGGGTGAAGGTGTCGGCCACGACCTCCGCCACGTCCTTCTTGAACGTGCCGTAGCCCTGCCCCTCGTAGCGGGCGACCAGGTCGGGGATCGGGGTGCCTGTCAGGGCGGACTGGATGCGCAGCAGGTTGGAGATGCCGGGCTTGTTCTCCTCGTCGAACAGGACCTCGGAGCCGGTGTCGGTGACCGCCCGCATGACCTTCTTGCGCAGCGGGCCCGGCTGCTCGAGGACGTCGAGGATGCCGGCGGGGCTCGACGACGACTTCGACATCTTCGCCGTCGGGTCCTGCAGGTCGGTGATCTTCTCGACCTCTTTGAGGATGTACGGCTCCGGCAGCGTGAACGTCTCGCCGAAGCGGTGGTTGAAGCGCTGCCCGAGGTCGCGCGTGAGCTCGAGGTGCTGCTTCTGGTCGGCCCCGACGGGGACGCGGTCGGCCTGGTAGAGCAGGATGTCGGCGGCCTGCAGGATCGGATAGGTGAACAGGCCGACGCTGGCCGCGCTCTCGCCGAACTTGGCCGACTTGTCCTTGAACTGCGTCATCCTGGCCGCCTCGCCCATGCCGGTGAGGCAGATCAGCACCCAGGCCAGCTCGGTGTGCTCGCGTACGTGCGACTGCACGAAGACGGTGGAGCGCTCGGGGTCGAGGCCGGCGGCGAAGAGCTGGGCCGCGGCCACGCGGGAGCGGCGGCGCAGGTCGGCGGGCTCGGTCGGCACGGTGATCGCGTGCAGGTCGACCACGCAGTAGAAGGCGTCGTGGGTCTCCTGCAGCGTGACCCACTGGCGGACCGCACCCAGATAGTTGCCCAGGTGGAAGGAGTCCGCGGTCGGCTGGATGCCGGAGAGAACACGAGGTCTGGCCATAGCAGGCAATTGTGTCAGGAATCCTGGTCCGAGGGCGACTCGACGACCGGTCGGCGTTTCACTCTGACGCGGGCGATACGGCGGCCGTCGAGCTCGGTGACGGTCAGCTCAAAGCCCGAAATTTCGACTTTTTCGCCGACTGAGGGGACATGCCCGAGCATCGCCATCACGAAACCGCCCAACGTCTCGTAAGGACCGTCCGGGAGTCTGATGCCGGTTTCTGTGGCGAAGTCGTTGAGGTTCGTCAGGCCGTCGATCTCGATCTCGCCCGCGGGCAGGACGACGACGTCCTCCTCGACGTCGTACTCGTCCCTGATGTCGCCGATCAGCTCCTCGACCAGGTCCTCCATGGTGACGATGCCGGCCGTGCCGCCGTACTCGTCGACCACGATCGCCAGGTGCTGGCCTTCGTCGCGCATCTCGTTCAGCGTGGAGAGCAGGCGCTTGGACGCGGGCACGAACTTGGCCGGCCTGATCGGCACGACCGCGCTGATCGGCTCGGTCCGCCCGATGAGCTCCGGGTCCAGCAGGTCGCGTACGTGGACGAAGCCGATGACCTCATCGTAGGACTCGCGGTAGACCGGGAAGCGGGAGTGCGGGAGCGTGGCGGCCAACTGGGCGGCCTCGTTCAGCGGCGTGTCGGCGTCCATGAACTCCACCTCCGTGCGCGGCAGCATCACCTCCCTGAGCTGCCGTTTCCCGGCGGCGAACACTTCGTTGATCAGCTTGCGCTCGTCGGCGGTCAGGTCGGTGTGCCCGACGACCATGTCACGCAGTTCCTCGGTGGTGACCTCCTCCCTGTCGGCCGCCGGGTTGCCGCCGAGCAGCCTGACCACGCCGTCGGTGGACTTCGACAACATCCAGATGATCGGGCGCGACAGGAAGGCGATCCGGTCGAGGGTGGGGGCCACGAAGAGCGACAGGCCCTCGGTCCGCTGCAGCGCCAGGCGCTTGGGGGCGAGTTCGCCGAGGACGAGGGAGACGTACGAGATCGCCAGCGTCACCAGCACGAGGGCCACCACGGGCGCGATCGCGCCGGGCACCCGCACGTGTTCGAGCACGGGCACGAGGTACGCCGAGAGCCGGGCGGCGCCGAACGCGGCCGAGAGCATGGTGGCGACCGTGACGCCGATCTGCACGGCGGACAGGAAGCGGTTGGGATCGCGGGCGAGTTTGGCCACGCGCTCTCCCCGACGGCCTAGCTGGGAGAGCTTCCGGATCTGGCTGTCCCGTAGGGAGACCATCGCGATCTCTGCGGCGGCGAAGAATCCCCCGATCAGAATGAAGACCAGAACCAGGGCGATGTTGGCCGCGACGGTGTCAAACATGGTGGTTGGCAGCGTACTTGTGCCCCTTCCCGCGTATGCTGAACGTTAAGCCGTACAAATTCAAACATATTCGCACAGGAGTACACATGAGGCTGTTGGTCACCGGAGGGGCCGGATACGTCGGCAGTGTCGTCGCCGCGCAACTCGTCGAGGCGGGACACGAGGTGACCGTACTCGACGACCTGTCGACCGGGCATGAGGACGCGGTGCCGGAGGGTGCCAGATTCGTTAAAGCGAACATCACCGAGGCCAGCGACGCGCTCGACGGCATGGACGCGGTGCTGCACTTCGCCGCCAAGTCGCTGGTGGGCGAGTCCGTGGCGGAACCGGGGCTGTACTGGGCGAGCAACCTGGGCGCCACGCTGGCCCTGCTCGACGCCATGCGGGACAAGGGCGTGGGCCGGATCGTGTTCTCCTCGACCGCCGCCACGTACGGCGAGCCCGAGCGCTCCCCCATCGAGGAGGGCGACCCGACCCGCCCGACCAACCCCTACGGCGCCACCAAACTGGCCGTCGACACCACGCTGAGCGCGTTCGCGCGGATGCGCGGGCTGGGCGCGGTGAGCCTGCGCTACTTCAACGTGGCGGGCGCCTACGGCCGCTACCGCGAGCGGCACACGGTCGAGACCCACCTCATCCCGAACGTCCTCAAGGTCGCGACCGGCGAGCGCGAGTCGGTGAGCGTGTTCGGCACCGACTACCCGACGCAGGACGGCACCTGCGTGCGCGACTACATCCACGTGGCCGACCTGGCCCGCGCGCACCTGCTGGCGCTGGAGGCGATCACTCCGGGCGAGCACAAGATCTACAACCTGGGCAGCGGCACGGGCTTCTCCGTGCAGGAGGTCATCTCGGTCTGCCGTGAGGTCACCGGCCATGAGATCCCCGCCGTCGTCGGCGAGCGCCGTCCCGGCGATCCGGCCGTGCTCGTCGCCTCGTCCGCGAAGATCCAGCGGGAGCTTGGGTGGAAGGCCGAACGGGCGTCCCTGCACGAGATCGTCTCCGATGCGTGGGGAGCGCTTTCCCGAAACGCGTGATACGCGGATGGAATATGTGCTGTGATACCGAAATGTGAGGAGCTTTTCACCAAGGGTCACGAGGCTGCTCTTCGGCGTCCTCATCGCGGTGGGCAGCCTCATGGCCGCGGCAGGCGTCATCTTCGCCACGCCGGGGCCCGGTCCTGCGTTCGCGCCGTCGTCGTGCCCCACGCCGATCGCTCCCGGGCCCTGAGGGCCCGGGAGCCGTACCGGCCGATCAGATGAGGCCGAGCTCCTTCACCGCGTCGCGCTCCTCGACGAGCTCGCCGACGCTGGCGTCGATGCGCTCGCGGGAGAACGCGTCGATCTCAAGGCCCTGGATGATCTCGAACCTGCCGTTGGCCGCGCGCACGGGGAACGACGAGATGAGGCCCTCGGGCACCCCGTAGGAGCCGTCGGAGACGACCGCGGCCGAGGTCCACTCGGTGCCGTTGACCCAGTCGTGGACGTGGTCGACCGCGGCGTTGGCGGCCGAGGCCGCCGAGGAGGCGCCGCGGGCCGCGATGATGGCCGCGCCGCGCTTGGCCACCGTCGGGATGAACGTCTCGCGCAGCCACTCGGCATCGACCTGCTCGGCCGCGACCTTGCCGCCGACCTCGGCGTGGAACAGGTCGGGGTACTGCGTGGCGGAGTGGTTGCCCCAGATCGTCATCTTCTTGATCTCGGTGACCGGCACCTGCAGCTTGGCGGCGAGCTGCGACAGCGCGCGGTTGTGGTCGAGCCTGGTCATCGCCGTGAAGCGGTCGGACGGCACGTCGGGCGCGTTCTGCTGGGCGATGAGCGCGTTGGTGTTGGCCGGGTTGCCGACGACCAGGACCTTGATGTCGTCGGCCGCGTGGTCGTTGATGGCCTTGCCCTGCGGGCCGAAGATGCCGCCGTTGGCGCCGAGCAGGTCGCCGCGCTCCATGCCGGCCTTACGGGGCATGGCGCCGACCAGCAGGGCGACGTTGGCGCCCGAGAAGGCCACGTTGGGGTCGTCGGTGATCTCGATACCGGACAGCAGCGGGAACGCGCAGTCGTCCAGCTCCATCGCCGTGCCCTCTGCGGCCTTCACCGCCGCCGGGACCTCCAGCAGGCTGAGCTTGACCGGAACATCGGCGCCCAGAAGCTGACCCGACGCGATGCGGAACAGCAACGCGTAACCGATCTGGCCGGCCGCTCCGGTGACGGTCACCTTGACGGGCACAGTGGCTGAGGACGCCATGGCCTTCCCCTAACTCGCAGCAAGAATCGTTGACGTGCAGGATGTTACCCGCTCGTCATCAGCAGCTTTCCCTCGCGGGCTGTTTCAGCTCCTTGTCGAAGTCGACCTTGTTGAAATACGTGGTCAGGAGCCCCTCGATGACGCCGTCGCGGTAGAGGCCGGCGATGATGCCGTTCACGGCCTGGCAGGTCCGCACGTCGCCGTACTTGATGCCGACGGCGTAACGCTCGTTGCTCAGCCTGGCCCCGAGGATCTTGTAGCTCAGGCTCTCGCGGTTGGCGAACCCGGCCAGGATCAGGTCCTCGCCGGGCACCGCGTCCACCTTGCCGCTCCTGAGCAGGTCCATGCACTCGGCGTAGTTGCGCGCCACCACGGGCTTGACCTTCACCTTCTCCTGCACGTCGCCGACGTTGAGCGCGCAGATCTTCTTCCCGGTGAGGTCGTCGATCGAGTCGATGCCGCTGTCCGCCTTGACCAGGACGTCGCGGTGCGCCAGGTAGTAGGGCCCGGCGAACTGGGTCTGGCTCTCGTCGACCGCGAACGTCGCGACGACCAGGTCCATCTTGCCCTCGGCCAGCGCCTCGGTCCTGTCATACCTGCCGACGCGCGTGAACGTCGTCTCCTTGGCCCCTAACTGCGCGGCGATGCGCTTGGCGATCTCGATGTCGAAGCCCTCGAAACTGTCGCCGTTCTCCAGCCCGATGCCGGGCAGGTCACCTTTGACGCCGATCACGATTTTTCCGGTCTCGGCGACCTTGTCCACCACCGAGGAGTACGACCCCGGCCCCTCCGGCCCTCCGGTCTGCTCGGGCTGCTGCAGGAAGGCGGCCAGCTTCGGCCAGCCGTTCAGCATCAGCGCGAACGCGGCGGCGGCGATCAGGATCAGGGCGGTGACCAGCGCGATCCACACCCGAGCCCGGCGGCTCCTGGCCGGCGGGGCGGGCTCCTGCGCCGGATGGGGCCGCGCCTCCGTGTCGGCCGACCCGGTCGCGGGCGGCACGGTGGTCGGCGGCACGGTGGCGGGCGGTGCGGTCCCTGAGGTGGTCGTGGGGGGCGCGGCGGTCGGCGCGGCGGTCGTGGGGCCCGGCGGCGGGTGAGCGTTGCCTGGGGGCGGCTGAGCGTTGCCTGGGAGCGACGACGGCGCGGCCACGTGCCCGGAGCCGGTCGGCGGCGAGGCGTGGGCCCGCTGGCCCGTACGGTCCTGCGACGGCAGCGCGATGCCCGGCTTGTCGGTGATCGACCCGGCCGAGACCCGCAGGAACGGCGTGGTGTCGTCGGTGGCCACCTGCACGCCCCGGGTGAGCACGGCCGTGGAGGCCCCCACGTTGGACGACTGCCCGAGCAGCCGCAGCAGGATCTGGTCGGCCGACGGCCGCTCGGCGGGCGACTTGGCCAGCGCCGAGCGCACCACGCTCTGCAGCGGCTCCGGCATCATGCCGACGTCGACCTCGTGGTTGAGGATGCGGTTGAGCACCATCGCGATGGACTTGCCCTCGAACGCGGTCTCGCCCGTGGCCGCGAAGGCGATGGTCGCGCCCCAGGAGAACACGTCGGTGTAGGGCCCGATCTCGTCGCCGGCGATCTGCTCGGGCGCCATGTAGGCGGGCGTGCCGATGGCCCGGCTGGTGATCGTCCCGGTGGAGTCGATGATGCGGGCGATGCCGAAGTCGACCACGCGCGGCCCGTCGGCGGCGATCAGCACGTTGTCGGGCTTGAAGTCCCTGTGCACGATCGAGGCGTGGTGGATGGCGGTGAGCGCCGTGGCGGTGCCGATCGCCAGCCGGTCGAGCACGGTGCCGACGAGCGGCCCGTCGGTCTCGATGAGCTCTCTGAGCGGCCGGCCGTCGATGTACTCGCTGGCGATGTAGGGCGTGTCGCCGTCGAGGTCGGCCTCTATGACCCGGGCGGTGCAGAACGACGCCACCCGCTGCGCCGCCTTCAACTCCCTGGCGAAGCGTGACCGCGCGCTGGTGTCGCCGCTGAACTTCACGTGCAGCAGTTTGATCGCGGCCCGTTCTCCGCTGTCGTTGACGCCCAGGTAGACGATGCCCTGCCCACCTTCTCCGATCCGTCCGGACAGCCGGAACGACCCCAACTCGATGGGATCGCCGGTGACCAGCGGCGAGATTTGCGGCATTCGTCATTCCCCACGTGTACTGAACCCCAACGACGAAAACTTTACGACGCTCAGCAACTTCCCAGGGATCCGTTAATCGTTCGTGACGTCACGGGTTCGCCTCATCCACAGGGGTTCTTGCCCCCGAGAGCCGTCTCCAGCAGGCTCGGAACATGGACCGCCCCTACGACATCGTGCTCTTCGGAGCAAGCGGATTCACCGGCGCGCTGACGGCCGGATACCTGGCACAAGCCGCGGGCCCCGGCACGCGATGGGCGCTGGCCGGACGCGACCGCGCCAAGCTGGAGCGGCTCGGGCTGGACGTGCCCATCCTGATCGCCGACGCCGCCGACCCGGCCTCGCTGGCCGAGCTGGCCCGCCGCACCCGCGTCCTGGCCACCACGGTCGGCCCCTACCTCGTGCACGGCGAGCCGCTCGTCGCGGCGTGCGCCGAGGCCGGCACCCACTACCTGGACCTGACGGGCGAGGCGGAGTTCGTGGACCGGGTCTACGTGCGCCACCACGAGCGGGCGGCCAGGAGCGGCGCCAAGATCGTGCACGCCTGCGGCTTCGACTCCATCCCCTTCGACCTGGGCGTCCTCTACACGGTCACGCAACTGCCCGAGGGCGTCCCGCTCAAGGTCAGCGGCTTCCTGCGGGTCAGCGGAACCCCGTCGAGCGGCACGCTGGCCACCATGACGACCATCATCGGCCGCGCCTGCCAGATGGCCGAGCAGAGCTCCCGGCGCCGCTCCGCCGAGCCGCTCCCCGCCGGGCGCAGGGTGAGCTCCCTGCCGGGCGGCCTGCGGTACGTGGGCGGCTGGGCGCTGCCGATGCCCACCGTCGACCCGCGCATCGTCGGCTACTCAGCCCGCCTCCTCGACCGCTACGGCCCCGACTTCACCTACCGCCAGCACTACGCCGTCAGGACCCTGCCCGCCGCCCTGGCCACGGCGGCGGGCGCGGGCGCGTTCGCGGCGCTCGCCATGGTCCCGCCGGTCCGCGGCTGGATCCGTGGCCGGCTGAAGCCCGGGGGCGGCCCGTCGCCCGGCAGGCGCGCCAGGAGCTGGTTCACGGTCACGTTCCTGGGCGAGGGCGGGGGCGAGCGCGTGGTCACGGAGGTCGCGGGCGGCGACCCCGGCTACGACGAGACCGCCAAGATGCTCGGCGAGTCGGCGCTCTGCCTGGCCTTCGACGACCTCCCCGACCGGGCGGGACAGCTCACCACGGCCTCGGCCATGGGCCTGCCGCTCATCGAACGCCTGAACCGGGCCGGCCTCACGTTCGTCAGGAAATCCTGAGCGCGTCAGTAGGGCAGGCTCCAGGTGGCGAACGACTTACGCAGGTAGGGAGTCTTGAACTTCGGATAGGCCACCGTCCCGACGTCGCCGTCGGAGGTGTAGCGCATGTCCGGGTTGTTCTTCAGCCAGTCGAGCCAGGCCGCCGAGCAGAACTGCGCGCAGTCGCCCTTCTTCTCCATGACCTTGATCCGCGGGATGCCTGCCGGGTCGAACGCCTTGCTGAACGGCGCCGGAGCAGGCGTGTACCCCGCCAGGAACGCGCCCTGGTGGTTGTAGAACTTGCCGTGCAGGGCCCACTCCTTGTTGCGCGGCTGGTTGCCGTAGGGCAGCGCGATCGTGGTCGGGTTGACGCCGGACAGGGTGTTGATCTGCTTGGCGATCGAGCCGATCTGCTCCTCGACGTCCTTCTGCGGCCGTCCGCGCAGGTTGAGGTGGTCGCGGGTGTGGTTGCCGATCTCGAAGCCGTTGTCCTTGAGCCAGCCCAGCGTCTGCGCCTGCTCCTCGGGGATGGTCTTGCCGAACATGTCACGCGTCACGTAGAACGTGGCGGCCGGACGCCACCCCGGGTGCGCGGCGGCCACCTCTTTGAGGATGGCGACGGCCGTGTCCTTCTGGGGCACGCCCACCTCGTTCAGGGTGAGCTGCGAAGGGGAGGAGTCATCGAAGGTCAGCACGACGGGGTGCTTCCCAGCCGGAATGTCGATCTTGCCGGACACCATCTGGGCGGCCGTGATCGGCACGTAGTCCTCTCTGACCAACCGTTCCAGGTCTTCCCTGAACTGCTGGGGCGACCTGTCGTCCGTCGTCGCCGGCTTGGGGACGATCCGGTGGAACATCAACACCGGGATCTGCCCGAGCTCGTTGGCCTTGACCTTGGCGGCGGCCTTGATCTTGGCAGCCCTGGCCGCCTTGAGCTTCGCGACGGCGTCGCTCTTGGTGTCGGTCAGTTTGACGGTGCTGGGCTGCGAATCGCATCCGGTCAGGAACGCGGCGGCAGCGAGCACCCCCAGCCCACTCAAAATTCGCAGTCGCATCCGAACCCCCCGAGACGCGTACGACTGATTACGAGGGGGCTCCTACCCAACTGATCAACAACGCCACGCAGGCACCATGTCAAGACATGGGAAAGGGCCGCCCGAGGGCGGCCCTTCGCGCGGGGAGGAAGACGATCAGGCCATCTTCTTCTTGAGGTTCTCATCCAGCGCCGCCAGGAAGTCCTGGGTGGTCAGCCACTCGGCGTCGCCGCCGACCAGGAGCGCCAGGTCCTTGGTCATCTGGCCGCCCTCGACGGTCTCGACGCAGACCTGCTCCAGCTTGTTGGCGAAGTCGCTCACCCCGGGGGTGTTGTCGAGCTTGCCTCGGTGGGCCAGGCCACGCGTCCAGGCGTAGATCGAGGCGATGGGGTTGGTGGAGGTCGGCTTGCCCTGCTGGTGCTGGCGGTAGTGGCGGGTGACGGTGCCGTGCGCGGCCTCGGCCTCGACGGTCTGGCCGTCGGGGGTCATCAGGACCGAGGTCATCAGGCCGAGGGAGCCGAAGCCCTGGGCGACGGTGTCGGACTGGACGTCGCCGTCGTAGTTCTTCGCGGCCCAGACGTAGCCGCCCTCCCACTTGAGCGCCGCGGCGACCATGTCGTCGATGAGGCGGTGCTCGTAGGTCAGGCCGGCCTTCTCGAACTCGTCCTTGAACTCGCTCTCGTAGATCTCGGCGAAGATGTCCTTGAAGCGGCCGTCGTACGCCTTGAGGATCGTGTTCTTGGTGGAGAGGTAGACGGGGTAGTTGCGGTTGAGGCCGTAGCGCATCGAGGCGCGGGCGAAGTCGCGGATCGACTCGTCCAGGTTGTACATCGCCATCGCGATGCCGCTGCCGGGGAAGTCGTACACGTCGAGCTCGATCGGCTCGGTGCCGTCCTTCGGCGTGAACGTCAGGGTCAGCGTGCCCTCACCGGGGATCTTCAGGTCGGTCGCACGGTACTGGTCGCCGAAGGCGTGACGGCCGACGACGATCGGCTTGGTCCAGCCGGGGACGAGGCGCGGCACGTTCGACATGATGATCGGCTCGCGGAAGATGACGCCGCCGAGAATGTTGCGGATGGTCCCGTTGGGGGACTTCCACATCTTCTTGAGTCCGAACTCCTCGACCCGCGCCTCGTCCGGGGTGATGGTGGCGCATTTCACACCGACGCCGTACTTCTTGATGGCGTTGGCGGCGTCGATGGTGACCTGGTCGTCCGTCGCGTCACGGTGCTCGATGCCGAGGTCGTAGTACTTCAGGTCGACGTCGAGGTAGGGAAGGATCAACTGGTCCTTGATGAATTGCCAGATGATCCGGGTCATCTCGTCGCCGTCAAGCTCGACGACAGGACCCTCCACCTTGATCTTGGGCATGCGAATGGTTCCCCTTCAATGAATCGATGCGTTGAGGCTATCGGACCGTCCGGTCACCGGGCGAAAAGGGACAAGATCAGCGCCTTGAGCTCGTTGTTGTACAGCAAGAGCGAGGTCAGGACCAGGACGAAGCCAAATCCCGCCAGGGTGATGACGTCGACCTTCTTGCTCCTGATGGACAGTTGCCCGCTGTAACCGGCGAAGCGGAGCGCGGCGGCGATCATGATGAAGGCGCCCATGGTGAACCCGCCCCAGCGCGGGTCCACGAAGAAGATCACGAGCAGACTCACGACCGCACCCGCCAGGATCAGCGGGTACGGCCCCCAGGTCTCGCGTTCGGTCCCTTGGCTCAACGGCAACTCATCTCTCTACGCTCATCGCTCGTCGATCGGCTTCCACTTCTGGTCCGTCTCCCCGATGTACTCACTGTCGGGCCGGATCAGCCGGTTGTCGGCGTGCTGCTCGATCACGTGAGCGGTCCAGCCGGACATCCGGCTGATGGAGAAGACCGGCGTGAACAGGTCGGTCGGAATACCGAGATAGTGGTACACCGACGCGGCGTAGAAGTCGACGTTCGGGTAGAGGCCCTTGGTCTCGAGGACGACCTCCTCCATCTCCTTGGACATCCGATAGTAGGTGTCGTCGCCGGTGGACTCGGCCAGTTCGGCGGACATCCTGCGCAGATGTGTGGCGCGGGGGTCCTCGGTCTTGTAGACGCGGTGGCCGAATCCCATGATCTTCTCGTGGGCGTCCAGCTTTTCGCGTACGGCCTGGGCCACGCGGCCGGGGGCCAGCGACTCCAGCGTCTTCATGACCTGCTCGTTCGCCCCGCCGTGGAGCGGTCCTTTGAGGGTGCCGATGGCGGCGACGATGGCGGAGTGCATGTCCGACAGGGTCGCGGCGCAGACGCGGGCGGCGAACGTGGAGGCGTTCATCGTGTGGTCGGCGTGCAGGACCAGGCACTGGTCGAAGATCTCGACCTCGCGGGCCTGCGGCGTGCGGCCCGTCACCTGGAGCAGGAAGTTCGCGGCGATGCTCAGCGAGGGGTCGGCGTCGGGGACGTCGGAGCCGGTGCGGGCGGCGTGGTAGCGGGCGACCAGCAGGGGCTGCTGGGCCACCAGCCGGGCGGCCTTGCGCAGGTTGGCGTCGGGGGTGCTGGAGTCTTTGTCGGCGTCGTCGGCGCCGGCCAGCGAGACCAGCGAGCGCAGCGCCTCCATGGGTTTCTGCTTCTCGGCGATCTCGGCGATGTTCGCGGAGACGAGGCCGCCCAGCTCGCGGCCCTGCGCCAACTCGGTGCCGTAGGCGTCCAGTTCGGAGCGGGTGGGCAGCTTGCCTCGCTGGAGCAGGTGTGAGGTCTCCTCGAACGTCGCACGGCCGGCCAGATCGTGGATGTCGTATCCACGGTAGAAGAGCCGACCGGCCTTTCCGTCAATGTCGCTCAGCGCTGTGGACGCGGCTACGACATCGGCCAGGCCTTTCGTGGGCTTGTCCGCCATGAGTGTTTCCTCCGCTTATCTCCGTCCGAAGTCTACCCGTGAGCAGGCAAAACCGTCCGCAAAGGTCCAGACCAATTTCACGTCGGATTCTCCTTTCGGCAAAGGCGATTCCGCATCCCCTCGTTTGGGTAAGCCGGAGCTGTAGTAATAGTTACGGCGGGCTACCTGGGGAGGAACTGCCGTGGAGGGGCCGTTCATACGCATCGAGGACACTGGCGAGGTGGTCCCGTTGCGCCCCGAGATCACGACTGTCGGAAGGGGCCGGGGCGTCGACATCCGGCTCACCGACCCCAGCGTGTCTCGGCTCCATGCCGAGTTCGTCAGACGAGGACCTTACCTGTATGTCGTGGACCTGGGTCTGTCCAGGAACGGCACACGGGTGAACGGCAGGCCGATCGCCCGGAGGGTGCTCGACGACGGTGACGTCGTCTCCTTCGGCGCGGCACGGGGTCGCATAGGTGGAGTCCCTCGTGAGGACTTCACCCCCGAGGTCGAGCTGCGCAGGGCGGCGGCGCCCGAGCTCACCAGGCGCGAGGTCGACGTGCTGACCTCGCTGTGCAGGCCGGCCCTGTCTGACGAGGCGTTCGTCGCTCCGGCGACCGCACGCGAGATCGCCGACGACCTGGTCGTGACCGAGGCCGCGGTCAAGCAGCATCTGCTGCGGCTCTACCAGAAGTTCAGGATTCCCGAGGGCACCAACCGGCGCACACGGCTGGCCAACGAGGTCGTCGCGCTCGGTCTGGTCCGCCCGACCCCTGTCGTGCCACCGCAGCGGGCATCGGGAACCTCGGCCGAACAACCGTCGGCGGCCGGGCGCAGGGCTTCTTAGGCACCGGTTCTGCGAACCGGGGCTTCTGCGAAGGGTTCCGCCAGTGTCGGGACCCTGGCTTCACCGTGCCCGAGGGCACGGTGCCGGGCGGCGGCGCCCGTCCTTTCAGGCGAGGCGCCGGGCTCGTCGCAGGTCGGGAAAGCGGGCCGGCGACGCACGTGAGCGGAGCACGCTCACGGACACGTCACCGGCTCGTTCCCGGCCATTTCTTCCCTCAGAGCACCCTGAAGCCGTTGCTGGGCTTGCTCGTCCGGTTGACGCGGTCCACCGCGACCACGTAGTAGTGATCGCCGCGCTTGCCGTCGGGGTCCGTCCAGCGCACCTGGCGATCGCCCGGCACCACCGCGACCAGGTTGCGCGCGTCGGCGAAGGCGCCGGAGGCGGCGTCCCTGGCGAAGCGGAAGATCGCGAACAGGAACGGCTCGTCCCTGCCGGTGGCCACCGCCCGCACCTCGACGCCGCCGGAGCGGCGCAGCGCGTAGGCCAGCACCGGCCGCCGCGGCGGCTCCCCGCCGGCTAGCCTGGGCAGCACGGGCGCGAGCGCGGGCCGCTGGTAGTGATCGTTCACGGCGGTCGTGATCGAGCCGATCCTGTCGACCTTGACGTCATTGGCGTTGTACCAGATGTCGCCGCCGATCTCCGGGTGGTCCCCGTTGAGGGTCAGGTGCCTGGACAGCTCCTGCGGGGCCTGCCATTCGGCCGCCTGGGCCGGGTCGCCGGCCTTGTAGGCGGCCTGGCCGATCCACAGCAGCGTCTTGGTGCCGCTCGCGACGTCCGCCCACCAGGGCACGAGCTTGGAGTAGTCGGCCGGCGGCTGCCCGATGTACCAGTAGAGCTGGGGCGCGATGTAGTCGAGCCAGCCCTTCTTGACCCAGCCTCGGGTGTCGGCGTGCAGGTTGTCGTAGGACTGGCCGCCGTTGGTGTCGGACCCGAGCGGGTCGGCGGCCTTGTTGCGCCAGATCCCGGACGGGCTGATGCCCCAGGCGATGTCCGGCTTGGCCGCCAGAACGCGCTGCTGCATCTCCTGGACCATGAGGTCGACGTTGTTACGCCGCCAGGAGGCCAGGTCGGGGAAGCCGGCGCCGTACTTGGCGTACGCGGCGCTGTCGTCGAAGGCCGTGGTGTTGGTGGGGTAGAAGTAGTCGTCGAAGTGCAGGCCGTCGATGTCGTAGCGGGTGACCGCGTCCATCATCGCGTCCTGGCAGAACGTGCGCACTTCCGGCATGCCCGGGTTGTAGTAGAGCTTGCCGCCGAACGGCAGAATCCAGTCGGGGTGCTTGCGCCCGGGGTGGTCGGGGTGCAGCTTGGCCGGGTCGGCCTGCATCGAGACCCGGTACGGGTTGAACCACGCGTGGAAGGCCAGGCCCCGCTTGTGCGTCTCGGCCACGGCGAACGCGAGCGGGTCGTAACCGGGGTCCTGCCCCTGGGTGCCGGTCAGGTACTGTGACCAGGGCTCGAACGGGGACGGCCAGAACGCGTCCGCCGTGGGCCTGATCTGCACGAACACCGAGTTGAGCTTGCGTTGCACGGCCACGTCCAGCCAGGCGAGGAACTCGGCCTTCTGCTCGTCGGCGGTCAGCCCCGGCTTCGACGGCCAGTTGATGTTGACCACGGAGGCGATCCACATACCGCGCATCTGACGCAGCGGCGGAACGTAGCCGGCCTGCGCGAAGGCGGGCAACGGCACGGCGGAGGCGGCGGCGGCGAGGGCGAGGCCCCTCAGGAGGGTTCTTCTGCTGGGCATGGGGGGTGCCTCTCGAAAGTGGTTGTGTCGAGGGCGACGATGACAGAAAATTACCTTCAGATCAATAAATGTGAAGGAAAATGCCGATGAGCGGTGACCTGTACAGACTGGCGATGACGGTGCTGCACCCCGGGTACGAGGGGACCTCCGCCCCCGAGTGGCTGCGCCGTGCGCTGGGCGAGGGTCTGGGCGGGGTGGTCCTGTTCGCCCGCAACGCCATCGACGCCCGGCTCGTACGGGAATTTCGCGCCGAAAACCCCGACGTCGTCGTCGCGATCGATGAGGAGGGCGGCACGGTCACCCGGCTGGAGGTCGTGGAGGGCAGCTCCTTCCCCGGCAACCGGGCGCTGGGCGTGGCCGACGACGTGGCGCTGACCGAGCGGGTGGGCCGCCAGATCGGCCGCATGCTCGGCGAGCTGGACATCACGCTGAACTACGCGCCCGACGCCGACGTGAACTCCAACCCGGCCAACCCCGTGATCGGCGTCCGCTCGTTCGGCCCCACGGCCGACCTGGTCGCCCGTCACACGGCCGCCTACGTCAACGGGGTTCAGGGCGCGGGCGTGGCGGCCTGCGCCAAGCACTTCCCCGGCCACGGCGACACGGTCACCGACTCCCATCTGGCGCTGCCGACCGTGCACGCCCCGCGCGAGGTGCTCGCCGAGCGCGATCTGCCGCCGTTCAAGGCCGCGATCGACGCCGGGGTGCGCTCGATCATGTCCGGCCACCTGCTCATCCCCGCTCTCGACCCGTCGGTGCCGGCCACCCTCAGCCGGGCCGTCCTGACCGAACTCCTCAGGGGCGAGCTCGGTTTCGACGGCATGCTCGTCACCGACGCGATCGAGATGCAGGCGGTGGCCGACATGTTCGCCCCCGGCGAGATCGCGGTCCGCGCGCTCAACGCCGGCGTGGACGCCATCTGCATGGGGGTGTCCACCGAGGAGATCGTGTACGAGATCCGCGACGCCGTCGTGGCGGCCGTCCGCTCCGGCGCGCTGCCCGAGGAGCGGCTGGAGCAGGCGGCCTCCCGGGTACGGGCGCTTTCCGGCTGGTACGCCGCCCAGTCGGAGCTGCGCGACAAGGCCAGGCTGGACGTCGACCCCGCCGTCGGCCTGGAGGCGGCCAGGGCGGCCCTGTCCACGGCCGGATCGGCCGTCCTTGACCGCGCGCCGCTGGTCGTCGAGGTCAACACCCGCCTCAACAAGGCCGTGGACCCGGCCACGCCGACCGGCATCACGGCCGCCCTCATCTCCCTTCTGCCCGAAACGGCCATCGTGCGCATGGACCCCTCCGGCGAGCTGCCGCGCTTCGACGAACGCCCGATCGTGCTGGTCGTCCACGACGCCGCCCGCCACCCCTGGGTACGCGAGACCGTGGCCAAGGCCCTGGCGGCCCGCCCCGACGTGATCGTCGTCGACACCGGCATCCCGGCGCCGCCCGGTGGGCCCACGCACGTGGCCACCCACGGCATCTCCCGGGTCTCGGCGCAGGCGGCGGCGGAATGGCTGACCAGATGAGCGCCGAACCCGCCAACCCCGTCGCGGCGGTACGGGCCGTGCTGCCCTCGCTCACCCCGGCGGCGCAGGCCATCGCCCGCATCATCCTCGACGACCCCGGCCTCGTCGTGCGCAGCACGATCACCGAGTTCAGCGCGGTGTCGGGGACGAGCGAGGCGACGATCGTCCGCACGGCCCGCGCGCTCGGCTTCGCCGGATACTCCCAGATGCGCTTCGCGCTGGCCGCGGCCGTCGCCAAGGAGCCCGAGCGGCTGGTGCCCGGCGACCTGGCGCCCGACGACCCGCTGACGGACGTCATCGCCAAGGTCGCCCGCGCCGAGTCGGAGGCGCTGGCCGACACGGCCGGCCAGCTCGACCCTGACGGGCTGGGCGAGGTGGTCAAGGCCATCTCGGTGGCGCGCCGCGTGGACGTGTACGGCGTGGCGGCCTCGGGGCTGGTGGCCGCCGACATGTCGCAGAAGCTGCTGCGCATCGGGCTGTCCAGCCACCCGTTCAGCGACGCGCACCTGGCCCTGACCAGCGCGGCCCTGCTGAAGGACGGCGACGTGGCGGTCGCCATAAGCTGCACCGGCGAGACGCCCGACGTGCTGGTGCCCGCCCGCACCGCCTCCGAGGCGGGGGCGGTGGTCGTGGGGATCACCAACAACCCCCGGTCGTCGCTGGCCGAGCTGGCCGATCACACGCTGGTGTCCGCCGGCCGCGAAACCGCCTTCCGGCCGGGGGCTCTGGCCAGCCGGATCAGCCAACTGCTGATCGTCGACTGCATCTTCGTCGGGCTGGCGCAACGCACCTACGACACGGCGGACGCGGCGATCCGGGCCACCCGCGAGGCCACGGACCGCTACCGCATGCGCTGACCCGGCGGCTCAGGCGCGGGCGACGGAGAGCGTGGCCAGGTCGGCCTCGATCTTGGCGGCCGTGGCCTGGAGCGGGGGCAGGAGGTCGCGGCGGATCGCCTGCAGGCTCCTCCGGCTGGCGTGCGTGGAGACGTTGACCGCGGCCACCGCCCGTCCCGACCGGTCCCTGATGGGCACCGCGATCGAGCGCAGCCCCTCCTCCAGCTCCTGGTCCACCATCGCCCACCCGCGCCCGCGCACCTGGTCCAGCTCGGCCCGCAACGCCGCCGGCAGCACGACCGTGTGGGAGGTGAGCCGGCGTAGCGAGGCCCGCTCCAGGTAGGCGTCCAGCTCCGCGGGCGGTAGCCCCGCCAGCAGCACCCGCCCCATCGACGTGCAGTAGGCCGGGAACCGGGTGCCGATGCTGATCGTCACCCGCATGATCCGGGCCGTGGCGACCCTGGCCACGTAGACGACGTCCTCGCCGTCGAGCACCGCGACCGAGGCCGACTCGCGCACCTCGGCGGCCAGGCGTTCGAGATGCGGGTCGGCGACTTCGGGCAGCGACAGACTGGACAGGTAGGCGTACCCGAGCTCAAGCACGCGCGGCGTCAGCGCGAACAGCCGGCCGTCGCTGCGCACGTACCCGAGATCGACGAGCGTGAGCAGAAACCGCCTGGCCGCCGCCCGGCTGAGCCCGGTCGCGCGGGCGACCTGACTGAGCGTCAGCTCAGGCTCCGTGGCGCTGAACGCGCGGATCACGGCGAGCCCGCGGGCGAGCGACTGCACATGATCGACCATGGTGATCCCCTTGACAGGAGCGGGCAATGGCGTAAGTTCCGCGATACGGGGTTGTTCGGTCAGAGAATACATGTGCGCATCGCGAACAAATAGGAGCAACTGTGCGTCGCGCTCTCGTGGTTTCCTCCGCCCTCCTACTCGTGGCCGCGTGCGGCAGCACGCCGCCCTCGGCCACCGGCAAGGCCCCGGGCGGCAAGGACAGGATCAACGCCGGGGTGATCGCGATCGTCGACACCGCTCCGATCCATCTCGGCAAGGCCAAGGGCTTCTTCGACGAGCAGAACATCGACCTGACGATCACCCCCGTCCAGGGCGGCGCCGCCGCCGTCTCGGGGGCGGTGAGCGGCCAATTCCAGTTCGCCTTCGCCAACACCACCTCGCTGCTGACCGCCAAACAGCAGGGCCTGGACGTGAAGGTGGTGGCCAACGGCGTCTCCTCGACCGGAGAGCAGGGCAAGGACTTCAGCGCGGTGCTGGTCAAGCCCGACAGCCCGATCAGGGCGGCCAAGGACCTGGCCGGCAAGAAGATCTCGGTCAACCAGCTCAAGAACATCGGCGACACCACCGTACGCGCCTCCGTGCGCAACGCCGGAGGCGATCCGACCGGCATCGAGTTCGTCGAACTGCCCTTCCCCGACGCGCCCGCCGCGCTGCAGGGCGGCAGGGTGGACGCCATCTGGGTGGTCGAGCCGTTCGTCAGCCAGGCGATGAGCCAGGGTGCGCGCGCCGTGTCATGGAACTTCGCCGACGCCGCCCCCGATCTCACCGTGGCGATGTACTTCACCACCGGCAAGACCGACCCCGACCTGACCAGGCGGTTCGCGGCTGCCATGGGCAAGTCGCTGGAGTACGCCGACACGCATTCCGACGAGGTCAGACAGGTGCTGAAGACCTACACCAAGATCGCGCCCGAGGTGATCGCCAAGATCAATCTGCCGAAGTGGCCCGTCGCGGTGAACAAGGCGTCCGTGCAGACCATCGCCGACCTGGCGGTCGCCGACGGGGTGCTCAAGGAGAAGGTCGACGTCTCGGCGCTGGTGCCGTGATCGGTCGTCTCGCGTACGGGCTCGCCGGGCTGGGCGGCCTGCTGGCGCTGCTGGAGGCGGTGCCACGGCTCGGCCTGGTGGACGAACGGTTCCTGCCGCCCGCCTCGACCGTCCTCGGCACGCTCGCCGGGCAGCTCGTCACGCCCGAGTTGTGGATCGCGCTCGGCGAGACCATGCGCGGCTGGGCGCTGGGGCTGGCGATCGCGTTCGGGGCCGCGGTCGTGGCCGGGGTCGTCATCGGGATCACGCCGGGGCTGCGCGACCTGACCGGCTCGACCGTGGAGTTCCTCCGGCCGATCCCGTCGGTCGCGCTGGTGCCGCTGGCCACGCTGCTGTTCGGGCCGTCGCTCGGCTCGACGCTGCTGCTCGTGGTCTACGCCGCGTTCTGGCAGGTGCTCATCCAGGTCCTGTACGGCGTCGCGGCCGTGGACGCCGTCGCCTTCGACACCGCCCGCTCCTACGGGCTGTCGGCCTGGTCACGGGTGCGCCACCTGGTGTGGCCGACGGCGCTGCCGTACGTGATGACCGGGCTCAGGCTGGCGGCGGCGGTCGCGTTCATCCTGGCGGTGACGGCCGAGCTCGTGATCGGCAGCCCTGGGCTGGGCGCGGAGATCCAGGTGGCGCAGAGCAGCGGGGCCGTCTCGACGGTGTACGCGCTGATCGTGCTGGCCGGGCTGGTCGGCATCGGGGTGAACGCGGCCGTACGGCTGCTGGAGCGCAGGGTGCTGGCCTGGCACCCGGCCGTGCGTTCGGAGGTGGCGGCGTGAGGAAGGTAGTCAACCTGCTGGCCCTGCCCGCGCTGCTCGTGCTGGCCTGGTGGATGTTCAGCGGCAGCTCCTTCTACCTGCCCGGACCGGCCGACGTGGGTCGGGCGTTCGCCGACACGTGGTTCTCCGGGCGGCTGGTCGAGGACGTGCTGCCGAGCCTCGGGCGGCTCCTGGCAGGGTACGCGGTCGCGGGGCTGCTCGGCGTGGGACTCGGGGTGCCGATCGGGCTGTCGTCGAGGCTGCGGGCCACGCTGGAGCCGGTGCTGGAGTTCTTCAGGGCCATCCCGCCGCCCGTGCTGGTGCCGTTGATCATGCTGCTCGCGGGCATCGACACACCCATGAAGGTGCTGGTCATCGTCTCGGGTTGCGTGTGGCCGATCCTGCTCAACACCGTGGAGGGCGTGCGGGCGCTCGACGAGGTCCTCGCCGACACCTGCCGCATGTACGGCGTGCGCGGCGCGTCCAGGATGCGGCGGTTCGTGCTGCGCGGCGCCAGCCCGCAGATCATGGCCGGGCTGCGGCAGGCGCTGTCCATCGGGATCATCCTCATGGTCATCAGCGAGATGTTCGCCAGCTCAAGCGGGCTGGGGTTCACGATCGTGCTGTTCCAGCGGCAGTTCCAGATCGCCGAGATGTGGAGCGGGATCCTGCTGCTCGGGCTGCTCGGACTTGGATTGTCCGTCCTGTTCCGCCGCCTGGAGCGGCGGGTGCTTGCTTGGTACTACGGCAGTGGAGCCGCCCGTGCTTGAGATCTCCTCGTTGAACAAGGTCTACGAGAGCCCAGGACGCCGCGTCGAGGCGATCGGCTCCATCACCTTCGACGTCGGCGCCGGGGAACTGGTGTGCGTCGTGGGCCCGTCCGGGTGCGGCAAGACCACGCTGCTGCGCTGCGTCGCCGGGCTGCTGCCGGCCGGCGGGGGTGAGGTGCGACTGGACGGCGTGCCCGTCACCGGCCCTCCGCCCCGGATGGCCGTGGTCTTCCAGGAGTACGGACGCAGTCTGTTCCCCTGGATGACCGTGCGCCAGAACGTCGAACTGCCGCTGAAGGAGAAGCGGGTGCCCACTGAGCGGCGACGCGACCTGGTCGCGGGCTCCCTGGAGGCGGTCGGGCTCGGCGACGCCGCCGACGCCCATCCGTGGCAACTCTCCGGCGGGATGCAGCAGCGGGTGGCCATCGCCAGGGCGGTCGCCTACGAGCCGCAGGTGCTGCTGATGGACGAGCCGTTCGCCGCCGTGGACGCCCAGACCAGGGCCGACCTGGAGGACCTCATCCTGCGGCTGTGGCGCGACCTCGGCGTGACCACGCTGTTCGTCACCCACGACATCGACGAGGCCGTGTACCTTGGGCAGCGCGTCGTCGTCCTGTCCTCCTCGCCGACCACGGTCATCGAGGACCTGAAGATCGACCTGCCGCCCGAGCGTGACCAGCTCACGACGCGGTCGCTGCCCCGGTTCGGGGAGCTGCGCGGGCACGTCTACCGGCAGATCCAGCGGGCCAGGGGCGAGCGATGAGCACGGTCAGGGACGCCGTCTTCGAGATCCTCAGGCGGTACGAGCTGACCACGATCTTCTGCAATCCCGGCTCCACCGAGGTCTCCCTGCTGACCGGGCTGCCCGACGACCTGCGTTTCGTGCTCGCCCTGCACGAAGGGTCCGTGATCGGGATGGCCACCGGATGGGCCATCGGGCGAGAGGCGCCCGCTCTGGCCGTGCTGCACACCACCGCCGGGCTCGGGAACGCGGTCGGCGCCATCGCCACGGCCCGCGCGAACCGAGTGCCCCTGGTGATCATCGTGGGGCAGCAGGACCGGCGGCACCTGGCGCTTGAGCCGTTCCTGGCCGGGCGGCTGGGCGGGCTGGCCGGGGACTACCCGGTGTGGGTGGACCAGCCGGTGCGGGCGCAGGACGTCCCGGGGGCGGTGGCGCGGGCCTTCCACGAGGCCGGCACCTTCCGCGGGCCCGCGCTCGTGATCGTGCCGATGGACGACTGGGGGGCGCTCTTCGAGGACGGGGAGACCCTGGCGGCCCCCGGACGGGTGCTGCGGCCCGTCGCCGTCGCCGACTCCGACCTCGCGCCGCTGGTGTCACTGCTGGCGGGGGCACGCTCGCCGGCTGTCGTCGCCGGGGCGGGCGCCTCATGGGAGTCCCTGGTCGCGCTCGCCGAGCGGCTGGGGTGCCCGGTGTTCCAGGAGTCGTTCGGGGCACGGGCCGGGTTTCCGCAGGACCATCCGCGCTACGCCGGGGTGCTGCCCGCCGACCGGGCGCGGCTGCGGGAGGCGCTGGCCGGGCACGACGTGGTGCTGGCCGTGGGGGCGCCGGTCTTCCGGCAGTACCCGTACGCGCCCGGGCCGTTGGTGGAGCCGGGGACGGTGGTGGCGGTGGTCACCGACGATCCGGCCGAGGCACATCGGAGTGCGGCCGACATGGCCTGTTTGGCGGCGCCGTCGGCGGTATGCGCCCGCCTGGCCACCCTCCTCCCGGCCCGTACCCCCACCACGACCAGGGCTTCCGGTCTTGTCGAGCTGCCCGAACTGCCGGCGGAAGGCAGGCCGCTCAGGGCCGCGCACGTCCTCCACGAGCTCGCCCAGCGCCTGCCCGCCGACACCGTGCTCATCGAGGAGACCCCGTCCTCCCGCCCCGACCTGCACCGCCTCATCCCCGCCAGAACCCCGCTCGGTTTCCTGTCGGCGGCCATGGGCGGGCTCGGGTTCGCCGTCCCGGCGGCGGTCGGCCTGCGGATGGCGCTCCCGCACCGCCCGGTGGTGGCGGTCGTGGGCGACGGATCGGCGCTGTACGGCGTGCACGCCCTCTGGAGCGCCGCCCACTACCACGTGGGCGCGCTGTTCGTCGTGCTCGCCAACGGCCGCTACGCGGTCATGGACCGGCTGGCCGACAAGCAGGGCGGCAAGGCGCCGTGGCCGGCGTTCACCGAGGTGGACATGCGCGCCCTGGCCAGATCGCTCGGCTGCCCGGCCCGCCGGGTGGACGACCACGACGAACTGACGTCGGCGCTGGAGGAGATCCTGCCGACGCTGTCCACCCGCGAGGAGCCCCTGCTGCTCGACGTGACCGTGACCGTGGACCCCGACTTCCAGCCTTGAGGAGGCTCCCATGACGTTCCTTGACCCGAAGATCTGGACAGGATCGATCTTCGACGGCGGATGGAAGGCGTCGCAGGCGGGGGACGCGCCCGTCGTCGAACCCGCCACGGGCAGCGAACTGGGCCGCGCGGGCACGGCAGGCGCCGGCGACGTGGCGGTGGCGGCCGTACGGGCCCGCCAGGAGCAGCGGGCGTGGGCGGCCACGCCGTACGAGGAGCGGGCCGCGCTGCTGCGGCGGGCCGGCCGGCTGTTCGAGGAGCACGCGCAGGAGATCCAGGACTGGATCGTGCGCGAGTCGGGGGGCGTGCCGGGCAAGGCGGGCTTCGAGACGCACGTGGCCGCCCAGGAGTGCTGCGAGGCGGCGGCGCTGGCCTCGCAGCCTCTGGGCGAGGTGCTGCCGACCGCGCGCAAGCGGCTCAGCTTCGCGCGGCGGGTGCCCGCCGGGGTGGTCGGCGTGATCGCGCCGTTCAACTTCCCGCTGATCCTCGGCATCCGCTCGGTCGCGCCCGCGCTCGCGCTGGGCAACGCGGTCGTCTTCAAGCCCGACCAGCGTACGGCCGTCTGCGGGGGCTTCTCGATCGCCCGCGTCTTCGAGGAGGCCGGGCTGCCGAGCGGCCTGCTGCACGTTCTGCCCGGCGGTCCGGAAGCCGGACAGGCCCTCGTCGCCGACCCGAACATCCCCGTCATCTCCTTCACCGGCTCGACCGCCGCCGGACGCAAGGTCGGGGAGGCCGGCGCGCGGCTGCTCAAGCGGGTGCACCTGGAACTGGGCGGCAACTCGGCGCTCGTCGTGTTCGACGACGCCGACCTGGAACCGGCGGTGTCGGCGGGCGCGTGGGCGTCCTTCTTCCACCAGGGCCAGATCTGCATGACCTCGGGACGCCACCTCGTGCACGAGTCGGTGGCGCGGGAGTACGTCGAACGCCTCGCCGCCAAGGCCACCGGCCTGCCCGTCGGCGATCCGGCCACCGGCCAGGTCGCGCTCGGGCCGCTCATCGACGCGGGACAGCGTGACCGGGTGCACCGGCTCGTCACCGAGAGCGTGTCCGCCGGGGCCAGGCTCGCCGCCGGCGGGACGTACGAGGAGCTGTTCTACCGGCCCACGGTGCTGGCCGAGGTGCCGGTGAACGCGCCCGCGTACGCGCAGGAGGTGTTCGGGCCCGTGGCGCCCGTGACGACGTTCTCCACCCTGGAGGAGGCGGCCGCCCTGGCCTCCGACTCCGAGTACGGGCTGTCCCTGGGCGTCCTGACCCGCGACGTCATGAAGGGGATGGCGCTGGCCGACCTGGTGCCCACGGGGATCGTCCACATCAACGACCAGACCGTGGACGACGAGGCCGTGGCGCCGTTCGGCGGGATGGGCGCGTCGGGGACGGGGACGCGGTTCGGCGGAACCGGGGCCAACATCGACGCCTTCACCGAAACGCAGTGGGTCACCATACAAGGGGACATCGCCAGGTACCCGTTCTGAGGGAAGTCAAGCGGCGTCGAGGGCTGCGGTGATCTTGCGGATCATGTCGGCCATGGTGGGGCCGGGCTCGCCCTGGGCCGCTGCTTCGATGGCGACGATGACGGTGCTCCGGAAGTTGCCGGCCTCTGCCGGAGCCTGCTTCTTGAGCAGGCTCATGGCTGCCGTCAGGGCCGGAAGCACGTGGTCGGCGAGCTCGGCCACGGACTTGCCGTTCAGGTTCATGCCCGTTGACTTCTCGGCGAGCACGTGCCCGACCGGGCCGGTCGCGGAGGCCAGGGCGATGGAGCCCTCGGTGGCGATCTTGTGGGGCGAGCCGGCGGCACCGGCGGCGGCCAGCAGCGTGACGGCGCCGTAGGCGGCGGTCCGCAGGGTGATCTTGTCCTGGTCGGTAAGGGTGACGGACATGGCTGTGTGCTCCTTCAAAGCTGTTAAGGGGTAGCTGGATGCGGGCTCGGTGTCAGTCGTCGATCGCCTGGTAGAGCGTGGTCCAAAAGTCGTGGATGAGCCGTGCCGAATCCGGGACGGACATCCCGACCTGGGTGAGCAGGATTCCGGTGAGCTGCTTGTCCGGGTCGGCGTAGGTCGAGGTGCCGCTTCCGCCGTCCCAGCCGAACTGGCCGATGGAGGCGTAGTCGCCACGGTAGGTGCGCACCGCCATCCCCATGCCCCAGCCGCCGTGCTGCCCTTGTCCGAATGACACATGGACGTTCTCGGTGGCCAGGGCGTTTCTGGCGGCGTTCTGCTCGGGCGTGAGGCGGTTGGTGGTCATCAGCTCGACGGCGGGCCTGGACAGGATCCGTTCGTTCCCGTGCGTCCCGCCGTTCAGCAGCATCCGGAAGTAGGCGTGGTAGTCATCGACGGTGGAGACCAGCCCGCCGCCACCGCCGGGGAACGCCGGAGGCCGGCTCCAGCGTCCGCCCTTGGCCTCGTCCCATACGGTGAACTCTCCGGTCTGCGGGTCGGGGGCGTAGAGGGTCGACAGCCGGTCGATCTCGTCGGCGGGCACGTGGAAGCCGGTGTCCCTCATCCCCAGCGGGTCGAAGATGCGTTCACGCAGGAACGTCTCGAACGACTGGCCCGTGACCCTGGCCACCAGCACGCCGAGCAGATCGTTGCTGATGTGGTACTGCCAGCGCTCTCCGGGCTGGTGCATCAGCGGAAGCGTGCCAAGGCGGCGCATCCACTCGTCCGGCTCGGGCATCGGCTCCGGCAGGTCGGGCGTGAGCCCCTGCTCGAAGATCGCGCCCATGATCGGCGTACCCAGCGCCGTCATGTCCATGCCGAGCCCGAACGTGGAGGTCAGCAGGTCCCGTACGGTGATCGGCCGCCGCGCCGGCACGGTGTCGTCCAGCGGGCCGTCGATCCGCTTCAGCACCCGCCGGTCGGCGAGTTCCGGCAGCCATGGCTCTACCAGGTCGTCCAGCCGCAACCTGCACTCGTCGAGCAGGACCATCGCCGCCGCGATCGCGACCGGCTTGGACGTGGACGCCATCCGGAAGATCGTGTCGCGGCGCATCGGAGCGCCGCCGTCATGGCGCATCGTCCCGATCGCTTCGACGTGCGTCTCGCCGCCTCTGCCGAACAAGGCGACGAGCCCGGGGATCTTCCCGGAATCGACATGCCGCGCCAGGACCTCGCGCATCCTGCGCAGCCCTGCTTCGGAGATGTGTCCCATCGTAAGTCTCCTCGATCTTGCTGGACCCGTCCCGGCGTGGGGCCTGTAATCCCCCGTCGGCGTTCGCGGATCGCTGAACGTCTGCGACAGTACATTGCATTCACAAAGTCGTCAACGTGCAAAGATGAGGCATCACGCCTGAACATCGAGCAGAAGAGGTCGATTTTGCAATGAGAATGACACTGAACGCAAAGGTTGATCAGAGTTGCATTGCAATGGGATCCGAGTGAATGCATACTGTGCAGCGAGCGCGCAGAGCTCCGCGCATGTCGACAGATAGGAGACGAGCACCGATGCCCGGAGGCAGACTCACCAGCGAGGACCGTCAGCACATCGCCACGGGGCTGGCCGAGGGACTCGGATACGCGGAGATCGGCCGGCGTCTGGGGCGGCCCGCCTCGACCATCATGCGGGAGGTCACCCGCAACGGCGGACCCGACGATTACGGGGCGGACCAGGCACACGACGCCACACGCCATCGTGCGCGCCGACGCAAGCAGGCTCAGCCTCCGGCGCCACCGGTCCCCGACAGCGGCCACGGGCGTGACCCCCAAGCGGTCAAGGACTTCACGGAGTCCTTCACCGCTCTCCTCACTCAGCAGGGGCTGCCCCGAATGGAGGCCAGGGTGCTGGCCTGCCTGTACATCACCGACTCCGGCGCTCTGACCGCCGCCGAGCTGGTCCAGCGGCTTCGCGTCAGCCCGGCGTCGGTCTCGAACGCCGTCGCCTTCCTCGAACAGCAGGGAATGCTCAGCAGGGAACGCGTTCCCGGCGCGCGTCGCGAACGCTACGTCATGGACGCTGAGCTCTGGCTCCGGTCCATCCGCGCAGCTCTGGAGATGAACGACGCCCTGGTGACCGCATCGCAGCGCGGAGCCGAGATTCTCGGTGTCGCGACCCCGGCGGGCGCCCGCTTCAAGTCATCCGCCGAACTCCTTCTGCTCGTGGGCGAGGCCCACCGGCAGGTCATGGAGCGGTGGCAGCAGAACCAGGCCGCCCAGGACGAACTCGCAGACCGGACCGAGAAGACAGGCGGGCCGCCGGCGGGGTGATCGGCAAAGCTCAGGAGCGTTCGGCGGACTCGACCACGTTGGACAGCAGCAGCGCACGCGTCATGGGCCCGACCCCGCCCGGGTTGGGCGTCAGGAACCCGGCGACCTCCGCCACGTCCAGCGCCACGTCCCCGGCGATCTTCCCCTCGACCCGGGAGACGCCCACGTCGAGCACCGCCGCGCCCGGCTTGACCATGTCCCGTGTGATGAGCCCCGGCACGCCCGCAGCCGCCACCACGATGTCGGCCCGGCGCACGTGGGCGGCCAGATCCTGGGTGCCGGTGTGGCAGAGGGTGACGGTCGCGTTCTCGCTGCGGCGGGTCAGCAACAGCCCCAGCGAACGCCCCACGGTGATGCCACGCCCGACCACGGCCACCTCCGCGCCCTTGATCGGTACGCCATACGCCTGCAGGAGCAGCACGATCCCGTGCGGGGTGCACGGGAGCGGCGCCTCGACCATGTGGACGAGACGGCCGAGGTTCACCGGGTGGAGGCCGTCGGCGTCCTTGGCCGGGTCCATGCGTTCCAGCAGCGCCATCGTGTCGAGGTGCTTGGGGAGCGGAAGCTGGACGATGTAGCCGGTGCACCCCGGGGAGGCGTTGAGCTCGTCGATGGCCGCCTCGACATCGGCCTGGCTCGCCGTCGCGGGAAGATCGACCCGGATGGAGGCGATGCCCACCTCGGCGCAGTCACGGTGCTTGCCCGCCACGTAGATCTGGCTGCCCGGATCGTCGCCGACGAGGACGGTGCCCAGACCGGGAACGATGCCACGTTCCTTGAGCGCGGCCACCCGGGTCGTCAGGTCTGCCTTGATCTTGGCGGCGGTCGCCTTGCCATCGAGTTTCACTGCGCTCATGCCGTCATCCTTCCACGTCTCCGCCGGCCTCCCGCACGCCCGCCCCGCCGATCTCCGCACGGCGGCACAAGTTATCCACAGATACCTGGCAGCCAGCTCAAGTTATCCACAGCCAACCGTTGACATCGTTGTCATTGATCTTTGAAGGGCTTAATGTAACGGGCGCCAAGCAAGATGCCCACGGAGGTCCCCTTGCCCGTCCCCCGCCTGTTGTCCGCAGAGTCCACCGACCTGTTCGTCGGCACCCCAGAAGAGCCACACCAGGTCCTGCGCGTCACCATCGCCCAGGGCGAGCAGTCCCCACTGGAACTGCACGGCGAGGGCGTCCGCCTAGCCCGGCCGGTGACCGTCCCGGCCGAGGCCGCAGGCGTCCTGGAGATCCCCATGAGCCTGTCGGCCCCGCCGGGCGCCGCCGTCCCCTGCGTGCTGAGGCTGGGCGAGGAGTCCCTTGAGCTCACGGTCACGGCCGAAGAGCCCGGCTGGACGATGTACATGGTGTCCCACTTCCACTACGACCCCGTCTGGTGGAACACCCAGGCCGCCTACACCACCCCGTGGGAGCTCCTCTCAGGCGACTCGACCACCAGACCCCTGTGGGAACACAACGCGTTCGCCCTGGTGGAAGCCCACATAGAGCTGGCGCGGCGCGACCCCGACTACCGTTTCGTGCTGGCCGAGGTCGACTACCTCAAGCCGTTCTTCGACACCCACCCAGAGCGCCGCGCCGACCTGCGCGCCCTCATGGCCGAGGGCCGGGTCGAGCTCATCGGCGGCACCTACAACGAGCCCAACACCAACCTGACCGGCGCCGAGACCACCATCCGCAACCTCGTCTACGGCATCGGCTACCAGCGCGACATCCTCGGCGGCGACCCGACCACGGCGTGGCAGCTCGACGTGTTCGGCCACGATCCGCAGTTCCCCGGCTACCTCGCGGCGGCCGGGCTGACGGGCAGCGCGTGGGCGCGCGGCCCCTTCCACCAGTGGGGGCCGATCAGCAAGAACTTCAAGGAGGCCAAGAACGACGCGGCCTTGATGCAGTTCCCCAGCGAGTTCGAGTGGATCTCGCCGTCGGGCCTGGGCGTCCTGACCCACTACATGCCCGGCCACTACTCGGCCGGCTGGTGGATGGACTCCTCGCCCTCCCTGGAGGAGGCCTGCCAGGCGGTCTACGACCTCTACCGCTCGCTCAAACCCGTGGCCGCCACCAAGAACATCCTCCTGCCCGTCGGCACCGACTACACCCCGCCCAACAAGTGGGTCACCGACATCCACCGCACGTGGGCCTCGCGCTATGTGTGGCCCCGGTTCGTCTGCGCGGTGCCCCGAGACTTCCTGGACGCCGTCCGCGCCGCCATGTCGTCCTTCAGCCCCCAGACCCGCGACATGAACCCCATCTACACCGGCAAGGACGTCTCCTACATCGACACCAAGCAGGCCCAGCGCGCGGCCGAGGTGGCGGCGCTCGACGCCGAGCGGCTGGCGGCGTTCGCGTCCCTGCTCGGTCTGGGCCGTTACCCGCACACGGCGCTCGACAAGGTGTGGCGTCAGCTCGCCTACGGCGCCCACCACGACGCGATCACCGGCTCGGAGTCCGACCAGGTCTACATCGACCTGCTGACCGGCTGGCGCGAGGCCCACGACCTGGCCGCCTCCGCCCGCGACACCGCCCTGACGGCCCTGACCGGCCAGATCGCCCTCGACGCTCCCGGCGTCGTGGTGACCAACACCCTGCCCTTCCCCCGCGACGGCCTGACCCGCGTCCCGCTGCCTCCCGGCCGCACCCTGGCCGGCCCTGATGGCGCCGAAGTCCCCGCCGTGGTGGAGAACGGCACCCTCACCTTCCTGGCGAAGGACGTCCCGTCGATGGGCTGGCGCACGTACGACGTCGTCGAGGGCTCCCCCGGCGCCTGGCACTCGACCTCCCACACCTCCTCCTGCACCATCCAGAACGACCGCTGGCAGGTGACGGCCGACCCCGCCAGGGGCGGGGCCCTGATCTCGGTCCTCGACCGCATCTCAGGCAGGGAGATCCTGTCCGGCACGGGCAACGAACTGCGCCTGTACGACGAATATCCCCAGCACCCCGACATGGGCGAGGGCCCCTGGCACCTCATCCCGACCGGCCACGCCGTCGGCTCGGCCGAGACCCGGGCCCTGACCACCACCGCCCGGACGAGCCCCATCGGCGAGCGCCTGATCGTCACCGGCCAGGTCGGCGAGATCACCTACGAGCAGACGGTCACCCTGCTGACCGGTTCCGACCGCATCGACTTCACCACCCGCGTGCTCGACCACACCGGCGCCGACCGCCTGCTCCGCGTCCGCTTCCCCGCCCTGGTCGAGGGCGCGCTGCCGGTGTCCGACGTGGCGGGAGCCGTCGTGGGCCGAGGCTTCGCCCTCCCCGACGTCGACTCGGCCGAACACCCGTGGACGCTCGACAACCCGGCCAACACCTGGTTCGGCCTGTCGAGCACGGCCCGCGTCGATCTCGGAGAGGCCGGGGCCCGGGCGCTGGGCGTGGCCGAGGTCGTGGTCCCCACGCCGGCCGACGCCCCGAAGGCCCGCGACCTGGTGGCGGCCCTGGCCCGCGTCGGCGTGACGGCCACGACGTCCTCGGCTCCTGGCACGCGCTACGGGTGGCTGGACGTCGACTCCAACCTCCCCGACGTCCGCATCATCCTGGGCGGCCCCGACACCAACCCCCTGGCCGCCGAACTGCTCTCCCGCGCCGACCCCGCCTACCTCGACGCCCTGAAGTCCGGCGCCACCCGCGTCTGGGTCCCCGCCGAACACCCGCTGCCCGAGGTCTGGCAGCCGAGCGCCGACCTGCGCGACGTCCGCGCCCTGCCGGCCCTCATCGTCACCGACTCCATCGCCGACCTGACGGCCGACCTGTCCGACGCCACGATCGAGGCGATCTGCCCCCTGGGTTCGGAACGCCTCGACGACCGCACGGTGGCCCTGCTCACGTACGGCCTGCCGGGCTTCGCCGTCGACCCCTCCGGCGCCCTGCACCTGTCACTGATGCGCTCCTGCACGGGCTGGCCGTCGGGCATCTGGCTGGACCCGCCCCTCCGCACCACCCCCGACGGCTCAGGCTTCCAGCTCCAGCACTGGACCCACGAGTTCTCCTACTCCCTGGTCGCCGGAGAGGGCGACTGGCGCTCCCTTCACCTCCCCGCAACCGCCCAGGAACACATCACCCCCCTGCTCCCGCGCACGGTCACCACACCACAGCAGGGCCTGTTCCCGCGCACCCACTCCCTCTTGACTCTCTCCCCCGCCCGCGAAGTCCTCCTGAGCACCCTCAAGGCCACGGGCAACCCCCACGCCCACGGCCTGGCCGCCCACCCAGGCTCGGGCACGACGATCCGCCTGATCGAATCCACCGGTCTAGGCGCCCAGGTCACGCTGCACTCCCCCGTCCTCCCCCTGGACACCCTGACCCCCTCAGACCTCCTGGAACGCCCCACCACCGCCACCCAAGAACACCCCGGCACCCCCATCCACCTGACCGGCTCCGAAATCGCCACATACCTGACCGGGCCGGCAACCACCGCCACGGACCAGCCCGAACTCGGGGCTACGACAGAGCACGCTCAGCCCGTCTACAGCCGCTACTGGCTTCACAACAAGGGCCCCGCCCCGCTGGGCTACCTGCCGATCTCCATCGCCGTAACCCCCGGCCTGATCGCCTCCCCACAGGGCCCCTTCGATCTGGAGGTCGTGGTCTCCTCCCACCTCACGGACACCCCTCACGAAGGCGTCGTGGACGTCAAAGTCCCGGAAGGCTGGACGGCCTCCCCTTCCCAACGGGCCTTCCGTGTCCCCCCAGGCGGCCACCTCCGCTTCCCTGTCACCGTGACCCCCGCTCCAGACGCCCCCGGCACCGCCCTCCATTTCGTCGCGGCCCGCACCCACGCCGGGGGCCAGCTCATCGAAGACGTCACCACCGTGGCCCTCGGCGACACCCCCGAACTCCCCATCCCCGGCCCTCCTCCAGAGCTGGGCATCGCCACCCGCGGCACCACATCCCCCGAAGGTCGCCCCACGGGTCTGTCGGTCTCCGCGCTCACCGACACGCTCACCCTCCGCCCCGGCACCAGCACCGCCCTGGTGCTGAGACTCACCAACACCACAGCGGACGAGATCCGCGGCGAAACCCAGCTGGCCTCCCCCTGGGGCACCTGGCACCTCCTCCCGGAGAGCATCCAGGGCTTCACCGTGGCGGCGAACGAATCGGTGGAAGTGTCGTTCCCCGTGGAGGTGCCCGAGGACGCCTCAGACGGCCATTGGTGGGCGCTGGCCAAGGTCATGTGGTTCGGCCGCTGCCAGTACGCCCCGGCCGTCCGCCTGGAGGTGAGCCGATGACTCCCCCGCCCTCAAGCCCGTCCACCGTCATCGGCTGGGTCGACGACCGCCCGATCCCACGCACCCACCTCGACCAGCGCCTTTCCGACCTACGCAACGGCCCCCTCCGCACCACCCTGCCCACCCCGGGCAGCTCGGAGGACCGCCAGCTCGCCCGCTGGCTGACGCAGGTCATCCTCACGGAGGCCGCCTGCGAATCAGCGGCCACCGAACTCGCCCGATCCACACCCTCACCGAGGGAACCAGCGCTGGACCGCATCGCAGCCGTCGAACTGGGCTCCATCAACGCCGCCGCCTACAACAACAGCCCCCATGTCCGGGCCATGTTCCACCACGTCACCACCGACGTGACGATCCCCTCGGAATGGCAACACCCACGCCCATCTCCTCACCCTTCACACCACCTCGTCCACCACCGCCTCTTCACCGACCCCACCCGCGCCCGCAAAGCGACCCCAGCCGACCTCGAACCCCTCGGCCCGATCACACTCGACTCACTGCCTACCGCGATCGCCGAAGCCCTCAGCCAACACCCCCACGGCACCCTCGTCGGCCCAGTGGAGGACACCCTCGGCTGGCACGTCGCCACAGCAGTCCCGGCACCGACCACGAACGGCCGGCAACCACCACCCGAGAAGGCCCCTGATCAGCACCTTCTGGCGGCAGCACGGCGAAGAGCCTTCGCCCGCTGGCTCGACGACCTACGCGCCCAGAAGATAAGACTCGTCCCCGGCCTTGAGCACCCTGGCGATCCCCGCCAGCCCGACAACCACCACAAACACTGATGACCTGCGTACTTGCCATTGACATCGGAGGAACCAAGCTCGCCGCCGCCCTGGTGGACGAGTCCGGTTCCGCCCTGCGCTCCGCCACCCGTCCGACACCGCGCACGGACGTCATGTCCGCCCTGGCGGCTCTCATCGCGGAGGTGACGAACGGCGGCCCGCCCCCCGCGGCCGTCGGCATCGGCTGCGCGGGCCCGCTCGACCTGGCGACCGGCACCGTGAGCCCGGTGAACATGCCAAGCTGGCGCGGCTTCCCCCTGCGCGACGAGGTCCGCGAGCTCACCGGTCTGCCCACCATGCTCGCCGGCGACGCGCAGTGCTTCGCCCTCGGGGAGCATTGGCTGGGAGCGGGCCGGGGCAGCGAGTCGCTGCTCGGGATCGTCGTGTCCACCGGCATCGGCGGCGGCCTGGTGACAAACGGCGCCCCGTTCCTGGGCCTGACCGGCAACGCCGGACACGTGGGGCACATGAGCATCGACCCCAACGGCGAACGTTGCGAATGCGGCGGCCGAGGCTGCGTCGAACGCTACTCCAGCGGCCCGAACCTGGTCCGCTGGGCCCTGGAGAACGGCTGGTCACCCGGATCCGCCCAAGCGGACGCACGGATACTCGCCCAGGACGCCGCAGCAGGAGACCTGATTGCGGTGGCAGCGTTCGAACGCGGCGCCAGAGCCCTGGCCGGCATGATCGCCTCCACCGCGGCCATCGTCGAGCTCACGACGGTGGTCGTCGGAGGCGGCGTGTCAGCCGCCGGCAAGCTCCTCTTCGACCCCTTGGAACACGCCCTCGACGACGTGGCCGGCCTCCCCTTCGTCAGGAGGGTCCAGGTCCGCCAGAGCACCCTCGGCGTCCGAGCCAGCCTCGCGGGCGCAGCCAACCTGGCCTGGCGACAACCCACGCCCACCACCTGACGACACCCGGACGGAGGGACAACGCGGGCACTCCGCCGCGCCCCTCCGGGCCACGCTGACGCGGCTCGAAGTTGGAGCTCCAGAGGGCTTCTAAACTCAGGGGTCACGTCATGTCTCGCCGATCGCGCAGGATTTCGACGCCGTCGCCGTCAAGTTCATCGCAGTACGCCGAGCGCCCGGTCGTTGCCATCACCAGTGCCAGGGTGGCGCCGGACACCAGCGGCCCTGAGCCAGTGGTGAAGGGGCCGTCGTCGGCGACGAGTCGCAGGCCGGCGATCCGTCTCTTGGCGGCGACGACGAGGTCCGACCCCTGGTAGTACTCGGCCACCCGGGTGAGGGTCTCGATCGGGTAGTCGCGGCGAATGCCCAGCGGTCGCCGGATGTCCTCGGCATGCACGATCGTTTCGCCCAGCATCGCCATGACCGGGAGAGGTGGTTTGGTGGTGCTGGTGATGACGCGGCGGAACCTGTCATGAGTCTCGGCTGCCGTCGCGCCCAGTTGTTCGGCCAGCCGCATGGCGACCTGCTTGTCGAAGTCGAACCGGCAGCGGATCACACCCGCCAGCCACCGCACGCCGTTGAGGCTCGCCCCCGAGGTGAGGTGCGCCAGCACCTCGCGCACGGTCAACCCGGTGCACAACGACGGCGTGGCCCACTGCTCGTCGGTCAGATCCGCCAGGTCGGCCGCCAGGGCCGCGCGCTCGGCGTGCACCAGCGGCCAGAGGCCGGCCGAGCGACCGCCCCTCGGTTCCGGATCGGTCATGTCGGACGGCCTTTTGTCGTAAGTCACAGGAGCCCTCGCATCAGATCGTTAAGGATGGTCGAATGTGAAGACTTCCACCACGGGATGAAATCGTCGCTCATGAACAATGTTTCTGGGACAGCGCTGCTCATGTGAAGGCGGTGACGCCCTCGTATGCGCCTTGGCGGGCTTGGCCGGTCACCTCGTACTCCAGGAGCAGCAGGCCGTTCGGCGTGGCCTCGTGGTGGAGCAGGCGGAGGCCGGACGGGGTGCCTGTGCCGGTCAGTAGTCGTCGGCCGGTCCGGATGACGGCGGGGGCGACCACGAGGCGGAGCGTGTCGATCAGGCCCGCCGACAGCAGCGAGTCGCCGAGGCGGGCGCTGCCGTGGATCTGGAGTTCCCGGCCTGGCTGTGCCTTGAGTTCGGTGACCGCGTGGACCGGGTCGCCCTTGAGGACGATCGTGGGGTTCCAGGTTCCTTCGGCGAGGGTGTTCGTCACGACGTACTTCGGCAGGGTGTTCATCCGTTCGGTGAACGGGTCGGCCGGGTCGGTGATCTTCGGCCAATCGCGTGCGAACGCCTCGTAGGTTCGCCGTCCGAGCAGCAGGCCGTCGGCGAGGTCGAGCCAGTCGGAGGCGCGCTGGACGAACGTCCCGTCCATGTAGGGGACGAGCCAGCCGCCACGGGTGAACCCGTCGCTGGTGTCCTCATCCGGCGAGCCCGGTCCCTGGCTGACCCCGTCGAGCGTGAGGAACTCGGTGAGAGTGATCTTCATCGAATGCCCTCGGCGAATGCGGCCAGCTGGGCGACGACCGTCCCCCAGCCCTCGGTGAAACCGAGCTTCTCGTGATGAGCGCGGGCCTCCGGGTCGCCGTGCCGGACGACGATCCGGTAGTCGGTGCCGTCCGGATGATCGTTCAGCGTGATCGTGGCGGTCATAGCGACCGGGGCGGGGCTCGCGGGACGCCACGCGCTGTCGATCGCGTTGGTGAACACGATCCGCTCAAGCTCGTCCACGGCGAGAAAGCACGCGTCCAGGTGCGGGACGAACTCGGCCCCGTCGTCGCTCATCCGCGTCACGAACGCCCCGCCGGGCCGCAAGTCCAGGCTGTCCACCCGGCAGCGGAACGGAGCTGGGATCCACCACTGCTCAAGCCGGGACGGGTCCGTCCAGGCCCTCCACACGGTCGCGCGCGGGGCGCGGATGAGCCGCTCCAGACCAAGGTCGAGATCGGGATTCACTGTCTGTTCTCCTCTGTGCCGGTGACGAACTGTTCGAGGCGGTCGGTGCGTTCCGTCCAGATCTGTCGCTGCTCGGCGAGCCAGTCGTCGACCAAGGCGAGCCGCTCGCGGTTGAGCACGCAGGTGCGCACCCGGCCGGACTTGACCGTGCGGATGAGCCCGTTCGATTCGAGCGTCCGCACATGCTTCATGAACGAGGGGAGGGTCATCGGGAACTCGCGGGCGAGGTCGCCGACGCTCGTGGGCCCATGGCCGAGGCGCCGGACGACGGCGCGCCGGGTCGGGTCGGCGAGGGCGATGAACACCCCGTCGAGCTGCGCCGGATACTGTGCCATGCGGTTAAGTATGGTGGCCTCGCAATAGTTAGCGCAAGGGCTAAGTAACAAGGTCAGGCGGCTGCGCGGATCGGCGACGTTCTCCAGGTGATAGGCGCACATCGATCGGGGATGATGGCCCGCGAACGGGTAGCCGGGACACCGTCCGCCCGCCGAGTTCCGGGGTGGGTGGTCAGACGAGGCCCACGAGTGTGTTGCTCCCGCCGTAGCCGAACACGACTGCCCCGGCCGCAGGCAGCAACAGCATCGGACCGCGCCCCTCGCTCTCTGGGGCGTTCAGGTCGAACGAGATGTTCGTGGCGCTGGTCGTGCCCCAGCGGGCGACGTGTGTCGTCACGGTCACAGCGGTGCGGGTGGTCGCCGACACCTCCGCCGCGACCACACCGTCCTTCAGCACGATGTAACTCGCCGGCGGCGTGTAGTCGTCAAGGCTGCCCGCCGCCATGGAGGCGGCTTTCGGCTCGCTGCCGTCGTACGGCTGCCACTGGTACTCCCCACGCCCCCCGTCGTACGCCGGCCGGTTCAGATAACCCTCGGTGGTGAAGTGCGGCACCAGGAAGCTGCGTCGGCGTTCGTCGGACAGGACCTTCCCCGACCCCTGCTCGAGAATCACGTCTTTCTCCACCGTCTTGCCGGAGAACGCCCCTGACTCGGTGGGGCCGACAAGCAGCTTCATGGCGCTGCGATCGTTCGATGCGGTGGCGTGGATCGAGGACGAACGGTCGGCCATTTTGTACTCATATCTCCACTTCTCGGCGCCGCTCGCGGAGTTCAGGCCGATCACGACGACGACGCCCGAGCAGCGAGCCACGACGGCGATCACGTCGCGCAGCGCCACGGACGATGAGTTGATCAGCTCGAAGGCGGGGCGGCAGCCTTTGGGCATGGTGTACTCCCATGCGGGCTCGCCGGCGCCTGACAGGTCCCAGCTCTTCAGCCTCCCGGCGTCGTCGCTCGTCGCGTAGCCGGACGACGTCAAAACGGTGCGCTCGTCCCTCCAGCGGTTCTCCCCGATGTACCTCCAGCCTCGCTCCCCGGCGTACTCGAAGCGAACCCGGCCGGTATACGCGTCCAGCACCGCCATCCGGCTCGTGCTCTCCTGCGCCCCTTTGCGCACGACCAGCGTCAGAACCACCGTGGCGCGATCAGGAGTGACCTGCAAGTGCGCCTCTGCCCCCGGCCTGCGGTAATGCCAGCGTTCCCGACCCGTCCGGGGGTCCAGCGCCGCGACTCCGTCCCCGATCACCGTGATCACATGTCCGCCCGCGACGGCCGTCCCTCCGGTGGGGGCGCCGTCCGGCCTCTTCCACTGCCAGGCCACCTTGCTCACCGTCGCGGGCACCGCCACCTCGGCGGGCCTGGCGGCGGTGACGGCCTCGACCGGCAGGATCTCGACAGCCAGGGAACCCGCCAGCAGCGGCGCCAGCGCAACGGCCACTCCCGCGCCTATGTCCCTGAACGACGGCCTGGCGAGGTCGTTCTCGATCTTCGCCAGCAGGACGAGCCCGGCCGTCATAAGCGTCATGCCCACGCCGAACAGGACCTCACCGAGCTCGGGCAGCCCTCCGGCAAACGTCCGGAACACGCGCACCAGGCCGTACAAGGCGAACACACCCGTGACCACCGCGCCCATGCCAGCCCACGCGCGAACCGACCCCTGCGGGTGAAACGCCCAGCCCACGCTCCACTCGGAACCGTCCGATTCGCGGGGCAGCTTCACCAGCCTGACCACGAGCAGGACCAGCAGGCCGAGCGTCAGCAGCAGCCCGATGCCCGCGGGTTCCCACGGCTCGTCGAACACCGACCAGCGCAGCGCGTAGCCCAACCCGGCCGCCGACAAACCAGCCAGAAGCAATCCCGAACCGAACCATCCCCAACGCATGATCCCCTCAACGTCGAGCTCCAACAGAGAAGTTCCACCGAAAGACCACGCACCCGTGACGCTCCAACACCGCCCACTGCGCTGACGCCAGATCCCCGTTTCGGCCCGTCAGCCCCAGGGAATTCCGGGAGCGGCCGACCCCTGCCCGGTGCTGACCTGATCGTCGATGAAGGGCAGGAAGAGCCCCAAGATCCTGCCGCGCGGGCACGTCGCGCGCCGATCGCCTTGCCGTAGTACTTGGTGGTTCAGAAACACGCGGAACTCCGAACCTGTTGCTCGTTTCGGACGTCTTTAGTGAAACGGGCTCTCGATATCGGAGTGAAGGGCGGGGCAGACGTGATCGGTCCGGACACGGCGCTGGCGGGCCGCTATCGCCTGCTGTCACGGCTGGGAGCCGGGGGCCACGGCGAGGTCTGGCGCGCCCAGGACACGCTGCTCGACCGCGTCGTCGCGGTGAAGACGGTACGGTCGGCGCTGAGCGGCGACCCTGAGTTCGCGGCCCGGTTCCATGCCGAGGCCCGCTCGATGGCCACCATCGACCACCCCGGTGTGGTGGCCGTGTTCGACTACGGGATCGACGAGATGCCCGGTCGGCGTACGCCATACCTGGTGATGCAGTACCTCGACGGCGAGCCTCTCCACCTGTTGCTGTCCCGCCGGGGACGGGTCCCTGCCGGGGCGACGATGGACCTCGTAGCGCAGGCCGCCGAGGCGCTCCAGGCCGCGCATGAGGCCGCGGTGGTGCACCGGGACGTCAAACCCGGCAACCTCATGATCCGGCCGGACGGAACGGTCGTGCTGACCGATTTCGGCATCGCCAGAACGACCGAGGGGCACCGGCTGACCGCCACGGGCATCGTGCTGGGCACCGCCATCTACTGCGCCCCCGAACAGGCCGAGGGCGCCCCGCCCACCCCGGCGATGGACGTGTACGCGCTGGGGGTGGTCGCGTACGAATGCCTGGCGGGGCGGGCGCCTTTCGACGGCGAGAGCGCGATCGCGATCGCGCTCAAGCACATGCACGAGATGCCGCCGCCGCTGCCCAAGGACGTCCCTGCCGCCGTTGGCGAGCTCGTCATGCGGGCGCTGGCCAAGGACCCGGCGAATCGCTGGCCGAGCGCCGCTGCCCTGGCCTTGGCCGCCCGCGCACTCGTGGACGGACTGGATGCGGGAACTCCTCTGGCAGACTCGCAGGTGGTGTCCCATGATGTCCCGAACGGCTCCTCGGCCGCCGGCACGAGCGCCGAGCTCACCGAAGGAGAGTCCACGGTCGCCGGCGAGGAGACCGCCTCCGCCGGCGGCAGCACTGCACCATCGGACGAGAGCGGCAGAGCTGGTGGCAGGGTGGCCATCGGAGCCGGTGGGAGTTCGGGTACCGCTGCGAGCCGGGATCCCGCGGGAGAACCCATCCGGAGCTCGGGCACCGGGGCGAAGAGTGCGCCTCGGGCCAGGCGCCGGGCGCTGACTGTGGGAGGCGGGCTCGCCGCGGTGGCGGTCGTGGCGACAATGTCCTGGAGCCTGGTGCCGGACGATCCGCCGCGCTCGTCGGCGAGTCAGCCGCAAAACGGCGTAACCGAGCCATCCGCCGTGGCGGAAACGTTGCCGGAGCCCCTGCCGCACAGGAAGGACGGCGACCCCTCCGACACGCCCGCGACCCCCGACACGTCCAAGCGCCCTGAGGCCTCCGAGGGTCCTGAGGCATCCCCGGATCCCGAGACGTCCTCGGATTCCGGCGACCGGGCCTCGGCTGCGGGGCTGCTCGTCGGCGGCATCATCCTGCTCGGCGGCCCCTCTCCTGGGCTGTCGGCCGCGGACGGATACCAGCCCGGCCTGATCGAGGTCTTCACCAGCAAGGACCGGCGGGTGGCCGAACGGCGCTCGGATAAGCGTGGGTTCCGATTCTCGTTGCCCCCGGGTGGTTACCGGCTCCAGGTCCGCTTAGGCGATGGGAAATGCTCGACGACCGCTGTGGTCAAACCGAGCGTGACCACGCGCGCGGACGTGAAGTGTCCCATTCCACAGCCCCCGCCGCAGCCTGCTTTCCAGAGCGCCGCCATCAAGGACCAGGCCGGGGACGCCAAGGGCGGGCCGAACGCGGGCAAGCCGTTGCCGTACGCCGATCTCTTAGGCGTGGCGATGAAGGGCGGCCAGACCGGCGTCACCATCGAGTTCGCCACCGCCGGTGCCATACCGTCGGCCGCACCCTCAGAGGGGAACAGCCGCAGCCGCTGGGCCGTCGCCGTCGAGCAGGGCGGCAAGACGGCGTTCCTGTCGCTCACCGGGCTGAAGGGCGCCTGGACCGTCCAGTGGGCGGCGAAAAGTGTCAAGACCGGCCTGGCGGACGAGACCGACCAGGTGTCGGCGGTGGCCAAGCCCGTGATCTCCGGGGAGCGGATCTCCGTCGCCTTGGGGCAGCACGCGTCGCTGAAAACGGCCCCAATCGACTTCAAGAAGCCGTACAGGATCGTCAGTGCCGAGTTGAACGTGGTCCACGTCTTCCACGGCTGGACGGACTCTGCTCCCTGACCCCGGAAAGAGACTATGAGACGAGCACCAGGGCACGGGCCCCCGAAGAGTGCTCTCACGCGACAGCTGCTACGGGACCACGCTGACCACGACAAATAGCGATCCCGAAATCACGCCATCAAGCGCCCCAGGCGGCAGGCTCACCTGCTCGTCCGTAGCTGGAGTCCTATTCGTGAGGAAGCAGATAACGCCACGAGAGCGCGATGCGGTTCCCGGTTGAGGTGCGATAGACGTGCCGGGATCCGTCTCGTGGTATCAGCCGGGCGATCGCGTGTGCCTTGTTGCCCTTGTAGTCCTTGCTCCCCGAGTGCGATTGTCTCTCGGGTGGCAGGGGAACACCCTCCGGCAAGGGCTTGGCGCTCGTCGCAGGGGCCGTGACCTGCTCTGTGGACAGCCGTACGCGGTCGGTGGAGTAGTTCCAGCCCTGTGCGGCGACTCGGTCGGCCAGGTGGGCGAGGCGGTCGCGGGCGGTGACGAGCGCGGCGTCGTAGCGGGCTGCGCTGTGATCCAGAGACGGCACGTGCACCTCGCGCATCCCGCTGCCGCCGGCGACGCCGAGGACGGTGGTGGGCACGTCATAGATCCTCGGCGACCCCGGCTTGGGCGAGGCGGTGGCGGGTTGCCCGGCCAGATCCTGCTTCAGGGCCTCGACCAGGACCTTGACCTCGGCGGATGGAAGACGCAGCTCGTGCGCGGCATCGGCGATGACCCGGCCATCGGCGTAGACCACCAGCACCGGAGGGCGAACGGCTACCAAGCCGGGGGCCACCAAACCACCCACACGTAGCCATTCAGCGACAGGATGCCGCGCAGGTCCGGCTGAGACCGGCTCAGGGACTGGCCGACCAGTCTGCTCCGGACTCGGCATGCTCTCACCGGCATTGTGAACTCCTGTGCCGCTACACGCCGCGAGCACCAACACCAGAGCGACGACCCAACTCCCTCTCATACCCCTAAGACGATCACCTTCAGCGCACGGTTCACGCATGGTGCCACGACGCCCTGCAGACAAAGCCCTGGACGGCACGATCACTTCCACAGCGGCCATCTTCCAGCTCACGACGATGGTCATCGGGGCGGCGTGTCAGCCGCCGGGGAGCTGCTCTTCGAACGAGTCCTCGACGACGCCCTTCGTCAGAGCAGTCCAGGCCCGCCAGAGCACCCTCGGCGTCCGAGTCGACCTCGCAGAAGCAACCGACCTAACCTGGCGACAAACCACGCCAAACCGCCTGACGACACCCGAATCGATGAACAATGCGAATAGTTCCGCCACGCCCTCCGCAACGTGACGCCCCTCGCCACCGCTCCTATCCGCGAGCCGTCAAACGCTCTCGCAGGAGCAGCTGCCGTGAGCGACGCCCCTCCAACAAAGGCATCCGGCACGCGGGTCCACCGACCGTCACGCTCTTGCCCACACCATCGGCCGCAGCAAAGACCATGATCAATTGCCATCCAAACGGCATTGGCCTCTGCCATTTTCTTGCTGAACGGCGACAGCCAGGTTCTCACGGCCACCCACCTGACTCGCCATCTGAACGCCGGCCTTGGCGGCGCCGGTATTCCGGTTTCGACGATCATCGTGAGTGCATAATCGCCACGCAGCGGCGACAGCTCAAGGAGAACCCGATACTCCTGTGCCCTGTCCAATAGCTGTTCTTAGCGGTCGGCAACGAGTCACGCTCACCATCTGGACGACCGCCGGTGTGAGGTGTATGCCTAAGTAACAGGGCTGGCGGCTCCACCGTCGAGTTGGCGAGTCGATCCGACAGCTTTCTGCAGCCGAGGGCAAGTAAAGGCGTAGCGCACAACCGAGGTGGCCGCTATGTTTACCGAAATTCTTGAAATAGTTAAAAGCATACGGGATTTCCTGGCCCAACTGGCGAAGGGCATCAAGGAGAGCCCTAAATGGGTGAGGACTCTACTTTCCCTCGTTCTCGCGTGCGCTCTCTTCGGGGGCGGAATTTACTGGGGGTTCAAACTTGCCAACAGCCCGAAGCGCATCGGAGGAGTGGATATTTCCGCGTTCTGCAATTTCTACAAGTATGGAACGGTGGAGCAAGAGACCTGCTCTTCCCTGATAGACCTAACAGCGGCCTGCAACTGGCAATACAAGAACAAGAACAGCGATCTTAGCTACAGGTTCAACTCTTCCAACCCTCGCAGCGTAACCTGCTACAACGCCAGCCAAACTCCCGTCGGCGGAATTTTCGACATGAAGGGATATTGCGAGTCACAATATAATTCTCCCTCCGTTATCGCCCTAGCTGAGGGGAATGTCTGGATATGCCGGATAAAGATCGACATGCAGCTCGCATGCAAACTAACGCACCAGCGCTCCGATGTGGAAGCCCGCAAGGAGGGCAGCGAGTGGTCTTGCTATGCCTAACGGCTCGGCACAGAGGAAGCCACCAGATTGTGCTGACCTCAGCTTACGACGACCACCCCAGGCATAACCTCCCCATGAACTCGCTGAAGGTATTCCACAGCGTGTTCCGTGGCCGGGTCGTGGTTCAGCCGTTCCCGATAGAAATGGAGCCGATCCTCACAGTCATCGATGATCTCACTCCACGTCCGGGCCCAGACTCGAACTCCTCCCGCCCATTCCGCGATACAGCCGGGTGGCCGGTTCGGTGCGTTCGCATCACGTCTGACGATTTCCGTCATTTCTGTGGAGACAACCCAGAAGTCCCAGGAAACGCGGGCGTCGAGGAATTGAGGATCGCTGACGATCGCCTCCGCGTAACTCTTGATCTGGGCAACCTCCGCCTGACCGATCTTGACGTTGGGGGCCTTGAGCTCGACCACAAGGTGCTCCCGCCCGGAACTCCCTCGGTGAGCGCGCCCCAGTAGGAGGTCGACGATGCCCGTCCGCCCGTCCTCGCGACGGACGGGATTCAGTTGACCATTCTCAGCTTCTCGGCCCAACTCCTTGAGGTGGCGAATGAGCACGGCGTCCAGGCTCTGGTCGCTGACCATCAGCGCGTAGGCGTCCCCGAAGATCCACGTTTCGCGCTCCAGGATCTTGTGAAGCTCGCTCCGTTCTCTGACGGTCCGGCTGATCTCCGGCTCGAAGACGAGTTTCTTCAATGCGGCCAGGAAGTCGAGTCGGTCGCTGACCTGCCCGGTAGCCTTGATCACGTCGGAGAGGCTGGTGCGCTGGAGGATGCGTTTGAGCTCCTCCTGCTCCGATTGGGGCAGCCGGAACAGCTCGTCGAGCACCGGATAGAGCCCGCTCGGGTCACGAGAAATGACCTCACGGAGGAGCCGCAAGGTGGTCTTCTTGCTCTGCGTAACGCCAGGCAGACGACGGGAGATCCTGGTGGCTACCTCGTCGAACATCTCACGCTCGACGGCCTGCGCAGGCTCGGCAGGCTCTGCAGAGTACGGATAGACCCCCTCGGTCTTCCACTCCTGGATAAGCCTGGCCCGGCGCTCCTGGTCGCGCCTCTTGACGTGCGCGCGGAGTGTCTCCCGCGCGAGCTCGTCAGGGGCCTGCTGCGTTAGGTCGGGAGATCCCATGAAGACCCGTCAGGCTCCCCCAGCCACACCCATTGCCTCTCAGGCATCACCGTTAGCCCGAAATCGGACTTGTGGGGGCTGCCGGCTTCCCGCCATGTCTCGATGGCCCTCTCAACCTCGTCCCACAGATTGACCCGCCCGTGCTGACGCACGCTCCATCCCCCTGCGGGAACTGGTTGGACCTCAGCCCGCGAGCCTGTACCGGCGTCGACCAGGCCACGGTTCCTGTCGCGTCTTCGGCCATGATTCCGTCTACCTGCGTCACCCATGACTCGTTGGTGTAGGCCAAGGCAAGCCATTCGCTCTCGGTGGTGTCGACGCGCCGGACAGGTGTCCACAGGTCGCCGCGCGCCTCGTCGGGCCGGTATACGGCATCTCCCAGGAACCGCTCGCGCGGCACCGTCTCCAGCGCCTTCCTCTAGCCAGGCAGATCCTACTTTGTCCACCAATTCGAGGCGGAGTGTCAGGGCCATGTCGCTCATGATCACCACCCTTTTGCGGTACTAGTCCACCACCTGATGGTATTGGAGTTCATAGTAGTGCCCACCCTTGATAATTGCGGACACTTCGACCGGCCTTTTCTCATGAGAGAGAACTACTCTGAATTGCCTAATGATTGGTACACCTTCAGGCAGGGCCAGGCCCTCAACCTCTTCAGTCGTCGGAGCCCGCGTGGATACGCGATCCGTGAACTCTCGCCCTGGGTAGCCCAAGTCGGCCAGCACGCGGGGAGCACCCCCAGGGATCTTCGCGCGCCCTGCCAGCGGGGTGCCGTCGGCTATGCTCAACGGATAATACGACCACGTGAGCTCGACGGGATCGCCATCGCGTAGCGTCAAGCGGCGGCGAAGGATTGCCCTCTCCTCGCCGAGGATCTCGGCAACCTCCGCAGGAACGTTTACTTCGGCAACTTCCAGCAGACGGTAACTGTAGCCCTGCGGCGAAGGAGCCAAATAGGCGCCCACTTCGACAACAAAGGTCTGCCGGTCACGTACATAGACGCCTTTTCCTGGCCTGCCATAAAGAAAGCCCTCGTCTTTGAGCACGGATAGGGCACGTTGCACCGTAGCATTCGCCGTCGAATATCGCTCAACCAATTGTTGAGTAGACGGAAGCTGTGCCCCAGGCGCAAGAACACCAGCCATGATCTGCGCTCGCAGATCGGCTGCGATCTGCAGATGCCTGGGCCGCGTATCAGCATCCCTATCCAAGGTCACTCCTTCGGTCCTAGATGGAGAGTTCGTAGCGCAAATGACGACCTCGCGCAACCATAGTCATGGTGCTGTATTCGAATGGGGTACCGTCGCGAGACATGGACAGCCGAGCAAGAACGAGCACCCATTCGTGTGGGTCGAGCTGCAGAATTTGGCGCTCCTCTTCGGTCGCCGGTCTCGCGTGGACATCTTCTTGAATGCGATGCGACTCATACCCCATCCCAGAAAGCAGCGTGACAGCGCCGCCTCGAATCTTTCGGGCTTCGGCCAATGGGGTCCCTCGGGCGATGGCGGCCGGATAGTAGGAGTCCGCCAATTCCACAGGGAGCTCATCGAGCAGCACGAGCCTGCGCCGCACGATGACAGTCTCACCAGAGGGGATGCCGAGCGCGTCCGCAACCTCAGCCGCTGGGCGGACTTCTGCTACTTCGCGGAGCTGCTGCGCACCGACATGCCCACGCCGAGCGGCTTCCTCCGCCCATGCGTCTGAGCGGCCAGGGCGGGGCCGAACGTACGGAGCCGAGATGTCGGTCCAGCTGTTCCCATCACTCATGTGACCCGCCTCTTTACTGGAGCGTCGCCGGAGAGGAACTCCATACCACCTTAGCGAGCAGGTGGTATGCCCGTCCGCACCCGTCGCATCATTGCCGCCTTATCGAGAAGGCAGTATAGTTCGGACACGGGAGGTCCGACCATGAGCAGCTCAACCACAGACCTACGATTCACGCCCCTGCTGGCAGCCGAGGTCCAGGCCGTACTGGAGAAGCACGGCTACCGCCTGCCGTCCGATGGCGAACACGTCCGCGCGCTGGTTCTGGCTCGCGTCGACGTCGTACTCAGGAGCCTCGTCGAGATCTTCGAGGGAAGGACCCGATGACCGAGCGCGGCGAGACCCCCGACTTCCACGGCCTGCACCCCCAACCGCTCAAGCCCCAGCCCATCAGGCTCGGCTGGTACGAGCCGGCGCACCGGGTACAGAGCATCCGCGTCATCTTGCACACCTGCGAATGCCGTCACACCGTGTACGAGTTGTGCTCCGCTGCCGGCCAGGGGTTCATCCGCCGTACGGACCGCGAGAACGGGACCGTCCACGAAACCGCGTGGGCGTTGACCTCCGTTGCCAGGGACACCTTCAGCCGGATCCTCCTGGGTGAGGCCTGGTGAAATCGTCGCTCAGGAAGACTCCTGATCCCGCATGGCCGGATCGGGCTTCTGAGACGGTCCTAGTCGCGCTCGGCCAGGCGGGCTTCGCGGCGTTCGATGATGCGGCGGGTGAACGGGATCACCTCGACGACGCGGCTTCCGAGGTAGGCGCCGATGAGGGCGAGCACCAACAGGACGACGGGGTTGGTGGCGAGGCCGTTGAGGGTGATGAAGGCCTGCAGGATCGGTTCGAGCAAGACGTACTCCAAGCGAGCGGGGGAGCCATCAGGGTAACCGCAGAGCGCGGGTGCTCACCGCTAAACGCCCAAAGGGCGACATGATTGGTCATGTCGCCCTTTGGGGAACGATCAGTGGAAGAAGTGGCGGGTGCCGGTGAAGTAGAGGGTGATGCCGGCCTTTTCTGCGGCCTCGATGACGAGTTCGTCCCGGATGGAGCCGCCCGGCTCGACGATGAACCGCACCCCGGCGTCGATCAGTACCTGAGCCCCGTCGGGGAACGGGAAGTACGCGTCCGAGGCCGCGACCGCGCCCGGCGCCCGCTCGCCGGCCCTGGTGACCGCCAGGCGGCACGAGTCGACCCGGTTGACCTGGCCCATGCCCACGCCCACCGTGGCGCCGTCGCTGGCCAGGAGGATGGCGTTCGACTTCACCGAACGGCAGGCGCGCCAGGCGAACTCCAGGTCCGCCAGCTGCTCGGGCGAGGCGGGCTGACCGGTCTTGAGCTCCCACTGCGCGGCCGAGTCGCCGGGCGCGTCCACCCGGTCGACGGTCTGCTTGAGGAGGCCGCCGTCGATCTCCCGCTGCTCCGTCCGACGCGACGGGCCCTCGGGGCAGCGCAGCAGCCGCAGGTTCTTCTTGGCCCGCAGCACCTCAAGCGCCTCCGCCTCGTAGTCGGGGGCGATGACGACCTCGGTGAACACGTCGGCGATCTGCCTGGCCAGCTCCGCCGTGACCGTACGGTTGACGGCGATCACGCCGCCGAACGCCGACACCGGGTCGCACGCGTGCGCCTTGCGGTGCGCCTCGGCCACGTCGGCGCCGATGGCGATGCCGCACGGGTTCTGATGCTTGATGATGGCCACGCAGGGCTCGCTGAAGTCCCAGGCGGCACGCCAGGCGGCGTCGGAGTCGAGGTAGTTGTTGTAGGACATCTCCTTGCCGTGCAACTGCTCGGCGTTGGCCAGCCCGCCGGTGCCGCCGGTGTAGAGGGCGGCGCGCTGGTGCGGGTTCTCGCCGTAGCGCAGCGTCGCCTTGCGCTGGTAGGCGGCCCCCGCGAACTCGGGGAACTCCTCGCCGTTCCCGAACGTCCCCGCGAACCAGTTCGCCACGGCCACGTCGTACGAGGCCGTGTGCGCGTAGGCGATGCCCGCGAGCTCCCTGCGCTCGGTCAGCGTGAACCCGCCCTCGGCCAGCGCGTTGCGCACGTCGCCGTAGAAGCGCGGGTCGACCACGACGGCGCAGGTGTTGTGGTTCTTGGCGGCGCCGCGGATCATGGCGGGCCCGCCGATGTCGATCTGCTCGACGCACTCCTCGTCGGACGCCCCCGAGGCCACCGTCTCCTGGAACGGGTAGAGGTTGACCACGACGAGCTGGAACGGGTCGATCTCCAGCTCGTCGAGCTGGGCCACGTGGTGCGGCTTGGTGACGTCGGCGAGCAGCCCGGCGTGCACGCGCGGGTGCAGCGTCTTGACCCGCCCGTCGAGACACTCGGGGAACCCGGTCAGCTGCTCGACCTTCGTCACCGGGATCCCGAACGACGAGATCGCCGCGGCCGTACCACCGGTCGAGACGATCTCCACCCCCGCGCCGTCAAGAGCCCTGGCCAACTCCTCAAGCCCGGACTTGTCGTAAACAGCGATCAGCGCGCGCCGGATGGCGATGCGAGTCACGTGGATTCCCCTCCTGTTTGGTTGCCGATTCGGACGGTACGTCCGCTGACCGTCCAGCCCTCGCGGACCATCCGGCCGACGATGTCGACGAGCAGGCGGCGCTCCACGGTCTTGATGCGCTCGTGCAGCACCGCCTCGTCGTCTCCTGGAAGTACGGGCACCGCTTCCTGGGCGATGATCGGCCCGCTGTCGACCCCCGCGTCGGCCAGGATCACCGTGCAGCCGGTCACCTTGACCCCGTGGGCCAGCGCGTCGCGAACGCCGTGGGCGCCGGGGAACGACGGCAGCAGGGCCGGGTGGGTGTTCAGCACGGGGAAGGCGTCGAGCGTGGGCGCGCCCAAAATTTTCATGAAGCCGGCCGACACGACCAGGTCGGGCTCGTACGCTGCGATCTTGGCCGCGATGGCGTCATCCCACTCCGCCCGCGTCGCATAATCGCCCAATTTTTCAACAAATGTCGGGATTTGTACCCGCGCAGCCCTGACCAGCCCCTCGATACCATCCCTGTCCGCGCCGACCGCTACCACACGAGCCCCGTATGAAGGGTCGGCAGAAGCGTCCAGCAGGGCCTGTAGGTTGGTTCCAGAGCCGGAGACGAGGACGACAAGCCGCCCAGCCTTAGACACGCGCACTCTCCAAAGAGGAAACAGGGTGGGGGTGACAAGGGTATCCGTTCCTTGCCCGGCGACGCAGAGGAGGTCAGGTGTCGACACCGGTGCAGGCACCGGCAGGCCAGCAACCCGCCGATTCGGCGGGCCGCCGAGCGATCTGGTTGTCGATCGCAGCGCTGGCCATGACGTTCATGTTGCCGCTCGCCGGCCTGGTCATGGCGCTGTTCGCGCTCGTGGCGGGCATCCGGGCGCTGCCACAGCTCAAAAGTGCGAGCAAGCCCACGGGTGTGGCCGTGGGCGGGATCGTCGTCTCCTCGGTCGCGCTGCTGCTGTCCGGGATGGCCACGGCCATGCAGCTTTACCTGATGGACGAGTATTCGGCCTATCAGGAGTGCATGAAGGGGGCCGGTACGGTTTCGTCGCAGGGTGAGTGTTTCACCCAGTTCAGGAACTTGGCGGAACGCAAGCTGCCCGCCGACGTGCTCGAAATGCTCGGAACCATGCAGCCCTAGCCCATTCACCGGCCGCGCCGCACCCCGTCGAGGTCGGTGCCAGGCGCCCTCAGTCCCGATCCCAGGCGTACGGGTCGACGTAGATGACGTGGCCGCCGCGGTCGTCGGATTCGTCCACGATGTCCTTACGCGGCGGTCGCGCCGCCGGCTCCGGCGGACGCGGACGGGCCTGCGCCAGCGTCTCCGCCTCGGCCGAGGCGTGCTCGTCCTGCCAGTCGTCCCTGATGACCGGGATCTCCTGGGTGTCGGCCTCGGTGGCGTCCATCCAGTGGCCGGGCAGCGGGCGCGGGTCGGACTCGGCCAGCCCCACCCTGCTCGCCGCCTTGGCGATCGCCGCGCCCGCCTTGCGTACCGGGGCGGCAGCCTTGTCCAGGGGCACTCGGGCGCGCTTGTTGAGCAGCAGCAGGTTGGTCACGCCCGCGGAGATGCCCGCGGCCACACCGACCTCGAGCGCGACCGACAGCGCCACCTCCCAGGGCGACGGCCCGATCGCGGCCAGCCGCCCGCCGCCGATGGGCCCACCGGACAGCGCCGCCAGCACCCCCGCCACGAGCCCGGTGGACACCCCGGTCAGGAACCCCCACAGCGGCGCCGCCTCATACGACGGCGACGGCGAGATCCTGGCCACCATCACGCCCGCCACGGCCCCCGCCGCGAACGGCAGCGCGATCACCGCCATCATCCACACCGGGACCGGCCCGCTCTCCGGCAGCGCCCCCAGCAGCGGCAGGCTGGGCACCGTGCCGAGTTGCACGCCCGTGGGCGCGACCAGAGTGTCGGCGCCGATCGCGAACCCGGGGCCCGCGATGTAGGAGGAGGCCCAGATGACGACGTTCAGCAGATAGAGCAGTTGCAGTAGCAACAGCAGCACGCCGCCCACGAACCCGGGCGACAGTACGCCGGACAGCTCCCTGACCTGCTCGAAGTTCAGCGCGACGGCTACCAGCACCAGCACCAGCCCGGCCACGAGCAGCACCGCGGTGCCGACGGCCGTGCCGACGGTGAGGGCGCGCACGCGTTCGGGCAGCAGCCGCAGCATCACCCGCCACGGCCCGATCATCCGCGCCGTGGCCAGCGCACCCGCCAGGAACGCCAGCACGAAGTGACTGAGCAGCGCCTCACCGATGAACGGCTGGGTGATCTCGTTGCGCGCGACGAGCGCGATCAGCCCGGCGAGCAGCGCATACGGGGCCGCCAGCGACACCCCGGCCTGCGCCACCAGGACGAGCTGCGCGCGCCGGCGGGCCTGGGCCTTCTCACGCGGACTGTTCTTGGGCAGCCGCTCGGGCAGCCGGAGCCGCAGGTCGGCGTCGCGGGCCATCCACCGCCCGGCCCGATAGAGCAGCATCGCGGGCAGGATCGTGAGACCGAGGGGCAGCAGCCCGACCCGGCCGCCGGGCATCGCGAACCCGGCGTGGTGCGCGGCCAGCCAGAGCTGCGCCGCCGTACGGAACACACCCGGCAACCCGCTTCCCAGCGTGCCGCGCGGCGCGGCGATCCAGCCGACCAGCGTGAGCGTGGTGAGTGCGGCGAGCCCGACGCCGAGCGTGGCGGCGGCGGCCAGCATCCCCGACACGGGCAGCGGCCGCCTGGTCTCGTCGTCGTCGCTCGAAGCCCCGGGGAGCTTGCCGAGCACGGACCTGGGGGCAGTGCGCAACTGGTCGAGGATCGCCGTCACGGTAGCGATTTTCTCAAGCTTTCCCAACCCGCGCTTGGTTGACGCGCCGCGCGGCCCGACTCTTTTCGCGGCGCCGTCTTTCTTTTCATCCTGTACGGCTCCGCCGTAGTTGCCCCAAACGCCGACCTGGGCCGGCCTCTGTCCAGGGAGACGCTTTCTGACCCGGTCAGTGGCGCGCCGCCGTTACGACGTCCTGTTGGCCACGTCCGTGGTCAAAACCGTTGACCCGCCCCAGCCCCATGTGGTCGGAAGGGACCACATGGGGCTTTTCAGGGATGGCTGGTCAGCGGGACTGCATGATCTCGCGCATCAGGCGGGCCGTTTCCGAAGGCGTCTTGCCCACGCGGACCCCCACCTTCTCCAGGGCTTCCTTCTTGGCCTGGGCGGTGCCGGCCGAGCCGGACACGATGGCGCCCGCGTGCCCCATCGTCTTGCCCTCAGGCGCGGTGAACCCGGCCACGTAGGCCACGACCGGCTTGGTGACGTGCTGCTCGATGTAGGCGGCGGCCCGCTCTTCCGCGTCGCCGCCGATCTCGCCGATCATGACGATCGCGTCGGTGCCCGGGTCCTCCTGGAAGGCCTGGAGCGCGTCGATGTGCGTGGTGCCGATGACAGGGTCGCCGCCGATGCCGACCGCGGTCGAGAAGCCGAAGTCGCGCAGCTCATACATGAGCTGGTAGGTGAGCGTGCCCGACTTCGAGACCAGGCCGATGCGGCCGGCGGTGGTGATGTCGGCGGGGATGATGCCCGCGTTGGAGGCGCCGGGGGAGGCGATGCCGGGGCAGTTGGGGCCGATGATGCGGGTCTTGTTGCCCTTGGCCACCGCATACGCCCAGAACTCCGTGGAGTCGTGCACCGGCACGCCCTCGGTGATGACCACGACGAGCGGCATCTCGGCGTCGATGGCCTCCTTGACGGCGTCCTTGGTGAACGCCGGCGGCACGAACACGACCGACACGTCGGCCCCGGTCTGCGCCATGGCCTCCTTGACCGTCCCGAACACGGGCAGGCCCTCGTGCGTCGTGCCGGCCTTGCGGGCGTTGACGCCGCCGACCACGCGGGCGCCGGAGGCGAGCATGCGGCGGGTGTGCTTGGTGCCCTCGCCGCCCGTCATGCCCTGGACGATGATCTTGCTGTTCTCAGTCAACCAGATGGCCATGTCACGCACCTACCGCAGCGAGCTCGGCGGCGCGCTTGGCCGCTTCGTCCATCGTGTCTACCAGCTCGACGCGCGGGAGCGCGGCGTCGGCCAGGATCTGTCGCCCGAGCTGGGCGTTGTTGCCGTCGAGGCGGACCACCAGCGGGTGGGTGACGGCCTCGCCGCGGCTCTCCAGCAGCTTGAACGCCGAGACGATGCCGTTGGCGACGGCGTCGCAGGCGGTGATGCCGCCGAAGACGTTCACGAAGATCGACTTGACGCTGGGGTCGGAGAGGATGATCTCCAGGCCCGCGGCCATGACCTCGGCGGAGGCGCCGCCGCCGATGTCGAGGAAGTTGGCGGGCGACGGCTTGGCGGGGAATGCCTCACCGGCGTAGGCGACCACGTCGAGCGTGGACATGACCAGGCCGGCGCCGTTGCCGATGATGCCGACGTCGCCGTCGAGCTTGACGTAGTTGAGGTCCTTCTCCTTGGCCTTGGCCTCGAGCGGGTCCTCGGCCGCCTTGTCGGCGAGCGCCTCGTGGTCGGCCTGGCGGAAGGCGGCGTTGTCGTCGAGCGTGACCTTGCCGTCGAGGGCCTTCACCTGGCCGTCGGCCGACAGGATCATCGGGTTGACCTCGACGAGCGTGGCGTCCTCGTCGACGAAGCAGCACCAGAGCTTCTCGATGAGCTCGGCGGCGCCGTCGAGCGCCTTCTCGGGCAGACCGCCGGCCAGCGCGATCTCGCGGGCCGTGGCGCGGTCGATGCCGTCCAGTGCCGAGACCGGCACCTTGGCGACCTTCTCGGGAGAGGTGTGGGCGACCTCTTCGATGTCCATGCCGCCCGCGGCGGAGCAGATGGCGAGGAAAGTACGGTTCGCGCGGTCGAGCAGGAAGGAGAAGTAGTACTCCTCCGCGATCGCGCTGGCCTCCTCCACGAGCACCTTGTGGACCGTGTGGCCCTTGATGTCCATGCCCAGGATGGCTTCGGCCTTGGTGACGGCGTCGGCGGCGTCGTCGGCCACCTTCACGCCGCCGGCCTTGCCCCGGCCACCGGTCTTGACCTGGGCCTTGACGACGACGCGGCCGGTCAGCTCATCGGCGGCCGACCGCACCTCCTCCACGGTGTGGGCGACGATGCCGCGTGGCACCGGGATGCCGTAGTCAGCGAAGAGTTCCTTCGCCTGATGTTCGAACAGGTCCACGAGGGTCCGTCCTTGCTTATCCGACTGATGTTCGACGGCCCGGGCAACTGCGCTGACGGTCGCGTCCGCTCACCGCTCGTTGGCATCGTGCCTCGCTCTCTCACGGCGAGCTCCTACGCTCAGGCGTGCGTGCCGGGCGTTTCCGCCAGTGAAGCCTAGCCCCAAGCTTGACCTGCCCAGGTCATCGGGTCATGGTTCTCCCGCTATGTGACGGTCATCTCACTTCTCCACGACTGCCTCTGCACAACAATTGCACGGTTTCGGCGACGTACGTCCGGATCTCCGATATATGGTCGTGATCTTCTATTGGCAGGCTTCTGCTCCCCTCCTTTTGGAATCGAAGGAATCGTATGAAGCGAATTCTCGCGGGACTGGCGTTAACCACGGCGGCTGCGCTCGTGACCGCCGCACCCGCTCAGGCCGCGCCCGCTCAGGCAGCGCCGGTGAATCCGGTGAAGGCGCTGAAGAAGCAGTTCGTCTCGGGGCACGGGGTGAAGATCTCCGAGACGAGCAGCATGTCGTCGAACGGCAAGAGCCTCGGCACCTCCAAGTCGAGCGCGATCATCGAGTTCGGCAAGTCGGGGGTCGTCGCCTCGGACGTCCGCAGCAAGGCGTCCTCCAAGAGCATGGAGTCGCTGCTCTCCCCGCAGCGCGCCATCACGGTCGGCGGCTACAGCTACGTCCAGGGCGGGCTGTACACCGAGGACCTGCCCGAGGGCAAGAAGTGGGTGCGCTACCGCGGAACGGCGAGCGGCGCCACCTACAACCAGGTCATCGACATCACCCGGCCGAAGGTGCTCCAGACGCTGATCTCGCGCGCCAAGGGCGCCAAGGGCGGCGTCTACAAGGGCTCGCTGACCTACAGCGACCTGGCCAAGGCCTACGGCCAGAAGCTCACCGGCACGCTCGGCAAGATCAAGATTGACTACGCCCTCGCCGTGAACTCCAAGGGCCTGGTCACCACCCTCAAGTCCGACTGGGGCCTCGACTTCGGCGTTCTGGGCAAGGCCCAGTCCAGCACGACAACCCGGTTCAGCGGCTGGGGCGCCAAGGTCAAGATCAAGGCTCCGGCGAAGAGCCTCTGGGCCGACGTCGACAGCGTCCCTGAGGACAGCGAAATTCCGCAGGAGCTCCCGAACAGCGCCCTCGACTCGCTCTCATCGGGCAACTAGAACCAGGCACCGCGGTTCGGGCACGGTAGCCGGGCGACGGGGGTCGCACGTGGAAGGCTGACCGCGAGCAGCCGCCCACGAACCGCTTCCACCCGGCTGACCTGCCGACACGAAACGCCCTGCCGGCATCGGAACCTGCCCGGACATCCGCTCGGACGGAAATCCGCGAGCGCGGAGTTCCGGGCAGGGAGACCTGCCGAACCGGGCGACCACCTATTGGCAGCCCTCTCCTCCCTCTTTGGGGAGAGGGCTCTCTCCATGTCTCAAAAGGATGCACATGAAGCGACTTCTGGCAGCCGCAGCAGCGGCCGCGGCTCTCGTCAGCGCCTCGCCCGCGCAGGCGGCGCCCACCCCCACCCCGACGGCGTCGCCCGTTGCGGCCCAGGCCAAGCCGGTGGCCGCTCCCGACCCGGTCAAGGCCCTGAAGAGCCAGTTCGTCGCCGGGCGCGGCGTGAAGGTGTCCGACAACCTGCGGACTGGGATCAAGGGCAAGAAGTTCAGCTCCAGCCAGCTCAACAGCGTCTTCGAGTTCGGCGCGTCGGGGATCGTGGCCGCGGACGTGACCCAGCAGATCCGTACCGGCGAGGGCAAGAAGATGGCCAGCACCCGCGTCATCATCGTCGGTAAGGCTGCCTACATCCAGAGCAACATGCTGACGACGCAGGACCTGCCCGAAGGCAAGAAGTGGGTGCGCCTCGATCAGCCTGGCAAGCTTTACGCGTCCAATCACCCCGTTGACGTCTTCCAGCCCGCCGGGCTGAAGAGCTTGATCACCAAGGCCAAGTCCGTCAAGAACGGCGTCTACCAGGGCACCATCACCCGCAAGCAGTCGAAGAAGACACCCAGTACCTCCGCGTTCGACTACCGGCTGAGCCTCGACTCCGCGGGGCTGCCCAGCGGGTTCCGCACCGATCAGGAGATCAAGCTCGGCAAGCGCGACTTGCTGCAGAGGACTGCTGACAGCCGGTACAGCGCGTGGGGCTTCAAGGTGACGATCAAGGCTCCTGCCGAGGAGCAGGTGATCGACATCAAGGACCTCGGCCCCGCGTTGCAGGAGGAGATCCAGGAACTCCCGAACGAGGCTCTCGCCTCGCTGCGCCACTAGGCGCGCCTTTTGAGATGGCGCTGTCCCTGGACAGCGCCATCTCCCCCAGTCAGGGCCGAGCTCTTTCAGCTTTCGCCGAGCCTGCTCCCTCGCACGTCGGCCCACTCCAGCGAGTGCCTGATGCCTTCCTCGATCGAGTAACGGGCCCGCCAGCCCAGCAGCCGCTCGGCCCGATCGCTGCGCGTGAAGGCGCCGGCCACGTCGCCGGGGCGCGGAGGGGCCTCGACGACCTCGATCGGACGGTCGACGACGCGGTTGAACGCATCTGCCAGTTCCCGAACGGTAGTGCCCGCCCCGGTGCCCAGGTTGATCACGCCGGCGTCCAGGTCGTCGAACCGTCGCAGGGCGGCCACGTGGGCGGTCGCCAGGTCCCAGACGTGCACGTAGTCGCGGATGCCCGTGCCGTCGCGGGTCGGGTAGTGGGTGCCGGTGATGCGGAAGGGGACGCGGTCCTCGTGCGCCTCGATCATCTTGCCCAGGGCGTGGCTGGGACGGCGCAACTGCAGGCCGGTGCGCATCTGAGGGTCGGCGCCGATCGGGTTGAAATAGCGCAGTGAGAGGATCTTGACGGGGCTGCCCGCGGCGATGTCGGCGAACATGGCCTCGCAGACCGCCTTGGTGCGCGCGTACGGGCTCTGGGGGTCGAGCGGAGATTCCTCGTCCACCGTGTGGTCCTCGCCCGCCTGGTAGATCGACGCGGAGGAGCTGAAGATCATCCGGGTGCATCCGTTGCGGATCAGGTGATCGACGAACTCGAGGCTCTTGGCGACGTTCGCACGGTAGTAACCGATGGGGTCGGCGACGGAATCGGGCACGACGATGAGCGCCGCGCAGTGAACGACAGCCTCGATATCCGGATTTTCCGCAAATATCTTGTCTATCAGCGCCCCATCGCTGATATCCCCCTCATAGAAGACCCGCCCCTGGGCGAACTCCCGCCGCCCGGTGACGAGACTGTCGAGAATCACGGGCGAGATCCCCGCATCCAGGCACGCCGAGGCGACCGTGCTCCCGATGTACCCCGCCCCACCAGTGATCAGTACGCGCATCCCAGCAGCCTAACTTCGCGATCTGTGGCTGGGGTTGTGGATGACTGTGGATGTTCCCATCCGGTTAGGAAACCCCCATCCTGTACGGCTCCGCCGTGGCCGGCCGCCACCCGCCGCACGTTGGCTGAGGACCTTCCAGGAACACGCTTGCTGAGCCCTTCAGTGGCTTACCACCGTTACGGCACGCATTGTGAACCCATTCCGTGGTCATCACTACCCACAACGTAACAATTCTTCAATCCCCCTCCTTTCATCCCGTCTCCTCTCTCCCATCCCCAAGCCCCGGCCCTCCCGGAGACCGTGAAACCGCAACCCGCAAAAGCCACCAAGCCGCATACCGGCATCTCCCCCGGGCTGGTGCAAGTCGGGTTGGCGTGCGACATTTCCTGATATGGGCAGGGACGTGCCAGTCGTTGTCTTCAGCCGGGAAGACCGCCGCAAATACCGGGAGAAGGTGCGACGATGCCCCATGAGCCGTCGCATCCTGATTTTCGCGTTGGTCATGTTCGTCAGCGCCTGCGGCCTGACCGGGCCGCGTTCCATGGACAACGAAGGAGCCGACTCGTTCGAGGAGGACGTGCGGACGGCTCGTTCACTGTCGGAGGAGTTCTGGAAGCAGCAGTTCAGCCAGCTCGGCCGCGTCTATCGGCCGATCAACGACTTCATCCCCTACTCGGGCGGCTCCGGCCCCAACTGCGGCGGTGAGCCCGCGGCGCCCAACAACGCCTTCTACTGTTCGGCCGGGCATTTCATCGCCTACGACCGGACCTGGATGGAGTCGTTGTGGAGTGAGATGGGGGACGGATCCGTCTATGTGATCATTCCGCATGAGTTCGGGCACGCCGTGCAGGCCCAGCTCCAGGCCAGTTTCCAGCTCAACGTGCAAGCCGAACTCCAGGCCGACTGCTACGCGGGCGGCACCCTGGCGGCCCTGGTCCGCTCGGGCGCGCTCACCGCAGAACCCGGCGACGAGAACGAGCTCATCACCAGCCTCGAGGCCGCTGGAGACCCCACCGACGACTGGCTGAACCCATCCGCCCACGGCACCGCCGAGCAGCGTCAGCAGTCCTTCCTCCTGGGATACTCCAGAGGCGTGACGGCCTGCTGAGGGCGAGGGGGCCCAGCAGATGTATTCCCATGTCAACCCTGAGGATGATGTGTCTGATCATGACTACGCCCTACCTTGGGTCCATGCCACTGGAGGAGATCGGCTGGCTGCGCCGGGGGGCGTGCAGATCCAGCGACCCTGACCTCTTCTTCCCACTCGCCCCCTCCCCGTTGCAGGAGGCGCGGGCCAAGGCGGTCTGCGCCGGCTGCCAGGTCATCGACGAGTGCCGCGCGTACGCTTTACGAGCGGGCGAGTCGGAGGGCATCTGGGGCGGCCTCACCCCGGAAGAACGCCGCCGCACCCGCTTCCCCCAAGGCTGGCGCCGCCCCGCCGCCTCATAACGCCTCACGCACCCCACCGCCCGGCCCGGCTCGGGCGGCGCGGTGGAGGACGGCGACGTAACCTGCAAGGGTGTTGCTCCGCTCGATCGCCATCCTCGCCGCCGCCAACATCATGAACAACAAGATCGCCCCCCGCCTGGGCCCAGTGACTTCGACCGTTGCGACGGCCGCACTGGTGGCGATGGCGCGGAAGTCGGGACTTTCGTGGAAGGACCTCGGGTTCGAGGACGGCCGCCGGGGCGCGCTGGCGGGTGGCGCATTAGCGGCTGCGGTGGCGGCGGTCTACACGATCGGCGTCGCGACCCCGCGTACCCGCCCGCTCTTCCACGACGAGCGCGCCCTGTCGCTTTCGCGCGCCCGCGTCCTGGAGGAGGCCCTCGTCCAGGTCCCGCTGGGCACGGTGCTGCTGGAGGAGGTGGGTTTCCGTGGTGCCCTGTATGCCATGCTGCGCCGCAGACACGGCACCGTCGCAGCCACGGCGGTCTCCTCGACCCTGTTCGGCCTCTGGCACATCCTGCCCGCCATCGACATGGCCCGCGCCAACCCCGCTCTCGGCGCTCTGACTGCCGGTGAGTCCCCCAACCACCTGGACACGGCGCGGGTGGTGGCGAGCAGCGTGGTGTCCACGACGGCGGCCGGGGTGCTGTTCTGCGAGCTACGCCGCCACAGGGGCCTGCTCACCCCGGTCATGCTGCACCTGGCCACCAACTCCTTCGGCTACCTCTTCGCCCGAATAGCCGCCAACGTCGACAAGATGGGCAAGGTTCCCGAGGTCCCCAAGGTCCCCGGTGGTCGGTAAGTCGCCAACGTTGGCAAGAGAGAGCACATGACCGGTGATCACCCCACTCCCTGCGGCACCCCAACACCTGATCCAACAGCAGTGATCAGCTCACGTAGCAGGGTTCTCATCCTGGCGGATGAGTTTTTTCCCCCGTCCCGGTAACCGTTTCGGGCATCACTAATGTCCATGCCTTACCTTCCTCCCGAACACGTTCTCCAAGGCGCGCAGTCTCGGAGAGCGCGTAGATCAAGATCAGGGTTCGGATATCCGGTGGAGGTACGGAGGTGGTGTTGCATGCGGACGGTAATCGACGTCGACAAGGAACTCATCGAAGCGGCTCAGCTCAAGCTCGGGGCGGCGACGTTGACGGAAACGGTTCACGCCGCTCTGCAGGCGGTCGTCGACAGGGACGCGGAAAGGTTGAGCGCCATCGGAGCGTTCGAGTTCTGGCGCACGGAGGGGAGCCCGGATCTGCTCGACCCGGAGACCATGAAACCTGCGTGGCGACCACAGGACTGATGTATCTCCTGGACAAGAGCGTGCTCGCGCGCATCCGCACCAGCGACGTGGTCGCCAAGGCGCTTTACCCGCTCTATGCGGCGCGGGCGGTGGCGACGTGCAGCGTCATCGACCTCGAAGTGTTCTACAGCGCCCGTGATTTCGCCCATTACGGGAGAATCCTGCGTGCCCAGCGACAGTGCATCCTGTTGCCGGTGGACCAGGAGGTCCAGACCCGGGCCATGGAGGTGCAGCGTCAGCTCATCGAGATCTCGCAACACCGCGGCATCGGCACGAACGACCTGCTCACAGCCGCCTGCGCCGAGGTGAACGGCGCGACGATCCTGCACTACGACCGCGACTTCGACATCATCTCCGAAGTCACCGGGCAGCCGTCCCTCTGGGTGGTGCCGCCCGGTTCGGTCCCATAAAGGCCCCAAGGGTTCCGATAAAGGACTCAGGAGCTCGGTTCCGTCAAGGTCTCAGAGGTTTGGTCCCGTCGGGGGATCAGTCCCGTATGAGGACGTCGGAGTTCCGTCCCGTACAGGCGTCAGTCGGTTGGGACGACCTGGAAGGCCTCCGCGTAGCGGCCCTCGCCGAGTCCGGCTTCCTCCGCCCAGGCGGCGAAGCGGCTCTTGACGAAGTCGGCGAATCCCTCCACATGGGACACCTGGCTCACATGTGACTGCAAGGCCGCGAGCTTGCGGTCCATGGCCTCGGTGACGTCCACCCAGTGGTTGGGGTTCATGCCGCCGTTCAGCCACACCTCACGCACCGTCCACGCCTCCAGCCCCTCCTCCCGCAGCAGTTCGGGGAAGGCGTAGGGGTTGCGGGCGTCGGGGTAGACCGCGTCGAGCGCGGCGCCGCCGACCGCGCGGTGGTCGGGGTGGCTGGGGGCGACGAAACGGTAGTTGCGGTCGGGGTGGTGTGTGATGACCAGATCAGGACGTACCTGACGGATGACTCTGGCGATGGCGCGTCTGAGCTCCAGTGAGGGCACCACCTGTCCGTCGGCGTAGCCGAGGAAGCGCACGTCGGTGACGCCCACCGCCTTGGCGGCGGCCCGCTGCTCGGCTCTGCGGAGGTCGGCCATGCCGGAGTTGTCGAGTGTGCGTTCGTTACCGCCCGCGTCACCGTCCGTGACCAGCAGGTAGGTGACTTCCACACCCTTGTCGACGAAGAGCGCCACGCTCCCGGCCGCGCCGAAATCGGCGTCGTCGGGATGGGCGGTCACGACCAGCACCCTGTTGATCTCGGTTTCCGGCAGCATGACTCCCCTTTCTGGATGTTCCATGGAGGACAACCGGCACCCCGCCGAAGGCATTCCGGGCGCCGAATGTCGGCCGGGAGTCATAACCTAGGGGCGTGCCGACCCAAGTCTCTGTTGACCACCCTTTGCTCGACGGCCTCAACCCGCAGCAGCGCGAGGCGGTGATCCATCATGGCAGTCCGCTGCTCATCGTGGCCGGGGCCGGGTCCGGCAAGACGCGGGTGCTGACCCACCGCATCGCCTATCTGCTGGCCGAACGGAAGGTGCATCCGGGCGAGATCCTGGCCATCACCTTCACCAACAAGGCCGCCCGCGAGATGAAGGAGCGCATCGACAAGCTGGTCGGGGCGCGCTCCAAGGCGATGTGGGTGATGACGTTCCACAGCGCCTGCATGCGCATCCTGCGGCGCGAGGCCAAGCGGCTCGGGTTCCCCTCCAGCTTCTCGATCTACGACCAGGCCGACTCCCAGCGGCTCATGGCCATGGTCTGCAGGGAGATGGAGCTCGATCCGAAGCGCTACCCGCCGCGTTCGTTCTCGGCGCAGGTCAGCAACTTCAAGAACGAGCTGGTCGACTACGAGACGGCGATCGAGCGGGCGGGCTCGCACCTGGAGAAGACGCTCGCGCAGGCATACAAGGCCTATCAGCTCAAGCTGACCGAGGCCGGCGCGATGGACTTCGACGACATCATCATGAACACGGTGACGTTGTTCCAGCTCTTCCCCGAGGTGACCGAGCACTACCGGATGCGGTTCAGGCACGTACTGGTCGACGAGTACCAGGACACCAACCACGCCCAGTACATCCTGATCCGCGAGCTGGTCGGCCATCCCGAGCTGCGCACGACCGACGGCGATCTCGTCCGGTCCGGGGCCGACCAGTCCGAGTTGTGCGTGGTCGGCGACGCCGACCAGTCCATCTACGCCTTCCGCGGCGCGACGATCCGCAACATCCTGGAGTTCGAGCGCGACTATCCCGACGCGCGCACCATCCTGCTGGAGCAGAACTACCGCTCCACCCAGAACATCCTGGCCGCCGCCAACGCGGTCATCTCGCGCAACGAGTCGCGCAAGCCCAAGAACCTCTGGTCCGACCAGGGCGACGGGCCCAAGATCGTCGGGTATGTCGCCGACAACGAGCACGACGAGGCCATGTTCGTGGCCCAGGAGGTCGACCGGCTCAGCGACGAGGAGGACGTCAAGCCGAGCGAGGTCGCCGTCTTCTACCGCACCAACGCCGCCTCCCGCGTGTTCGAGGAGATCTTCATCCGCACCGGGCTGCCCTACAAGGTCGTCGGCGGCGTGCGCTTCTACGAGCGCAAAGAGGTCAAGGACCTGCTGGCCTACCTGCGCGTGCTCGCCAACCCGGCCGATGTGGTGTCGTTGCGGCGCATCCTGAACGTCCCCAAGCGCGGCATCGGCGACCGCGCCGAGGCCATGATCGAGGCGCTGTCGTCACGCGAGCGCATCTCCTTCTGGGACGCGCTGCGCAGGGCCGAGGAGGCCTACGGGATGGCCACGCGCTCGCTCAACGCCGTGCGCGAGTTCGTCGCCCTGGTCGAGGAGCTGATCGCCAAGGCCGAGGGCGTGCCGCCGTCGGCGCTGGCCGAGGAGGTGCTGGTGGCCACCGGCTACCGGGCCGAGCTGGAAGCCTCGGAAGATCCGCAGGACGAGTCCCGCCTGGAGAACCTCAACGAGCTCATCTCCGTGGCCTCCGAGTTCGAGGAGGCCAACCCGGAGGGGACGCTGGTGGAGTTCCTGGAGCAGGTCTCGCTCGTGGCCGACGCCGACCAGATCCCCGACGCCGAGGGCGGGCAGGGGGTGGTCACGCTCATGACCCTGCACACGGCCAAGGGGCTGGAGTTCCCCGTCGTCTTCCTGACGGCCATGGAGGACGGCGTCTTCCCGCACGTCCGGTCACTGGGCGAGCCCAAGGAGCTGGAGGAGGAGCGGCGGCTGGCCTACGTGGGCATCACGCGGGCCCAGAAGCGGCTGTATATCACTCGGGCGGCCGTGCGCAGCTCGTGGGGGGCGCCGTCGTTCAACCCGGCCTCACGGTTCGTGAGCGAGGTGCCGGCGCAGCTCATCGACTGGCGTACCGATCCGGAGAAGTCGGCGTGGAGCGCGGCCACCAAGCCCGCCGCCCGTCCGGCGCCCGCCAAGAGCGGGGGCGGGCGGAAGGTGCCCTCGCTGACGCCTGGTGACCGGGTGTCGCACGACGCGTTCGGGCTCGGGACGGTGGTGTCGGTGGACGGTGTGGCGGAGAAGACCAAGGTCAAGATCGACTTCGGTAGCGGCGGTGAGAAGACGCTCCTGCTGGCCTACGCCCCCCTCGAAAAGCTCTGAGCGCCCCACAGAAGGCCGAGGCCCCGGCCAAGCCCGCCCCAAGGCGTGGCCATGGCCGAGGCCCGCACGCTCCGCTGCCACCGGCTTTGCGACCGTGATCAGGACGCCGCTTCAGCGGACCGTGCCGTCCCAGTCCAGCCCTGCGGCGTGGTGCGACCAGTCGCGCCCGGCTCCCTCGTCAAGGATCTTGGTGGACGCGCCGGCCGCTTCTGTCACGAGGTCGGGCCAGGAGACCTTCATGCCGCGGGTGTTCTGAAGTGCTCGATGATGCGGGCGTAGCTGTCCAGGGCGTGGCCGTTCGCGATCGCCTCGTCGAGCAGCGTCTTGGTGTACTCGTGCATGGTGGCGTCGATGCCCCGGATGCGGCTTTCGTGGAGAAGGTGCAGAAGCGGGGGAAGTTGTGTCTCCAAGGTGGCGTCGGAGGCCGCGTAGTCGCCCGCGTCGATCTGGTTGGCGTAGGTCGTCAGGAACGACGCCACACCGGTGAGCCAGTCTTTGGCGAACGGCAGGAAATCGGTCGCCGCGATCTTCTCGGTGTTCAGCAGCGCCGCGGCGTGCATGAACCCGTTGAACGTCGACCACATGATGCCGAGCAGCGCGACGTCGTACAACGAGGGGATGCCGACGTCGTCGCTCAGCAGGAGCGTCCCGCCGCCCAGCACGGCGAGGATCTTCTCGTGCGTTTCGTACAACTGGGGCGATCCTCCGTAGAGGATGACCGTCTCCGGTGCGCCGATGCCCGGCGGCGTCATCATGATGGCCCCGTCCAGGTAGCCGGCTCCGCGTTCGGCCGCCCACCCGGCCATCGCGCGGGCCTCGTCCGAGGCTCCCGAGGTGAGATTGACCAGGACCTTGCCGGACAGGTGCGCTTCGGCCGGCGCCAGCGACTCGCGGACGGCGTCGTAGTCGCGCACGCAGACGATCACGAGCGGGGCGGCCTCGACGGCGTCGGCGACCGTCGGCGCCTGGCTCGCGCCCATCTCGACCAGTCGCTCGGCCTTCCCCGGCGTGCGGTTCCAGACGGTCGTCGGGTACGCGGCGTTGACGAATGCGGCGGCCAGCGCCTGGCCCATCATTCCCAGACCGATGACCGCGACGGCGGTGTTTGTCATATCGACTTCCCTGCGTGATGGCTGTTCGGAACGACCACGATGGCAGCGGCCGACCGCCCATCAACAGCGGCAGGAATGCCGACATTCACCAAATTGCCGCCATACGATGGGCGGGTGAGTGCCGGATCCGTCGCCCTCGTCGTGATCGATGACGCCATCCCCATGTGGGACCTGTATGAGCTGGGGATCGCCGCGGCGGTCTTCGGCGTGGCCCACACCGATCTCGCCGACCCCTGGTACGACCTGCGCCTGTGCGGTCCGAGCCAGGGTGTCGCCCCGTCGCGGCCGGGGTTCGTGCTGAACGCGCCGTACGGGCTGGACGAGCTGGTGAAAGCCGACACCGTGATCGTCCCCGGCGTGCCGGAGGAGTGCGTTCATGGCGAGCGAGAGATCCCCGTCGAGTTGATCGACGCCCTGCGCCGGGCCGCCGAGGGCGGGACGCGCATGGTCTCCCTGTGCAACGGCGCGTTCGCCCTCGCCGCCGCGGGCCTGCTCGACGGCCGGCCCGCCACCGCCCACTGGGCGCACACCCGCGCGCTGGCCGAGCGGTATCCAAGGGTGCGGGTCGACGCATCCGTGTTGTATGTCGACGACGGCGACGTGCTCACCAGCGCGGGCCTCAGCGGCGGGCTCGACCTGTGCCTGCATCTGGTCCGCCGCGATCTCGGCGCGCATGTGGCCAACCAGCTCGCCCGCCGCCTGGTGGTTCCCGCGCATCGACCGGGCGGCCAGGCCCAGTTCGTGGAGCAGTCCCTGCCCGTGACCGACGACGGGATCGCCCCTGTGCTGCAGTGGGCGGTGGAGAACCTCCACCACCCGCTCACCGTCGACGACCTGGCCGCGCGGGCCGGAATGAGCGCGCGCAGCTTCCATCGGCACCTTCGGGCCGCGACGGGCGCCAGCCCCATGAGATGGCTGCTCCGCCAGCGCCTGGCCCGCGCGCAGGAGCTTCTTGAGCGCACCGACCTGCCCATCGACCAGGTCAGCGAGCGCAGCGGGCTGGGAAGCGCCAACAACCTGCGCCACCACTTCGCCCAGCACGTCGGGGTCTCGCCCACCGAATATCGCCGGACCTTTCCCTCCAATGGAAAGGACCCGGCGTGATCCCCGGCCAGGACGTCATACAGCGACACGACGCCCGCCCAGCAGGGCCTCAGGCCGGACCGGCCGGTCACAAGAGTGACCGGGGGCGGGTTACAGGGCGCTGCCCTTCTTCCACTGGGTCCAGTTGAGCTGCCAGTAGCTCCACCCGTTACGCCAGTCCAGCTTCCGCTTCGTGCCGGTGATCTTCACGACGTCCCCGCGCTGCGCGATCGTGTAGAACCACTTGGCACCGGCCGGGGTGGCCCGGACGCAGCCGTGGCTCTGGTTGGATCGGCCGAGGTACTGGTAGTAGCCGGCGCTCTGGTGGACGTACTCGCCGCTGTCGGAGATGCGGACCGCCCACGGGATCTCCTCCTTGTAGTAGCGAGGGTCCTTCGGGTCCGTCACGCCCAACCAGCCGGACGTCATGGTCTCCACGGCCTTCTTGCCCATGGTGAGGTGCACGCCGCTGGTGGTGAGGTAGACGTCCACGCCGTTCTTCATCAGCCCGCCCTTGCCGGCGCTGATCGGGATCTTCTTGGCGATCTTGCCGTCGCGGTAGACCTTCATCTGGTGCTTGCGGGTGTCGACCACGGAGATGTTCGACGTGCCCACGGCGAAGCGGCGGGAGACGTCCTTGGCGGCGGTGTTGCCGGGGAGTTGTGACAGGCGGGCGGTGAACAGGACCTTCTGGTGCGGCTTCCAGTACGTCTTCGTCCGGTAGATGACCTTGCGCTCCGACACCCAGCGCCAGGCGCCCTCGACCTGCCTTTCGGCCTTGACCTCCAGCAGTGCCTCCACGGCCGCCCGGTCTTTGACGTCGCGGTCGAACGTGACGATGATCGGGAAGCCGACGCCGACCTTCTCGGTCTTCTCCCCCATGGGGGTGATGTCGGCGATGCCGAGCTTGGGCTTCTTCGCCGTCGCCGACGGGGTCTGCGTCGGCTGCGGGGTCTCCGTGGCCGAGATCTTCACGGCGGCCGCTTTGACCACGGGGGCCGCAGCCTGGGGAACGGGGACGCTTTCCGCCGCACATGCCGTCGCGGTGACCAACGCGACGAGGGCAGGCAGCATCCGAGGGACGCGATTCAAGGGGGTTACTCCTGGACTATGTGTTTATCTCCTCTAAGTGAGACAACTGGGACGCCAGATTCGTGGACGAATCTGGATAACTATCATGTAACACTCCAAAACGGAAGTCAGGCCCCTGGCAGTCGGGGCGGACCAGGCCGATGCGGCCGGCCGACAGCGGGTCCTCGTCGTCGCGTCAGCCACGCACGCGTACCGCGACCGCCACCGCCACGGTAGCCGCGGCGGCCACGCCCACCCCCAAGTGGAGATCGCCCAACGCGCTGAGCACGGGGATGCCTACCGTGATGCCGATCTGCTGGGCCATCGCGCTCAGCCCGGTGGCCAATCCCTGCTCGTGGTTGGGCAGGCCGGAGGTCGCGGTCACGGCGGCGGCCACAAGGGCGATCATGTTGCCGAAGTAGCAGACGGCCAGCGCGGCGGTCACGTACCAGGCGTCGCCGGTCACCAGCAGCGCGGCGGTCGACAGGCCCTGCACGGCCAGGCCCAGCGCGAGGACTGCCGGCGCGCCCAGGGAAGCGATGAGCCGCGGCGCGACCGCCCCGCCCGCCATGGCCAGCGCGCCCGGCACCCCGAACGCCAGCCCGGTGACCACCGGCGACAGGTGCAGGGTCTCCTGCAGGTGGACGGTCATGAGGAAGGTGACTCCGGTGGCCATCGCGGCGGTGGTGAGCCCGCCCAGGTTGCCCAGGCCGACGGTGGGCCGTCGCAGCACGTGCAGGGGGGCCAGCGGGTGAGGGCTGCGGAGTTCGGCGTACCAGAAGGCGGCGAGCAGGGTGACGGCGGGCAGCAGCACCCAGCGTGCGGCGCCCGGCGTGGTGATGCCCCAGACCAGGGCGAGCAGGCCGAGGGTCACGGTGATCGCGCCCGGCAGGTCCAGCCGGGTCCGGCGATCGCCGGCGTCGGCCGGGATCAGGCTCGGCGCCAATGCGAGGATGATCACGGCGACGGGGACGTTGACCAGGAAGGCCCAGCGCCAGCCCAGCAGTTCGGTGAGCACCCCGCCGAGCAGCGCGCCGGTGGTGAAGCCGGCCGCGGTGATCGCGCCGTTCAGGCCGAGTGCGCGCTCGCGCAGCGGGCCCTCGCGGAACGTCGTGGTGATCAGCGCCAGGGCGGCCGGCATGCTGATAGCGGTGGCCAGGCCCTGCGCCGCGCGGGCGGCCAGCAGCATGGCGGGGGCGATGGCCAGCCCGCCGAAGAGGGAGGCGGCGGCCAGCAGGACGAGCCCTATGAGGAACATGCGGCGGCGGCCCGCCAGGTCGGCGATCCGGCCGAACAGCAGGGTGAAGCCGGCCGCGGGCAGCGCGTAGGCGGTGGCCACCCACTGGAGGGAGTCCAGTCCGACGCCCTTGCCGATGGCGGGCAGGGCGACGTTGAAGATGGAGAAGTCGACGGTCAGCATGAACTGCGTTCCGAGCAGGAGCGCGAGTACCACTTTGTGATGGGCCGTCATCCTTGTGTCGGTACGCATGGCATCGCAGCCTGGTGGGTGCGGGCTTCCGTACCCAGACACAGGCTTTTCCTACGCCTGGCAGGGTCAGGCTGCGCACCTGCCGAGACGGCATAGTGGGATATATGGATACAAGCGCTGAGCTGGGGAGCTTCCTGCGTACGCGCCGTGACAGGCTCACGCCGGAGGAGGCCGGCCTGGACCAGTACGGCTCGCGGCGCCGCGTACCGGGCCTGCGCCGCGAGGAGCTGGCCCAGCTCGCCGGGGTCAGCGTCGCCTACTACACGCGGCTGGAGCAGGGCCAGAGCCTCAACGCCTCCGACGCCGTGCTCGCCGCGATCGGCCGCGCGCTGCGCCTCGACGAGGACGAGCGGACGCACCTGCGCGGCCTGGCCCGCCCCCCGCGCAAGGGCCGGCGCAGGCCTCGCCAGGAACGCGTGCGCCCGGCCACCATGACGATCCTGAACACGATGGGTTACAACCCGGCCTTGGTGCTCGGCGGGCGCGCGGACGTCCTGGCCTGGAACCGCCCCGCGCACGCCCTGCTGGCCGCCCACCTCGACTACGACGACCGTCCCAACATGGCCCGCTTGGTCTTCCTGGAGCCGCACACCCGCGACCTGTACGCCGACTGGCCCGCCAAGGCCCGCGCCACGGTCGCCTACCTGCGCCAGGCCGCCGGTCGCTGGCCGGACGACCCTGATCTGGCCGCGCTGGTCGGGGAGCTGACGATGAACAGCACCGAGTTCGCCGCGCTGTGGGCCCGGCACCCGGTGCGCCAGTGCCGCTCGGAGACCGTGACGTTCCGGCATCCGCTGGTCGGGGAGCTGACGCTGGCCGAAGAGGTGTTCCAGGTGCAGGAGGACGCGGGGCAGCGGCTGGCGGTGTTCGCGGCCGAGCCGGGCTCACCCGCCGAATCGGCCCTGCGCCTGCTGCGCGTGAGCGCCTGGCCGAAGCCTTGAGCCGCCTGGTTTCACGCCGTTCTCCACTCCCGCCGCACTTCGGCGGAGGTGTCTTGGGGAGGAGAGCGGGTGTGATGCCGGTAGCCGAAGCGGGGGCTGACCTGCTACGGAGCAGCAGGTACGGAATATGGGCCTAGACCAGGCGACGGGCGGTGGCCCAGCGTGACAGTTCGTGGCGGTTGGAGAGCTGGAGCTTGCGCAGCACTGAGGACACGTGCGTCTCGACCGTCTTGACCGAGATGAACAGCTCCTTGGCGATCTCCTTGTAGGCGTACCCGCGCGCGATCAGCCGCAGCACCTCCCGCTCGCGCTGCGTCAGGGAGTCGAGCTCCGGGTCGATCGAGGGCGCCTCTGAGGAGGCGAACGCGTCCAGCACGAACCCCGCCAGCCGAGGCGAGAACACCGCGTCGCCCTCGGACACCCGCCGGATGGCGTCGGTGAGTTCCTTGCCGCTGATGTTCTTGGTGACGTATCCGCGGGCCCCGCCCCTGATCACGCCGATGACGTCCTCGGCGGCGTCGGAGACCGACAGGGCGAGGAAGCGCACCTGCGCGCCGGAGCCGAGGACGCGGCGCAGCACCTCCTGGCCCCCGCCGCCTGGCATGTGCACATCCAGCAGGACCACGTCGGGCTGGTGCTCGGCGATCGCCTGGACGGCCGACTCGACGTCCTCGGCCTCCCCCACCACCTCGATCGAGTCGCCCAGCTCCGCGCGCACGCCGGAGCGGAACAGGCGATGATCATCGACGATCAGTACGCGCGTCATGCCTTCTCCACCTTCATCGTCAACATCACTTCCGTGCCCTCGCCGACCGAGGTCCGAATCCTGGCCGTGCCTCCATGGCGTTCCATTCTGCCGATGATGGACTCCCTGATCCCCATCCGGTCGAGCGGTATCGCCTCAAGGTCGAACCCCTTGCCACGATCCTTCACGAAAATCGTGACCTCTTCACCCTCTACCTCCGCATAGACGGAAATAGAGGCACTCTCAGAGTATTTGGCGGCGTTGACCATCGCCTGCCGGGACGCCTTGAGCATCGCCCCGAGCCGGCCGCCCGAGTCGAGGTCGATGTCCCCCACGCAGACGATCTCGATGGGCACGCCGTGCGAATCCTCCTCCTCGGCCGCGATCCTGCGTACGGCGGCCGCGAGCGTGGCATCGGCGTCCTGGGCCGGCTGGTAGAGCCAGTTGCGCAGCTCGCGCTCCTGGGAGCGGGCCAACCGGGTGACCTCGCGCGGATCGCCCGCGACGCGCTGGATGAGCGTGAGCGTGTGCAGCACCGAATCGTGCACCATGGCCGCCACCTCGGCCCGTTCCTCCTGCCTGATGCGCTCACGCCGTTCGAGCTGCAGTTCCTTCCACAGGCCCGCCAGCCAGGGCGCGGCGATGACGGCCAGCCCGCCGACCACCACGACCGTGAACAGCAGCCCCCGCCGGGCCTGCTCCAGCTCCCCCTCGGCGACCAGGAAGCCGATCGCGCCGACGACGACCAGCACCACGCCGAGCAGCGTGCGCACCCGGTTCTTCCTGATGCTGAGCGTGGCGCCGCTGACCCAGCTCCTGCGGCGTTCCGGGTCGGCCTGCTGCCAGAGGATGAGGCCGCCGATCCCGCCCAGCGCGAACGGCAGCATGGCGATGCCGCCCTTGGAGGCCCCGGTGAGCCAGCCGAACGTGGCCAGCGCCAGCCCGATCGCGCTGAACGCGGCGAGCTGGCTCCAGTCCCGCTGCGGTGGCTGCCCCTGGTACGGTTGCCGCGGCGTGATCATCCACAGCACGCCGTAGACGACGATGCCGACGCCCTCCACGACGCTGAGCAGCACGAACACCAGCCTGACCACCACCGGGTCAAGCGAGAGCTGCCCCGCCAGCCCTTGGGCCACGCCGCCGAGCAGGCGGCCCTCCATGGGTCGCATCATCCGGCGATAGGGGGCATCGCCGCTGGGCTCGGCAAGAGTCTTCTGGTCAGCCATAACATGGCCATATTCACACGTCGGGGGCACGTCAGGCATCAGGGAACAACCCCCGGGTCGGCTCAGGGGTCTCCCGGATGCGGTCACACCGCCCACAGGTCCACCATGGTTGCATGACAGAAGCTCCGCCCAGGGAACCGGCCGCACCGCCCCGCGTGCTGCGACGCAGCGGCGAGGGGCGCATCCTCATGGGTGTGTGCGCCGGGCTCGGGCGGTGCACCGGGATCGATCCGGTGGTGTTCCGCGCGGGGTTCGCGGTGCTTCTGTTCGGCTCCGGCGTCGGCCTGTTCCTCTACCTCGCGGCATTCCTGCTGATGAAGGAGCCGAGCGGCAAGCCGGGGATCATCGAGCAGTGGACCCGGCGCGACTTCGACGCCGAGACCGTGATGGCGCTGCTGACGGCGGTGCTGGGGGCCGGGCTGGCGATCAACCTGGCCACGGTGTGGCTGGGCACGGGCACCCTCGTGGTGGGTCTCCTCCTGGTCGTCTCGCTGCTCGCCGCCCACTCCAACGGGGTGGACCTGCTCGGGCTGGCCCGGTCGATGCCCGAGCGGCTGAGCAAGAGGCGCAGCAGGGAGACCCCCGCGCCTTCCTACACGAGCCACGAGCCCACCCCTCCGGTACGCCCGACACCTCCGGTTCCTCCCACCCCGCCGGTACACCCGGCGTCCGAGCCGAGCCCGGCGGTGTCCGAGCACGAGCCCCAAACGCCCCCGGCGGCGGCTCAAGCGGCCGAAGCGCCCCCAGCCCAAGAGACGCAGGCAGCGCACGCGGCGGAGACGATGGCAGCCGCGGCGGAAGAGGCCCCCACGGCGCCGAAGCAGCCGATCGAGACGGCCCCGCAGGAACGCGAAACCGCTCACCAGCCCGTCGCCGAGGACACCAAGGTGACCGCCGAGCACGCCGTCCCGACGCAGCCGCGTCCCCAGGCGTATCGCCCCCAGCCCAAGACCACCGTCGAACACATCCCGTATGGCGCGCCCTTCGCCCCGAAAGGCCCGTACCAGCCGCTCGACCCGGCCAGGAGGCACGGCGGCTACCCGCCCTACGGCCCCGGCCCGTACGCCGGCCCGATCCCGAGGCCGGAGCGCAGGCGGCGCCCGAGGTCGTTCATCGGGCTGATCACGTTCATGCTCGCACTCTTCATTGGAGGGATCGTCGTGGCGGTCCAAGCCAGATCGGCCGCCGGAGTGAGCCCGACGATCGTCGGCGGCGCCATGCTCATCACGATCGGCGCGGGCCTGCTGGTGGCCACCTGGTGGGGCCGAGGGGCAGGGCTGGTGGCCGCGGGCACCACCGTCGCGGTGATCGTGACCCTGGGCCTGATGCTGGGCGGTGTCCCGAGGAACTTCGGCACCGTCGAATGGACCCCGACCACCGTGACGGAGGCGGCGGGCAGACTGTACGACGCGGGCGTCGGCGAGGGCCGGCTGGACCTGTCGGAGCTGAAGCTGACACCGGGGTCGAGGGTGACCCTCGACGCGGCGGTACAGCTCGGGGAGCTGTCGGTGATCGTGCCGCCCACGGTCAAGGTCGAGGTGCACGCCAGGAACGTCATCGGCGACATCACGCTGGAGCGTTCGCTCAGGGGCGGCGTGGACGTGCGGTGGAACAAGGTGCTGGAGCCCGAACTGCCCCCCAAGGGCGAGGTCTCGACGATCGTGCTCAATCTCAAGGGTGGCCTGAGCGACATGGAGGTGCGGCGTGCCGCGTGAGGTGGACCGGCCGCGGCGCGTGCACAGGACGGACTGGATGGCCCTGCTCAGCGGCGTGCTCTTCGTCGTTCTGGGTATTTTGATCGTGACACGGACGATCCGTGATCCGCTGGTGCTGATCGGGGTCACGGTGTTGGGATTGGCGTTCGCGGGGCTGGTGGCGATCATCGCGAGGGTGGTCCGGGGTAAGTAACCCTTGACCGGAAAAGACACCGGCGTAGGTTGGCGTGTGTCCGCCTTTCCCCTGCTCCTGAGGGAGGACGTATGCCCCGAATCGCTATCACGGTCGACGGGATCAAGTACGAGGAGGACGTCGAGCCGCGGCTCCTGCTCGTCCATCTGCTACGAGAACGGCTGGGCAAGACCGGCACACCGATCGGCTGCGACACCAGCAACTGCGGCGCCTGCACGGTCATGCTCGACGGCAAGAGCGTCAAGAGCTGCTCGGTGCTGGCGGTCCAGGCCGACGGCTGCGACGTCGTCACCATCGAGGGCCTGGGCGTCAACGGGTCGATGCACCCGATGCAGAAGGCCTTTCACGAAGAGCACGCGCTGCAGTGCGGCTACTGCACGCCAGGCATGATCATGGCCTCCATAGACCTGCTCCGGGAGGATCCTGAGCCGTCGGAGGAGACGATCAGGCAGGGCCTGGAGGGCAACCTCTGCCGCTGCACCGGCTACTGCAACATCGTCCGCGCCGTGCGCAGGGGCGCGCAGGAGATGGGTCAGGCGGTGAGCTCCCCGTGACCGTTCAGGAGGTCGGCCGGCCCAGGAAACGGAAAGAGGACGCCAGGCTGCTGACGGGGCGCACCCAGTGGACCGACAACCTCTCGCGTCCGGGGATGCTGCACGTGATGTTCCTGCGCAGCCCGATGGCGCACGCGAGGATCTCCAGGGTCGACGTGTCGGGGGCGCGTGACCTGCCGGGGGTCGTGGCGGCGTTCAGCGGCCAGGATTTCGCCGCCGAGCAGGGCAGTCTGCCGTGCGCGTGGCCGGTGAGCGAGGACATCGTCATCCCCGACCACCCGCCGATGGCGGTGTCGGAGGTGCGTTACGTCGGCGAGGCCGTGGCCTGCGTGATCGCGACCGACCGCTACCGGGCGGCCGACGCGCTGGAGGCCATCGACATCGAGTACGAGCCGCTGCCTGCCGTGCTCGACATGAGGCAGGCCCTCACCGCGGACAGCCCGAAGGTGCACGAGCCGGGCAACCAGGCGTTCAGCGTCAAGACCACCTCCGGTGACATCGAGGCCGCCTTCAGGGACGCCCCGGTCGTCATCGACAGGACCTACGTCCAGCAGCGGCTCATCCCGAGCGCGATGGAGCCGCGGGCGGTTCTGGCCGACACCGACGGCGAGGCGTTCACGCTCTGGTCGGCCACGCAGATCCCGCACGTGCTGCGGGTCATGCTGGCCGTGGTGACCGGCATCCCCGAGCACCGGCTGCGGGTGATCGCCCCCGACGTGGGCGGCGGGTTCGGCTCGAAGCTGCAGGTCACCGCGGAAGAGGTGCTCTGCCTGCTGCTCACCCGCAAGCTCGGCAGGCCGGTCAAGTGGAGCGAGTCACGCTCCGAGGGCAACCTGACGGTGCACCACGGCCGCGACCAGATCCAGCACCTCAGGCTGGCCGCCGACGCCGACGGGCGCATCCGCGGGCTCCAGGTCGATCTGCTGGCCGACATGGGCGCGTACCTGATGCTGGTCACGCCGGGCGTGCCGATGCTGGGCGCGTCCATGTTCAACGCGATCTACAAGATGGACGCCTACGAGTTCGGCTGCAGGGGCGTGTTCACCACCAAGATGCCCACCGACGCCTACCGGGGCGCGGGCCGGCCCGAGGCGACGTTCGGCATCGAGCGCATGATGGACGAACTGGCCGCCGTACTGGGCATGGACCCGGTCGAGGTGCGCAGGCGCAACTGGATCAGGCACGAGGAGTTCCCCTACACGACGATCTCGGGGCTGACCTACGACTCGGGCAACTACGAGGCGGCCACGGATCGGGCGCTGGCCATGTTCGGCTACGACAAGCTGCGGGCCGAGCAGGCCGACCGGCGTGACAGGGGCGATCCCGTGCAGCTCGGGATCGGCGTCAGCACCTACACGGAGATGTGCGGGCTGGCCCCGTCCAGACTGCTCGGCGCGGCCAACTACGGCGCCGGCGGCTGGGAGCACGGCTCGGTGCGCATGCTGCCCACCGGCAAGGTCGAGGTCATCACCGGCACCTCGCCGCACGGGCAGGGCCATGTGACGTCGTGGAGCCAGATCGTGTGCGACGCGCTCGGCGTGCCGTTCGACGACGTCACGGTGCTGCACGGCGACACGGCGATCGCCCACAAGGGCATGGACACCTACGGCTCGCGTTCGCTGGTGGTCGGCGGCATGGCCGTGCTCAAGGCGTGCGACAAGGTCAGGGACAAGGCCCGCAAGCTGGCCTCTCACCTGCTCGAATGCTCGCCCGACGACCTGGAGTTCGAGGCGGGGGCGTTCAGGGTGCGGGGCACCGACTCGCAGAAGACCATCCAGGAGCTGGCCTACGCCGCGTTCACGGCCCACGACCTGCCCGACGGGGTCGAGGCGCGGCTCGACTCCGAGGCCACGTTCGACCCGGAGAACTACTCCTTCCCGCACGGCACCCACCTGTGCGCGGTGGAGGTGGACACCGAGACGGGCATGGTGAAGATCCGCTCGTACGTGGCGGTCGACGACGTCGGCAAGGTGGTGAACCCGCTGATCGTCGAGGGCCAGTTGCACGGCGGCATCGCGCAGGGCATCGCCCAGGCGTTGTTCGAGGAGGCCGTGTACGACGCCGAGGGCAACCTGCTGACCACCACGATGGCCGACTACCTGCTGCCGTCGGCGGCCGACCTGCCGGCGATGACGCTCGATCGGACCGAGTCGCCGGCGACCAGCAACCCCTTGGGCGTCAAGGGCGCCGGCGAGGCGGGCACGATCGCCTCGACCCCGGCCGTCGTGAACGCCGTCGTGGACGCCCTGCGCCCGCGCGGCATCGACGACGTCCAGATGCCGTGCACGCCGGAACGCGTGTGGCGGGCCCTGGAAGGAGGACGGCCATGATCCCCGCACAGTTCGACTACGTGCGCCCCGACTCGCTGAGCGCGGCCTGCCAGGCGCTGGCCTCCGACGAGGACGCCAAGGTGCTGGCGGGCGGGCAGTCGCTGCTGCCGCTGCTGCGGTTGCGGCTGACGTACCCGTCGACGCTGGTCGACGTCGGACGGCTGCCGGAGCTGAAGGGCGCGCACGACCGCGGCGACCATGTCTTCATCGGCGCGATGACCACGCACGACGAGGTCCTGCGCTCCGGTGTGGTCAAGGACGGCTGCCCGCTGGTGGCGATCGCCGCCGCCACGGTGGCCGACCCGGCGATCCGGCACCGGGGCACCTTCGGCGGCTCGCTGGCCCACGCCGACCCGGCGGGCGATCTGCCGGCCGTGGTGCTGGCGCTCGACGGCGTGTTCGTGGCCAGGTCGGAGGAGGGTGAGCGGGAGATCCCCGCCGCCGAGTTCTTCGTCGACTACCTGGAGTCGTCGCTGCGTGCTGGCGAGATCCTGGTCGGGGTGAAGATCCCGAAGCTGGGCGCGGGCTGGGGCTTCCACTACGAGAAGTTCCACAGGACCGCGCAGGCGTGGGCGATCGTGGGCGTGGCGGCGGCCGTCAAGCGCTCCGACGGCTCGATCGCCGAGGCCAGGATCGGGCTGACGAACATGGGCCCGACGCCGCTGCGCGCCCGCGCGAGCGAGGAGGCCCTGCGGGGCGTGGAGCTGGGCGATCAGGTGCGCCAGGCGTGCGAGGCGGCGGCGGCCGATACCGCGCCGGCGGCCGACCTGCACGCGCAACCGGACTACCGCAGGCACCTGGCCAAGGTCCTGACCCACCGCGCGGTACGCACGGCGGCCGGAGCATCATGACGGATCCATCCGGAGGCGCCCGTTTGGGGCGCCCCCGGATGGGCAGGCGAGTCGGGAAGGAGCGGATCGATGGCGATGCGGTTCGAGCACGAGTTCACTGTTCCGGTTCCGATCGAGCAGGCCTGGGCGGTCCTGCTCGATGTCGAGCGGGTGGCGCCGTGCCTGCCCGGCGCGACGCTGGACACCTTCGAGGGCGATGCGTTCACCGGCAGGATGAAGGTCAAGGTCGGCCCGATCATGGTGACCTACAAGGGCACGGCCAGATTCGAGGACGTGGACAAAGACTCCTATGCGCTGGCCATTCAGGCGTCCGGCAAGGAGGCCAGGGGCTCCGGCACGGCCTCGGCGACCGTCAGGGCGCGCATGACGCCGGCCGGCGAGTCCACGAAGGTGTCGGTGGAGACGTCGTTCAACGTCACCGGGCGGCCCGCCCAGTTCGGCCGGGGCGTGATGGCCGAGGTCGGCGGGAAGCTCATCGAGAAGTTCGCCGGCAATCTGGCGGAGCTGCTGTCCGAGCCCACCGTGGAGCCGGTGCGGGAGGAGGAGCCGCGGGTGAGCGCGGCGCCGTCCGAGCAGGACGTCCATCCTGCGGGCACGATGCGTACCTCGCTCACGCCCGACGAGGAGGCGCTCGACCTGCTGGAGGTCGCCGGGCAGCCGCTACTCAAGCGGCTGGCGCCGATCGCGGGCGCGGTCGCGGTGCTGCTGATCATGATTTGGGTGATCCGTCGGCTTAGGCGCTGATTTTCCGGCAAATACTCAATCAAGTCCGGACGCATCCCTTCACCTGCGGGAATCCCATTCCCACGGACTAGTGGGGGATGTGTGGGATGCCGGACTGCACCGTTGTCGTGATCACCTACAACGACGCGGCCCGCCTGCCCAGGGCCGTGCGTTCGGTGCTGCGTCAGTCGCTACGCGACATCGAAGTGATCATCTCCGACGACGCGAGCACCGACGAGACGCCGCAGGTGGCGGCCCGGCTCATGTGGAGCGATCCGCGGGTCCGCTACCTGCGCAGGCGCTCCAACAGCGGCGGCTGCGGGGCCCCGCGCAACGACGGGATCGACGCCGCGACCGCCCCCTACCTCATGTTCCTCGACAGCGACGACGAACTGCCCAGGCACGCCTGCAAGAGCCTGCTCACCGAGATCGAACGCACCGGGGCCGACTTCGTCTCGGGCCAGATCACCCGGGTTTTCGAGTCGAACGGGCGGCTGAACCCGTACTACCCCTCGCTTTTCGCCAGGCGGCGGGTGGTCGAGGACATCCGCGAGGACCCCGACCTGTTCCTCGACTCCTTCAGCACCAACAAGCTCTACGACGTGCGCCTGCTGCGGAACAGGGCGCTGCGCTTCCCCGAGGACATCCACTACGAGGACCACGTGTTCGCGACCGAACTGTACGCGCTCTCGCGCAGGTTCGCGGTCGTGCCCTGGGTGGTCTACCTCTGGCACCGCGCGCCGACCAACGAGTCGATCTCGCTGAGCTTCGACGACCTGGACAACGTGCGGCAGCGCGTCATCGCCGCCCGGCGCAGCGACGACATCCTGCGGGCGTACGGGGCCGAGGACCTGGTGCCGCACCGCCAGCGCCGGTTCCTGCGGCAGGACCTGCGGGTCTACCTCAACCCGCTGCCTGCGCGGGACCTGGTGTGGGTCAAGGAGTTCATCTCGATCGTGCGCCCGTACCTGGCGGAGATCCCCGCCGACGTCCTGGCGGGCATGGAGCCGCTGGACCGGGTCTGCTGCCGGCTCATCCTCGACGACCGGGCCGAGGACCTGCTGGTCGCCGCAGCCTCGCTCACTGGGGCCAAGGCCGCGCCGAGGGCGGCGGTGCAGCTCGGCGGGCGGACGTACTGGGGCACCTCGGCCTCCCCCGACATGGACATCACGAAGTTGCGCCTGGCCGAGCTGCCCTACACGGCCTCGCGGCTGCGGCACGAGGTGTCGGCCCTGTCCTCCGGCGGCAGACGGGTGCGGATGACCGTGCGCACCTACGACCCGTTCGGGGTGCTGCCGCCGGACTGGACGGCGTTCCTGCAGGCCGGGGCGGAGCGCGTCCCCATCGAGCCGAAGCCGTCCGAGGCGGGCGGGTACGTCTGCGAGGTCGTCTTCACCCCCACCGGCAGGTGCGATCCGCACATCGGCTTCACCCGGACCTGCGACGGCCACACCACGACCGACCGGCTCCTCCTCGACCCGCGCACCGAGCCGATCGAGCTGCCCGGGTGCACGGTGCGGGCCGAGGGCTGCGCGGCGTACCTGTGCGTGCGGCCCGACCCGGGGGTGCGGTCGGTGGCGCGCAGGGCCAAGCGGGTGCTGATGAGGCGCTTCAACACGCCGCGGACCAAGCTGCGGGCCTACAAGGTGCTGATCAGGGTGCTGCCCCGGCGGCGGAACCTGGCGCTGTTCGAGTCCGACGTCGGCAAGGGTTACAGCGGCAGCCCTCGGGCGATCTACGAGGAGCTGCGCCGGCGCGCGCTGCCGGTCGAGGCGGTCTGGTCGGTGGCCAGGGGCCGCAGGAACTTCCCCTCCGACGTGCGGCTCGTCCGCCGGGGAAGCTGGCGCTACATCTGGACGATGGCCCGCGCCGGGATCTGGGTGGACAGCCACGGCTTCCCGCTGGACTACCCGAAGCCGCCGGGCACCCGCTACCTGCAGACCTGGCACGGGCAGGGCATCAAGTCGATCGGGTTCGACGCGCCCGACCTGCGGGGCGACTTCGACGGGCCGAGGGCGCGGTGGCGGGCGGCCGTCGCGCGCTGGGACGCGCTGGTGTCGCCGAGCGCGGAGTTCTCGCGGGTGTTCCTGCCGTCGAACGGTTACACGGGCAAGGTCTACCGGTACGGGACGCCTCGGTGCGACGCGCTGGTCAGAGCCGAGACGTCGGGGGACGTCGTGAGTCTGCTGGAAATCCCACCCGGGCGAAAGATCCTCCTTTATGCGCCGACGTACAGAGATCGGGGGAAAGGCAGTGGCCAGTCCGTACGCGTGAACCTGGAGCTCATGGCCGAAGAACTGGCCGGGGACTGGGTGGTGCTCCTGCGGACGCATCCGGTCGAGCGTTACAGCCCGCCCGAGCATCTGCGCCACTTCGTCCGGGCCGCCTGCTCCTACCCCGACGTCAACGATCTGATGCTGGCCTCGGACGCGCTGCTGACCGACTACTCCTCGGTGATGTGCGACTACGCGCTGACCGGCAAGCCGATGGTGTTCTTCATCGACGACTGGGACGACTACCGCCTCACCGAACGCGGCGTGTACCACGACCTGCCCGCCATCGCGCCTGGCCCGTGCCTGACGACGACCGAGGACCTGGTGGGCGCGCTCAGGGACCTGGAGGCCGTGGGCGAGTTCTTCGCCGAGCGCTACGCGGCCTTCCGCGACCTGTGGTGCGCCGACGAACGCGGCGACGCGGCGGCCAGGATCGTGACCGACTTCTTCGAGGGGGCGCGGTGAGCGTGGTCTTCGCCTGCGTGGACGCCGACACGCTCGGCGGCGTCCAGCAGGTGACCCACACCCTGGCCCAGGGCCTGGCCGAGCGCGGGCACGAGGTGCACGTGATCGGGCTGCACCGGGCGGCGGCGCCGTTCCGATACGTGGAGCGCCCGCGCTACCACCACCACGTCGTCAGCCGCCGGACCCTGGCCGAGCCCGGCCACGTCCTGGCGCGCAGGCGGGCCGACCGCCGGCTCAAGGAGCTGCTGCGGCGGATCAGGCCGGGCTACGCGGTGATGACCTCGCCGTCGGTGGTGGCCAGGATGTCGCGGCTGCTGCCCTCGGCGTTCCGGCCGATCGGGCAGTACCACGGCTCCTACGACCATGCCAGCGCCTGCTGGCACCTCGGCTCGATCAAGAAGCACTACCCCGCGCTCGACCAGGCGGTCTTCCTCAGCGAGGACGACGCGTGGCGTTTCGCCGAGCACGCGCTGCTGCCCAACGCCCGCGCGCTGCCGAACCCCCTGCCGGTGTGGCCCGAGGAGGTGTCGGCGCTGCAGGCGCCCCGGGTGCTGGGCGTGGGCCGGCTGGAGGGCGTCAAGCGGTTCGACCGGCTGATCAGCGCGTTCGCCCGCTCGGACGTCCCACGGCCGTGGGAGCTGCACCTGATCGGCGACGGCGCCGAGCGCGAACGGCTGCGCGCGCACGCGGCCGGGGAGGGTGTCGGCGACCGCGTGGTCTTCAGGGGGCTGCTGCCCGCCGCGTGCCTGGCGCGGGAGTACCTCGACGCCTCGATCGTCTGCCTGACCAGCGAGCATGAGGGGCTGCCCATCGTGCTGCTTGAGTCGGCCGCGCACGGGGTGCCGTCGGTGGCGTTCGACGTGTCGGGAGGCGTGCGCCAGGCGGGCTCGGTGCTGGTGCCGCCGGGCGACGTGGACGCGTTCGCGGCCGAACTGGCCCGGCTGGCCGCCTCGGCGGCCGAGCGGCGGCGGCTGGGTGCCGATGCCCGGGCACGGGCCGAGGCCTTCCGCCTCGACCACGTGCTGGACCGGTGGGAGTCGATGTTCGCCCACATCGACCGCTAGACCGACTCGGTGACCTCCAACCGCTGCTGCGGGAGGCCGGCCAGCGCCCGCTGCCTGGAGGTGAGCATCGCGGCTATGGGGCTCGGCTCGCGCAGCCGGTTGAGCCGGTCGCGCATGTGCTTGCGCATGCGGCTGGCCCGCCGTCGCTGCATCGTCTTCTGGCAGGCGATCACGTGCTCCTTGGCCGGCTTCGGAGCGCCCGACAGCTCGTAGCCCATGGACTCCAGGCGGTCGCCGAGCATGTGCTCGCCCAGGGCGATCTCCCACTCGTCCAGCCGGTTGGCCCAGCTTCCCACGCGGGTGCGGATGACCTCGCCGTGCGTGTTGCTGTGCCAGACCTTGTGCTGCGGCACGGCCACGCTGGCGGCCTCGCGCGGCGAGATCATCGACGGCGAGAAGTCCTCGTCCAGGAAGTGGCAGAGCTTCTTCAGCTCGGTCGTCGGGTCGTCGGTCAGGTCCTCGTAGCGCAGTTCGTAGTAGGTGTCCTCGGGCAGCGTGCGCTTGAGCCTGCCGCCCGCGTCGATGGCCTCGGCCCAGGTGGAGATGGCGTGGAAGGAGTCGAGCGTGTACCAGGGCATCTCCTTCAGCGAGGCCACGCAGTCGCGGCCGTCCCTGATGAGGTGGACGAACTGGGCGTCGGGGAAGAGCCTGAGCAGCAGGTCGACCTGCTTGACGTAGCTGGGCCGCTTGTCGCCCCAGCGGGCCTTGTCGAAGCGGTCGGCGTACATGCGGAAGGCGGTGCCGAAGACCGAGCCGAGCGAGCCGGGCCCGTCCATCACCTGCGTGACGAACTCGTCCTTGTCGATCTTGAGCTCGCGGAACTTCGTGCTGCGGTCGGTGGCGATCCACTGCGCCAGGGCGCGGCGGCGCTGGTCGATCCGCAGGTCGCCCCACGTGCGGCGCCGGTAATAAGCGGGAACGAGGAAGCGCGTCTCTGGCGGCACCGCGATGCGCGGGTGCGAGTGCAGCATGAGCTGGAGCATCGTGGTGCCGGACCGTGGGCATCCGATGACGAAGACTGGCCGGTCTGACATTTCGTACTAACCCCCGAAAAATTAGACGAGAATGCGCTCTCGACTCTCCTGAGAGGGAGCCACGCTGTGCCTGCGAGTGAAGAGCCACATTCGGTACACAAGGAAGACCTCGTTGGCGAGAAGGAGCACCCCCGCCCCCGCGGCGAGCGGGATCAGCGCCCACGCCCCCGCGAGGGGCGCGACCACGAACACCGCCGCGTGGAACTCGATGCCGCTGATCAGGTGCGAGCGCACCCGCCGACGGGCCAGGAACCTGTTGAGCCGCTTGGGCAGGCTGCGCCCCCGCGGCAGCCGTCCCTCCTCCGGCTCGGGCAGGCCCCGTGCCTCTCTGACGGTCTCGCGCACCCGCTTCATCTGCGGCGCGTTGACGTACCTGAACAGGTCCAGCACGGCCACCGCCGCGCCGAGGACGACGTAGCGGACATCCCCGGTCAGCGAGTACTGCCCGTATGCCAGCCCCCCGGCACACAGGACCACCCTGATCCGGTCCCCCACGTAGTCCAGCCAGAGCCCGAACGGCGTGCCCGTGCCCTTGAGCCGGGCTATTTTGCCGTCCACGCAGTCGATCATGAAGCTCAGATAGAAGACACAGGCGCCCGCTACGAGCTGGTTCGCCGCGAAAAGAGCGGCCGACACCATGCCGAGGACCAGCGAGAACGTTGTGAGCCCGTTGGGCGTCAGGTGGGTGCGGTTGGCGACGGGAAGGGCGACCCGGCAGGCGACCGGGTCCACGAAATACACGGTCCACCAGGAATCTCTCCGCTTGCGTGTCTCGTAGACGTCATCGAGCGAATAGGTCCTCATGAAGACCAGCATGAACACGCCCCGCGCCCGAGCGATTACTGTCTGGAACTACTGGGGCATGTCCATGCCGCTTCTTGACCAACCCGGCACGGAGAACCGCCACGCCGCGTTGGCCTCGCCGTCCCTGAACCAGCTCTTGAGCACCAGGCCGCGCGTCTCGGTGCGGGCCTGCAGCCGCCAGCTCGGCCCGCCGCCCGCCAGCCGCTCGGGGTCGATGGAGGCGACCACGCCGTAGCGGCCGGAACGCCGCGCCTCCAGGGGGACCTTGCGGCGGCCGTCGCTGAGCACCAGATCGATCTTGCCGATCTTGCGGTCGACCCGGTGGATCGCCACCTGCCCGCGCAGGCGGTACTCCGCGCCGGTCCACTCGCACCGCTCGACCCTGGCGACCAGTTTGAGCTCGTCCCTGGCGTCGAAGACGTCGTCGGGGATGCGCAGCCGCCTGTCGCGGAAGAAGGGGTAGTCGCCGTACCAGTTGGTGACGCGCCAGCCGCGTGGCACGATGCGGGTGCCCTCCTCGCGGGCCCGGCGGAAGTCGCGCACCTGGCACAGCTCCCGCACCAGGCCCCGGCTGAGCAGGTGCAGCTCCAGGCGGCGCAGCGAGGGCGCGGTCGCCAGCACCCTCGGGCTCAGCTCGGACAGCCACGCGTCGGCCAGTTCAAGCAGCGGCCCGCTGTCCTCCTCGCTCTCCAGCGCCTGGAACAGGAAGATGATGTCCTTCTCCAGCACCAGCGAGTCGAAGCCGTCGATCAGCTCGGGCGCCCGCTCGTCGAGGAAGGCGCGTACCGAGCGGATGGCGACCAGGCGCTCGCGCAGGTTGGACAGCTCGGAGCGGTGCTGCGTGATCGACGCCTCGCGCCTGCGCCAGTGGTAGACCACCTCGCCCAGCATGTCCACGCTGGTGGCCAGCACGTGGGCCTGCATGGCGACGGGCACGTCCTCGTAGATGCCCGCGGGGAAGGACAGGCCGGCCCGCTCCCAGAAGTCGCGCCGGTAGACCTTGTTCCACACCGTGCGGTCCCTGACCAGCACCTGCTTGTCGGTGATGTGGGTGCAGAGCTCCGGCCGTCTGAAGACCTTCTCGTGCAGCGTCGACTCCTCCAGCTCGCCGTCCACCAGCCGCCCCACCGCGCCGCACGCGAGGTCGGAGCCGGTCTCGGCCAGCGTGCCGACGAGCCGTTCGTAGGCCTGCGGCGGCACCACGTCGTCGCTGTCGGCGAAGGCCAGATACGTGCCGCGGGCCTGCCGCATTCCCGCGTTGCGCGCGGGCCCCGGCCCCTGGTTCCGCTGCCCGATCAGGACGAAGCGGGGATCTCGGGCGACGAAGTCGTCGGCCGTGCGCCTGCTGCCGTCGGCGGAGCCGTCGTCGACCAGGATGACCTCGATGTCCTCCAGGGTCTGGGCGGCCAGCGAGGTCAGGCACTGGTCGATGTAGGGCTCCACGTCGTGGAACGGGACGATGACACTGAGCAGGGGGATCATGCCGGATTACTCCTTGACTCGCGGGTTCTTGGGTCTCGGGGCAGCATGCCGTGGAGGGCGCATCCGATGTCCGTCCCCTGATGAGCTCTTTACCGGACGCGCGATCCGCTACCTTGTGCAATGGATCGATCACGAATAGTAGGGGGAGCGGTGCTGAGAGGCGTCCGGGACGATGATCTGCCGGTTATGCGCCAGTGGCGCAACCACCCGCGCGTACGCGCCGCCAGCTTCGCCACGCACGAGATCACGAAGGAGGAGCACGCCCGCTGGTGGGCGGCCACCCGCGCCGACGCGAGCAGGCTCGTGCTGATCTACGACCACGACGGCGTCTCCGCGGGCGTGGTGTCCTACACGGGCCTTTCGTCCGAGAGCGCCACCTGGGGGTTCTACCTCGACCTCGACGGGCTTGAGGAGTCGAGAACGCTGCTGCGGGCCTGGATGGGCCTGGAGCGGGCGGCCATCGACCACGCCTTCGGCCCGCTCGGGGTGCGCGTGCTGCGCGGGGAGGTGCTGGCCGACAACGAGCCGGTCAGGCTGCTGCACAAGCGGTTCGGGTTCGCGGAGGTGGGGTCGTACCAGCGGGATGTGGACGGGGTGCCGCGCGACGTCGTGGCCATCCAGCTCAGAAGGGAAAGCGCATGATCTCCATCGCGGGCCGGCCGATCGGGCCCGAGCATCCGCCGTTCGTCGTCGCCGAACTGTCGGGCAACCACAACGGGAGCCTGGAGCGGGCGCTGGCCATCGTGGACGCGGTGGCCGACAGCGGGGCGCACGCGCTGAAGCTGCAGACCTACCGGGCCGACACGCTGACCGTCGACGCCGACGGGCCCGCCTTCCGGCTGGGCGACGACCACGCGCTGTGGGGCGGCGAGCGCCTCTACCAGCTCTACGAGCGCGCCCACACCCCGTGGGAGTGGCACGGGCCGATCTTCGACCGGGCGCGCGAGCGCGGGCTCGTCGCCTTCTCCGCGCCCTTCGACCCCACGGCCGTCGAGCTGCTGGAGAAGCTGGACGTGCCCGCGTACAAGATCGCCTCATCGGAGATCGTGGACCTGCCGCTGATCAGGCTCGTGGCGGCCACGGGCAAGCCGCTGATCATCTCCACCGGCATGGCCTCGGTCGGCGAGATCCACGCCGCGGTGGCCGCCGCCCGCGAGGCCGGGTGCGTCCAGCTGGCCGTCCTGTCGTGCACGGCCTCCTACCCCGCCGAGCCCTCGGAGAGCAACCTGCGGGCGCTGCCGCTGTTGTCGGCGCTGACGGGACACCTCGCCGGGCTGTCCGACCACACGCCGGGGCTGGGGGCCGCGCTGGCCGCCGTCGCGCTGGGGGCCTGCCTGATCGAGAAGCACGTCACCCTGTCGCGGGCCGACGGCGGCGTGGACGCGGCCTTCTCGCTGGAGCCCGCCGAACTGGCGGCGCTGGTGGTGGAGAGCGAGCGCGCCTGGCGCTCGCTGGGCAGCGCCACCATCGGGCCCCGGCCCTCCGAGCGCGAGGGGCTGCGGTTCCGCCGGTCGCTGTACGTGGTGCGCGACGTGCGCGCGGGCGACCCCGTGACCCCCGGCAACGTACGCTCGATCAGGCCGGCGGGCGGCCTGCCCCCCGAGGCGGCCGACGCGGTGATGGGCCGGCGTTTCACCCGCGACACGCCCCTCGGCACCCCGCTGAGCTGGGACCTGATCTAGCGCAGCGCCAGCAGCGCGTCGGCGACGCGTTCCCTGCCCTTGCCGTCGACCAGGCCGCGGCCTCGCCTGCCGAGCGCCTCGCGGGCGGCGGGGTCGGCGAGCAGGCGGGCCAGCACGCCGACGGCCTGCTCGTCGGGCACCGGGCCGAGCGCCGCCGCGACGCCCCGGCCGACCAGCTCACGGTAGCCGATGAGCTGGTTGTCGGCCACCCAGCTCAGCGCCGTCGGCACGCCGAGGTGGAGCAGTTCCCAGATGGCCGAGCCGGCCGCGGTGACCACGAGGTCGGACCCGGCCATGAGCTCGGGCAGCCGGCTGGTGGGCTCAATGATCTTGATGGATCCGAGCGTGGCGAACGGCGTCGGGCTGACGACCGTGCCCTCGAAGGCGACCCCGGTCTCCCGCAGCGCCCGCGTCCAGGCCGGGACGACGCCCGCGCTGTCGGTGCCGCCGAAGAAGCAGAGCACGCGCGGCAGCGGCCACCGCCTCGGCGTCCTGGCCAGCCCCCGCACGCTGTCGCGCAGCAGCACGTAGTCGGCCCCCGCCAGCCAGTCGCCCGGCCTGTCGAGCCTTTCCGCGCCGAGGTTCTGGTCGACGTAGAGGTCGGCCTCCTGCCCCAGCGGGTCGCCGTCGACGATGGCCAGCACCGCCAGGCCCGCCTCCCTCAGCGCCGCGCCGCTCTCCTGCGGCAGGTCGTAGGAGTCGAGCACGACGGCGTCCAGCCGGAGCTCGCCGGCCAGCGCCGCCAGCCGGGCCGGCTCCTCGGGCGGGGTGACCCGTCTGTAGCGGCGCTCCTTGAGCTGGGCCAGCGCGAACGGCGAGTCGCGCACCTCGCCGAGGAAGACCACCTCGACGCCCCTGGCGCACAGTTCCTCGGCCAGCGCCACGCAGCGCACCAGATGGCCGACGCCGCTGGCGGGCGCGGCGTCGCAGCGCAGGCCGACCCGTGTCACCTTGCTCATGCCTCCTGCAGCTCCTTCTGACGGACGTGGGCGTTGAGACCGCACACCTCGGGTCGCAGCCGCAGCCAGCTCACCAGTGTCCTGAACGGCAGGCAGCGGTCTCCGCCGAGTTCGTCCACGACCCGGGAGATGAGCCGCCAGTCGTCCTCGGTGTCGAGCGTGACCCGCAGGTCGCCGGCGACCGGCCGGTAGGCGAGCCCGAGCAGCCGCGTGTCGCCGGGGTGCTCGTAGACGTAGGAGGTCACGTGGGTGCGGTGGAACCCGGTGGCCTCGGCGTCGGCCCGCTCCAGCGCGGCCCTGCCGACGATCTCCACGTCGAGGCCGCGCGGCAGCGTGCGCTCCAGGCCCGTGCTCAGGTAGCCGAGCCAGGGGATCGCGCGGAACACCAGCGCCGCCTCCCTGATCAGGGCGGGGTCGAGCAGCGGGCAGTCGGCCGTGAACCTCATCACGGCCTCCTCATGGCGGCCCCGCATGACCTGCGCGAACCGGGTCAGCACGTCGTCGACCGGTCCTCGGTGCCAGGCCACGCCGAGCCTGCGGCATTCGGCGACGACGGCGTCGTCGGCGCTCTCCGTCGTGGTGGCGACCACGAGATCGTCGAGCGCGCCCGCCTCGCGCGCGGCGCGCACCACCCAGCCCAGCACGGAACGGCCGCCCAGCTCGCGCAGCACCTTCCCGGGCAGTCGGGTCGAGCCCATCCGGGCCTGAACAATTCCGACAATGCGCACAGAAGCCCCCGCTTCACCGTGTGACAATATGTCATCGATCGACCGCGCTATGCTACCGCCCGGAGTGACGACTACAGCGCGTAAGCGCGACTCAGGGGGCCACATGAGCATTCTCAGTGGATCGTCCATTCTGATCACCGGGGGAACGGGGTCCTTCGGCAAGGCGTTCATCCGTCACGCGCTCGACTCCCTCGGGGTCCGGCGCCTGGTGGTCTTCTCCCGCGACGAGCTCAAGCAGTACGAGATCAGGCAGCTCTTCGGCGACGACGAGCGGCTGCGCTGGTTCATCGGCGACGTCAGAGACCGCGACCGCCTGACCAGGGCCATGCACGGCGTCGACCACGTGGTCCACGCCGCCGCGCTCAAGCAGGTCGACACCGCCGAGTACAACCCGTTCGAGTACGTCCGCACCAACGTCGCCGGCTCGCAGAACGTCGTCGAGGCCGCCATCGACTGCGGCGTGCGCAAGGTGGTGGCGCTGTCCACCGACAAGGCGTCCAGCCCGATCAACCTGTACGGCGCCACCAAGCTCGTCGCCGACAAACTCTTCGTCTCGGCCAACCACTACGCCGCCGCCCACGAGACCCGCTTCGCCGTGGTCCGCTACGGCAACGTCGTCGGCAGCCGGGGCTCGGTCGTGCCGCTCTTCCAGCGCCTGGCCGAGCAGGGCGGCAGCCTGCCGATCACGGACAAGCGCATGACCAGGTTCTGGATCACGCTCGACCAGGCGGTCAGGTTCGTCGTCGACTCCTTCGACCAGATGCGCGGCGGCGAGCTGTACGTGCCGCGCATCCCCAGCATGCGCATCACCGACCTGGCCGAGGCGCTGGCGCCGGACAGCCCGATCTACGAGATCGGCATCCGGCCCGGCGAGAAGCTGCACGAGGAGATGATCGGCCCCGACGACGGCCGCAGGACCCTGCGGCTGGCCGACCGCTACGTGGTCCAGCCCACGATCGCGACCTGGGGCTACGCGCCGCCGACCACCGGCGAGCCGCTGCGGGAGGGCTTCGCCTACCGCTCCGACGCCAACGACCAGTGGTTGTCGGTCGACGACCTGCGCGCCATGGTGGCCGGCTGATGCTGCCCTACGGACGGCATTCGATCGCGGATTCCGACGTCGAGGCGGTCGCCGAGGTGCTGCGCGGCGACTGGCTCACCACCGGGCCCGCGGTCGCCCTGTTCGAGGCCGAGCTGGCCCGCTGGACGGGCGGCGTTCCCTGCGTGTCGGTCACCTCCGGCACGGCCGCGCTGCACGTCGCCTACGCGGCGGCCGGGGTGCGGGCGGGCGCGGAGGTGGTCACCTCGCCGCTGACGTTCGTGGCCACGGCCGCCACGGCCGCGCTGCTGGGCGCGCGGGTGCTCTTCGCCGACGTGCAGCCCGACACGGGCAACCTCGACCCCGACGCCGCCGAGGCGCTGGTGACGCCGCGCACGCGGGTCCTCACCGCGGTCGACTACGCCGGTCATCCCGCCGACTACGACGAGCTGCGCGCGGTCGCCGACCGGGCCGGGGCGACGCTGATGGGCGACGCGGCCCACTCGATCGGCTCGGTGTACAAGGACAGGCCGGTCGGAGCGCTGGCCGACCTGACGACGTTCTCGTTCTTCCCGACCAAGACCGTGACCACGGCCGAGGGCGGCGCGGTCGCGGCGGCCGACCCCGGCCAGTACGAGAAGGCCGCCCGCTTCAGGAACCACGGCCTGGTCAGGCAGCCCGCCGAGCAGCGCGACCCCGGCGAGGGCGGCTGGCATCAGGAGGTGCACGCCTTCGGGCTCAACTACCGGCTGCCCGACGTGCTGTGCGCGCTGGGCGTCAGCCAGCTCCGGCGGCTGGAGGGCTTCCGCGAGCGCAGGGCGGAGCTGGTCGCGCGGTACAACACGCTGCTGCGCGACGTGCCGGGGCTGACGCTGCCGGCCCAGCGCGCCTACGTGCGGCCGAGTTGGCACCTCTACCCCGTCAGGGTGCGCGACGGACGCCGGCGCGAGGTCTACGAACGCATGCGGGCCGCCGGCATCGGCGTCCAGGTCAACTACCTGCCCGCCTACCGCCACCCGGTGTTCGAGGATCTCGGTTACCGGCGGGGGCTCTGCCCGCGTGCCGAGGCCTACTACGCCGAGCAGCTCTCGCTGCCGCTGTTCCCCGGCCTGTCCGACGCCCAGCAGGACCGCGTGGTCGAGGCCCTGGCCGGCATTCTGACCTGATCAGCGCTCGGCGAGCAGCAGGCAGCCGTCCTCGCCCCGATCGATCAGGAAGCGCCGGTCGGCGACGGTGGCCACGGGGCGCTCGCGGGTCCGCACGAGCGCTCTGATGGGCCGCCCCTGGTCGATGACGACCTCCCACCACGACTCGCGGCCCACGCTCTCGTCGATGTCGGCCAGCGGCACGCGCGCGTGGAAGTCCGTGCCCGCCAGCGTGATCGGGAAGTACATCTCCTCGCCGTCGCTCCTGCGGCGCAGCCGCAGCACCGGCTCGCCGTCGCCGAGGTCGGACAGCACGCCGGAGAACACCAGGTCGCCGCCGTCCACCCGGCACTCGCCGATGACGGCGGGCGCCAGGCGCAGCCGCAGGCCCCACGCGCCCTTGGCGTTGCGCACCGGCACCAGCCACACGCCCGACCTGCGCCGCGGCGCGGGGATCAGCGGCGGACGCCAGCGCGGCCCCGCCACCCTGCCCTCCAGCTTCAGCCCGTGGCCCCTGAGCTGCACGCGCAGGTCCCAGTAGCCGCGGCGGGCCAGCTGCGCGGGCGACAACACGGCGGGGTCGAAGGCGAAGGCGAAGTCGAAGGCGTGCTCGGGGAGCGCGCCGCCGTCCTCCTGCACGACGTTCTCCCAGGTCGGCGGGTTCACCTGGTCGCACAGCGGCACGGTCTGGCCTGTCTTGCGCTCCTGCATCCAGACCCGCACCCGGGTCCTGCGCAGCTCGCCGAGCTCGAACCTGCCCACGCCCACCCGGCCGACGCCGGTGAGCAGGCCGTCGCGCCAGTCGAGGCTGACGAGCCTGGCCGTCAGCTTCAGCTCGCCGGTGACCCCCGCCAGGTGTCGCGGCATCGACGGATGCCTGCCGTACCATCGCCTGCGCAGCAGCCCGCCGGCGCTCATGCGGGGCTGGAGCAGGCCAGAGCGGTCCTGGCAGAAGACCTGGGCCAGCTCGTCGAGGCGGCGCCGGTGCATCAGGTGCACCTGCAGGCGGTGCGTGAACGGCACGCTGTGCCAGGCCTCGTTGGACACGCCGTCCAGGTAGCGCACGATCAGGTCGAGCAGCTCCTGGTCGGCGGCCGACCCCATGGCCGCCATGGCTTCGACCGCGACGGCCATGTCGATGTCCAGAGTGTCGCTGTCGAAGTCGGGTTTCAGCTTGGGCGCGCCGCGGGCGAGCAGGTCGGCGGTCTGCAGCACCGACAGGAGCCTGTCGCGCAGGTTGCCCGGCTCCAGGCGGCGCTGGGTGATCGAGGTGCCGGGCTCGTCGCGGTGTCGCCAGTGGTAGACGATCCTGGCCAGCACGTCCACCGAACGCGCCCCGACGTGGGCCGCCATGGCGACGGGCTGGTCCTCGTACATGCGCTCGGGGAAGCTCAGGCCGAGCCGCTCCCAGAAGGAGCGGCGGTAGACCTTGTTCCACAACATGCGATCGCGCAGCAGCAGCGGATGGCGGGTGATGTGCGTGCGCTGCATGGGCCTGGCGAAGGCGTCCCGGTGCGCCCACGAGGGGACGAGCAGGTTGTTGTACAGCCGCATGACGTTGCCGCAGGCCAGGTCGGAGCCGGTGGATTCGAGCGAGGAGACCAGGCGGGCGAACGCGTCGGGCGGCACGGTGTCGTCGCCGTCCACGAACGCCAGGTAACGGCCCGTGGCCTGGGCGACGCCGACGTTGCGGGCGCGGCCCACGCCCTGGTTGCGCTGCCTGATGAGGCTGATCCGGGCGTCGGCCGCCTGCCGGTCCTCGACGACAGCAGGACCGTCGTCGCCGCTGCCGTCGTCCACGCAGATCACCTCCATGTCCGCCAGCGTCTGGGCGGCGATGGAGTCGAGGCAGGGTCCGATGTACTTCTCGACGTTGTGGAACGGGACGATCACCGAAAGAACCGGCACACGCACTCCTCTTTCTCAACCGGACAGAAGGCGGATGACCTTGCGGGCGACTTTCCTGGGGCGGGCGAGACGGCGGGAGAGCCGGTAACCGAGGGTTCTGCGGTAGGCGGTGGCCTTGCGCTGGGACCTTCTCAGCTTCGCCTTGGCCCTGACCAGCTCGCGTTCGCGATAGGAGAGCTTGGTCTCCAGGCGCGAGATCCTGGCCAGCGCCAGGGTGAGCTGGTCGGCCAGGCGGTCGCGGGCGCCGAGCAGGTCGCGGTAGGTCGGAGCCTGCTCGGCCAGCTCGGCCGGGTGGCCCAGCTCGGCGTCCAGCTTGCGGGCCAGGTCGAGGTCTCCGGGGTCGCAGGGGCGCCCGGCCATGCCGCACAGGGTCAGCGTGAGCTGGTCGGCCTCCAGCGGCCACGGCCACGGGTGGTGGTGGCCCGCCGCCAGCAGCCGCACCGCGAAGCGCCACAGGATGCGGCAGAGCGCGATGCGCGGGTCGGGAGGCGTGGACGGGCGCGGGCCCGGGCCGAGGGCGGCGAAGCGCTCGCCGTCGTAGACCAGGCCGTCGGTCGCGGCGGACGGCTCGCCGCCCGCCTCCACCCAGGCGGCCAGCCCGGTGAGCAGCTCGCGCACCATGCGGACGTCCTCGCGAGCGCACGCCTCGACCAGGATCTCCTCCACCACCCGGCCGGCCGGGATCGGCCTCTCCTCGCCGTCGGGCAGCCGCCGCAGGCCCGCGTGGGTGAACTCGTGCACCGCCGAGTCGTCCTCGACGAGCCCGAGCGGCAGCTCCACCATCCGGGCCGTCCACGGCGGGCGGGTGGCCACCACCAGCCACTGCGGGGCCAGCTCCTCCCCCAGCCGGTGGCGGAAGACCAGCCGCGTCAGCCGCAGCGGGTCGGCCACCAGCATCCTGTCACCGCCCCTGGCGCTCAGCGTGAACGTCAGCGCGTCCGGCAGGTCGAAGGCCAGCGCCTCGCGGGCGAGCAGCGCCCGCGGCGCCTGCCTGCCCGGATAGGCCGCGTAGCAGCGCTGCACGGTCAGGCCCGCCGCCTCCAGCGCGCTGTCGAGCACTCCTGGGCCGCTGGGGTAGCTGGGGTCGAAGCCGTGCGGCGCCCACTGGTCGTCGCCGCCGTCCCTGTCGGCGGGCCTGGCCTCCATGAAGCGGTCGACGCCCAGGTCGTTGCGGACGCCGAGGACCAGCCGGCCGCCGGGCGCGACCAGGTCGGCCAGCGCGCCGAGCGACTCGTTCCACGCCGCCGCGGGCGCTTCGGCGGAGTGTGTGCGCAGCAGCCCGTCGAGGGCCAGCACCAGCTCGTAGGGCTCCGCGGCGGCGAACGCCTCCAGCCGCCCGCAGAAGACCTCCAGCTCTGGGTGCCGCTCGGCGAGCGCGCAGGCGTCCGGGTAGGAGCGCAGCAGCACGGCCGCGGAAGGGGCCCGCTCCACCACGTCGTCCACGAGGGCCTGCGGATGCGGCCCGACCAGCAGCACCCTGCCACTGTCTGGGCCGCTGTCGGGGACCATGCGCCCGATGAGCTCCGATGCCGTGCCCCGCCAGTCCGTGATGCCGGCCATGTTGGACATGTCAGACCACAGGAGCATTTCTCCGCCGATCAACCGGACGTTCTCCGGTGCCTCGTTCATGACCTCACTCCACGAGACCCGCCCAGCCCGGCCGCCGCCTTCACCGGCCTGCGCGCTCCCCCGCCGGGCGGTGGGGCCCCCTCTCGCAGCCGCTTCCATCCGAACATTCGCCGTAGTTCCTCCGGTGTCGCCTGATAATCGAAGCCCAGCTCGCGCCGCGCCGTCTCCGCCGCCAGTTCGGGGTCGACCCGGGTGCCGTGCAGCTCCGGCCACAGCCGCATGCGGCGCGCCGTGCCGCCGTACTCGGGGCGTTCGTCCTCGAACTGCATCGGATCTCCGTACACGGCCACGTCGCAGCCCACCGAGGCGCCGTAGAACAGCGCGCTGCCGAGCCGGTTGGAGGCCACCCTGCGATGGCGCCGCAACTGGACCAGTTGCCTGCGCAGGAAGTCGCGCCCCTTCACCTCCCAGCGGGAGCCGCGCTCGCCATGACAGATGACCCGGAATCCCCTCGATTCATACGCCCGCCGGATGTCCGGGTTCGCGTATTCCAGCCAATAAAGGCAAACCGTGACTGGATCAGTCTCGACATTTCGGATTTCGTCGGCGAGCCTGGCGTGGTCGCCGATCACGGAATATTTTTCCCATCCATGAAAGGGATACCAGATCGTGCCGTTGCGTTCGGGCACCACGCCCAGCTCAGGCTCCATGTGAAGGAGGTAGATCCAGGGCGCGCCGATCAGGTAGTGACCCCGGCGGCCCATCGACCAGCCACGGCGACGAAGCACGTCAGACCAGATGAAACGCGGATAACCCGGGCTGCACCAGTGGTCGTTGGGCGGAAATCCATGCAGATAGTTCCAGCCATGCTGGAGGAATCCCTGGATACGTTTGGGCGCCTCGTCCGGCAGCCCGCAGTATCTGCCGAGGATGCGGGAGTGCCCGTACCAGTGATTGGATTCGTCCATTATTCCCCCCGTACGGTGGATCGTGTCCCGTCCGACATTCCCAGCACTCAAGGGGCCTCACGCGTCGTTATACAGTTCCATTACCCGGGACGGGGTCTTGGTTTCTCATGACTCGAAATAGTCGCTACACTACGTCTCGGCTCGAAGACAGAGAGTGAGTGATCATGAGTCATCTCGATCGCCTGCGGGCCGTCTTCCGCATGGCGCTCAACCTGCCGCCCGAAGCCGACGTCGACGGTCTCGAATACCGTGCCATCCCGCAGTGGGACTCCCTGGCCCACATGGCGTTGATCGCCGCGATGGAGGACGAGTTCTCCATCATGATCGACACCGACGAGATGATCGACATGAGCTCGTTCGCCAAGGCGCATGAACTGCTGGAGAAGCATGGCGCTGCCGCCGGCTGAGGCCAGGGTCGCCCTGGTCACGGGCTCCACGACGGGCATCGGCAGGTCCGTCGCCGCCACGCTGGCCGCGACGGGCCACACGGTCGTGCTCCACGGCCGCGACGAGGAGCGCGCCGCCAAGGCCGCCGCCGAGGTCGCCGCAGAGACCGGGGGCCCTGCCGACTCGGTCCACGGCGACGTCGCCGACCCCGGGCTCGTCTCGGCCATGATGCGGCAGATCTACCAGCGCCACGGCCGGCTCGACGCCCTCGTGGTCAACGCCGGCATCCACTCCGCCGGGCTGCTCGGCATGGTCGGCCCCGACACGATCGGCCGGCTCTTCGAGGTCAACGCCGTCGGGGCCACCCACACCCTGCAGGCCGCGCTCAGGCTGCTGCGCAGGGGCGCGGGCCCCGCCGTGGTGCTCATCTCCTCGATCATGGGCCGCGCGGGCCACCCCGGCCAGGCCGTCTACTCCGCCACCAAGGCGGCGGTCATCGGGCTCACCCTGGCCGCGGCCAAAGAGCTCGGCCCCTCGGGCATCAGGGTCAACGCCGTGGCCCCCGGCTACATCCGCACGGACATGCTCTCCACGCTCGACGACCGGGCCCGCGCGGCCACGGTCGCGGCGACCCCGCTCGGCCGCCTCGGCGAGCCCGGCGAGGTCGCCCGCGCCGTGGCGTTCCTGCTCTCGTCCGAGGCGTGTTTCATCACCGGCCAGGTCCTTGGTGTGGATGGCGGGCTGGTGCTGTGACGTTCCCACACCCACAAGCCCGGCTCGTCGCCGCGGGAGAGCCAAAGGGGGGACTCTCCGGCGACGAGCTGGTCCATCACATCGCGCGCACCGCCGACGTGCTGGCCAGGCTGCGGCCAGGCCCGCTGCTGTGCGGCATGCGCAACAACCTCGCCTCGGTGCTGCGCTACCTGGCGGCCTGGCGGGCGGGCAGGGCGATCGCGCTGCTCGATCCCGACCTGCCCGCGGGTGCGCTGGCCGACCTGAGCCGGCGGTTCAGGCCGGCGGCGCTGCTCGGGTTCACGCACGCGGTCGACGGCTCGCCACCGGCGCGGCACGAGGCGCCGCCGCCACATCCCGACCTGGCGGTCCTGCTGGCCACCTCGGGCTCGACCGGCAGCCCCAAGCTCGTCCGCCTGTCGCGTCAGGCCGTGCTGGCCAACGCCCACGCCATCGTCGAGGCCCTGTCCATCACGCCGGGCGAGATCGCGCCCACGAGCCTGCCACTCCACTACAGCTACGGCCTGTCGGTGCTCAACAGCCACCTCGCGGCCGGCGCGACCGTGGTGCTGACCGAGGCGGGGCTGCTGGAGCGCTCCTTCTGGGCCCACCTCGACGAGCATCGCTGCACCTCGCTGGCCGCCGTCCCCTACCAGTACGAGATGCTGCGCAGGCTCCGCTTCGACCGCGCCGAGCACCCGTCGCTGACCACGCTCACGCAGGCGGGCGGGCGGCTCAGCCCCGAGCTGGTCACCCGGTTCTCGGCCCAGGCCGACCGGTTCTTCGTCATGTACGGCCAGACGGAGGCCACGGCCCGCATCGCCGTCCTGCCGCCCGACCGGCTGGCCGACAGGCCGGGGTCGGCGGGGCGGGCCGTGCCCGGCGGGCGGCTGAGCGTCGTCGACGACGAGGTCGTCTACCACGGGCCCAACGTCATGATGGGCTACGCCGACGACGCGGCCGACCTGGCGCTCGGCGACCAACTCGGCGGCGTGCTGCGCACCGGCGACCTCGGGCGGCTCGACTCCGACGGGTTCCTTTACCTGACCGGGCGGCTGAAGCGGATCGCCAAGATCTTCGGCATCCGGGTGAACCTCGACGACGTCGAGCGGCTGCTGCGCGACTCGGTCCCGATCGCGGCCACGAGCGGCGACGACCGGGTGACGGTGTGGGCCGAAGGGCTCGACGCGGCCGGGTGCGCCGGGCTGGCGCGGCGGCTGGGGGCCGAGCTCCGGGTCCACTGGAGCGGGTTCGACGTGCGAAGGGTCGAGCGGCTGCCGCTGCTGGCCACCGGCAAGGTCGACTATCGGGCGCTGGAGTCACGCACATGAGCGGGGTCTTCACCCTGGCCTCGGCCGAGCGGGAGCCGGTGCTGGCCGCCGAGCTGGCGGCGCTGACCGAGCGCCACCGCCAGGCGTGCCCGCCCTACCGCCGCATCCTCGACGCCGTCGGCGCGGCGCCGCCCTACGAACGGGTGGCCGACCTGCCGTGGTTGCCCGTGCGGCTGTTCAAGACCCATGAGCTGAGCAGCGTACCCCCGGAGCAGGTGTTCCGGGTGCTGACCTCCAGCGGCACGACCGGGCAGCGGCCGAGCCGCGTCTACCTCGACCGCGAGGCCGCCGCCGCCCAGACCCGCATGCTGGCCGCCACGGTCAAGGAGGTGCTGGGCGAGCGGCGGCTGCCGATGCTGGTCGTCGACAGCAGGTCCGTGGTGCGCGACCCGACGCTGAGCGCGCGCGGCGCGGGTGTGCTCGGGATGATGAACTTCGGCAGAGACCACACCTTCGTCCTCGACGAGCACGGCCGGGTGGACGCCGAGGCGGTCAAGGGCTTCCTGGCGCGTCACGGCGCGCAGCGTTTCCTGATCTTCGGGTTCACCTTCATGGCCTGGCTCTACCTGCGCGATCTGGAAGCTGACCTGTCCCACGGCGTGCTCATCCACTCCGGCGGGTGGAAGCGGCTGGCCGAGCAGGCGATCGGCAACGCCGAGTTCCGCCGGCGGCTGGTCGCCGAGTGCGGGCTGCGCGAGGTGCACAACTTCTACGGGATGGTGGAGCAGATCGGCACGGTCTTTCTGGAAGGGCCGGACGGCGACGGGCTCTACTGCCCCGACTTCGCCGACGTGGTGATCCGTGACCCGGAGACCTGGCAGGAGGCGCCGCCCGGCGTGCCGGGGCTGATCGAGGTGGTCAGCACGCTGCCGACGTCCTACCCGGGCCACGTGCTGCTGACCGAGGACATGGGCGTGGTCCGCGGCGTCGACGACGGATTCTGGCCGGGCAAGCGGTTCGAGGTGCTCGGCAGGCTGCCGAGGGCCGAGGCGCGCGGCTGCAGCGACACCTTTGGGCAGGGCTGATGCTGGACGACCCGGAGCTCGACCGGGAGGCGCTCGACGAGCCCTCGCTGGTTCGGGTGCGGTTTCCCGCAGGGGCGGCCGTGTCCGTGGCGGCGCTGCTGGGGCAGGTGGGCCCGGCGCTGGAGGTGGGCGACGAGCGGGTGCGCACGTTCCTGACGGCCTTCGGCAAACGGCTGCTGCGCCCCGCGCTGGCACGCCGCCATCCCGAACTCGGCTCGCTCGGCTTCTTCCTGCGCCCCAGCGAGCTGGCCCGCACCCTGGAGGGGCTGCCCACCGAGCACGTGCGCGTGCCCCGCGGCCTGGTCTTCCACATCCCGCCCGCGAACGTCGACACCGTCTTCGTCTACTCCTGGGCCCTGTCGGCCCTGATGGGCAACCGCAACGTCGTGCGCCTGTCGCCGCGCTCCGGCGCGGTGGCCGAGGTCGTCCTTGAGACGCTGCACGAGGCGCTGGCCGACGCCGATCCCGTGGTGGCCGCCACCCAGCGGATCGTCTCCTACGAGCGCGACGACGCCGTCACCGCCGCGCTGTCGGCCGCCTGCGACCTGCGGGTGGTGTGGGGCGGCGACCGCAGCGTGCTGGAGCTGCGCCGCCACGCCCTCCCGCCGCACGGCCGCGACCTGGTCTTCCCCGACCGGTCGTCGTTCGCCGTGGTGCGGGCGGCGTCGTGGTTGTGCGCGCCGAGAGCCGCGCGGGTCACGGTCGCCGAGGGGTTCGTCAACGACACCTACTGGTTCGACCAGGCCGCCTGCTCCTCGCCACGCACCGTTTACTGGGTGGGCGCGCAGGGCGACTACGACGCGGCGCGGGCCGACTTCGGCGACCACGTGGCGCGGGTGGTCGCGGTGCGCGGGTGGGGGGTCGACGCGGCGATGGCCGTCGAGAAGCGGGTCTCCACCTACGGGCTGGCCGCCGACGGGGTCGCCGAGAGCGTCGAGTTCCGCGGCAACGCGCTGGCCAACGTGACGCTGGCCGCCTCGGCCGCCGCGCCGCGACACTGGCTCGGCGCCGGCACGTTCGCGCACGCCAGGCTGGAGTCGCTGGCGGAGCTGGCCGCGCTGGTCGAGCGGCGCGACCAGACGATGACGCACTTCGGGTTCGGCCAGGGCGAGCTGGAGGAGCTGGCCAGAGGGCTGGCCGGGCGCGGGGTCGACCGCATGGTGCCCGTGGGCAGCGCGCTGACCTTCCACCGGGTGTGGGACGGCGTCGACCTGCCGGCCGAGTTCACCCGTCTGGTCACCGTGATCAGGTGAGATGACGCTCAGGCCGGCCGGGTGGGCGCCCGCCGTCGTGGTGTGCGCCGGCGCGGTGGCCGCGTTCCTGTGGTGCGGGGTCTCCGCGCGCGACCTGGGTGTCTTCTGCGCCTATCTGGGGCTCGGGGTGGCGCTGCCGGGGACACTGCTGTGGCGGGCGCTGGCCGGGGGCGGCAGGTCGATCGCCGAGGATGTCGCGGCCGGGCTGGCGTTCGGGTACGCGGTCGAGGTGCTGGCCTATCTGCCGGCCAGGGCGGTGGGGGCGCCGCTGCTCGTGCTGGTTCCGTCCGCGGGCGTCGTCTGCGCGTTCGTGTGCGTGCCGCGGCTGCGGCGGCACTGGCGGGGGGCGCCGGTCAAGGAGCGCCTGCCCGCGTGGTGCGCGTGGGCGCTGGCCGGGGTGGTCGCCTACCTGATCGTGTGGAGCACGCTGTTCCTGTATCGCGTGCCGGTCGAGAGCGCCTACGTGGACATGCCGTACCACCTGGCGCTGGTCGGCGAGGTGAAACACCATCTGCCGCCCGCGCTGCCGACCGTGGTGGGCGAGCGGCTGTCCTACCACTGGTTCGTCTACGCCGAGATGGCCGCCACGAGCTGGGTCACCGGCGTCGAGCCGGCCACGCTGGTCTACCGGCTGTCCACGCTGCCGATGACGGCGGCGATGGTCGTGCTGGTCGCGCTGCTCGGGCGGCGGCTGGGCGGGCGTTGGGGGGCGGGGGCGGCGGCGGTCGGGGTGACGTACTTCTTGTTCGGCCCGGCGCTGCAGGAGAACGTGGTCTTCTCGACGCGGTCGATGTTCACCGCGTGGGCGAGCCCCACGCAGACGTTCGGGGCGTTGCTGTTCGCTCCCGTCGTGCTGCTGCTGGCCGAGCGGCGGCGGGCGTGGGCGGCGACGGGGGTGCTGCTGCTGGCGCTCACCGGGGCGAAGGCCACGTTCCTGCCGTTGCTGCTTGCCGGTCTGGCGGTCGTGGCGGCAGTGCGCGGGACGGTGGAGCGGCGGGTGCGGGCCGAGTGGGTCGTGCCCGCCGGGATGGCGCTGGTGTGCTTACTGGTGGCGCAGGTCGTGCTGTTCGGACGGGGCGCGCAGGGAACGGCGGTCGAGCCGCTCGCGCTGCTGCGCAAGCTGCCGGTCGCCGACGACGCGGTGCCGCTGCTCGCCGTCGTGTACCTGTTCTGCCTGGCCTGCGTGTGGGGCGGGGTGGCGGGGCTGGGGCGGCGGGCGCTGGAGCCGCCGATGCTGCTGGTGCTCGGGATCGGGGCGGCGGGGGTCGGCGCGGCGTTCGTGCTCGGGCATCCGGCGGACTCCCAGCTCTACTTCCTGGAGAGCGCGCGGCCCTACCTGTCGATCGCCGCCGTGTGCGGGGTGTCGGCGCTGCCGTGGCCGGTGGTGCTCATGGGCGCGGCGGCGGCTCTGGCGGCCTCCTTCGTCGTGGTGCCCGGGGACGCGCTGGCGGGGCTGGTGCTGCCGTACCTGGTGCTCGGGGTCGGGGCGGCGCTGGTGTGGCGGCGCGGGATCGTGCTCGTGGTCGCGCTGCTGGCGGGGTACGCGGTGCCGACGTCCGTCCGTGAGGTGGCCGGCCACGTCCTGCCCATCGAGGAGGGGCCGGGGCCGCTGATCCCGGCGGGCGCCCTGGAGGCGGGGCGGTGGTTGCGCGACCACTCCGCGCCCGGCGATGTGGTGGCCACCGACCTGCACTGCCGTCCGGTCGCCGGGTACGCGTGCGACAGCAGGCATTTCTGGGTGTCGGCGTTCAGCGAACGGCGGGTGCTGGTCGAGGGCTGGGCGTACGCCGAGAGCACGCTGTCGCGGGCCGTGGGCTCCTACCTGCAGGTGCCGTTCGCGAACCAGGCCCGGCTGAAAGCCAACGACGCGCTGTTCGCCAGGCCCTCCGCAGGAAAGGCCCGCCGCCTGGCCAGGCGGCACGGCGTCAGGTGGCTTTTCACCGGAATCAATCCGGAGCTGGGGAAAGTCGCCAGGTTGCGTTTTCAGAACGCGACCACTTCGGTTTATGAACTCGTCACGGAGTAAAAATTGTGCCCGTCCATGGAATGGCCAGGAAAAAGCGCACGCGCCCCGCTGGACGCCCCTTGCACGATCCCTGTGTACGTAACGCCACAGGGACAGGACCCCATCTATGGACACGCGTGCCGAGCCCCGCACCCTCGACACCGCGACCCGGCTGGCCAGCGTCGACATCGTCATCCCCGTGCTCAACGAGGAGCGTGCCCTGCCGGGCTGTGTGAGCACGCTGGCCGATTTCCTGCGCGCCGGTTTCCCGCTGCCGTGGCGCATCACGATCGTGGACAACGGCAGCACCGACGCCACCTGGCCCGTCGCGAACGCGCTGGCGGCGGAGTTCGAGCGGGTGCACGCCCGCAGGATCGACGTCCGCGGACGGGGCGCGGCGCTGCGCGCGGCCTGGCGGGAGAGCCCGGCCGAGGTGGTGGCGTACATGGACGTCGATCTGTCCACCGACCTCGACGCCCTGTTCCCGCTGGTCGCCTCGGTGGCCAGCGGCCACTCCGAGATCGCCGTCGGCACCCGTCTCGCGCACAGCGCGCGCATCCGCAGGTCGCTGCGGCGCGAGGTGGTCTCGCGCGGCTACAACGCCCTGCTCAGGTACGGGTTCGGCGCCGGGTTCAGCGACGCCCAGTGCGGCTTCAAGGCGGCCAGGACCGACGTGGTCAGGCCGCTCATGGACAAGATCGAGGACGACGGCTGGTTCTTCGACACCGAGCTGCTCCTGCTGGCCGAGCACAACGGGCTGCGCGTGCACGAGGTGCCTGTCGACTGGATCGAGGACGTCGACTCCCGCGTGCGCATCGTCAGGACCGCCGTCGACGACCTGAAGGGGCTGGCCAGGGTCGCCTGGTCGATGTCCTTGGGCCGGGCGGGGGTCGGGGTGCGGCGCTCGGAGCCGACGCCCACGCACCCGGACGCGATGGTGGCGGGGCGGCGGCCGGCCAGGCTCGGCCCGTTCGCCGTCATCGGCCTGTCCACGGTCGTGTACGCGCTGCTGTTCCTGCTGCTGCGCGATCTGTGGCCGCCGGCGGTGACGAACCTGTGCGCGCTCGCGCTGACCGGGTTCGTCACCGGCGAGGCCGGCCGGCGCGCGGCGCCGGCGTTCCTGGCGAACTACGCCCTCACCACCATGGCCGTGCTCGCGGTGCCCCCGGGTCCCCTGCCGGAGGTGTGCGCAGTCACCGCAACATACTGTCTGCTCGGGTTTGCCCGTTTCGTCGCATTGGAAGACATGATCAATGGACCACACTGAGATCAGCCGCCTGATCGCCCTTGAGGACACCCACTGGTGGTACCGCGAACGCCGGGCCATCCTGCGCAGGGAACTGCGCGGGATGGGCCGCCCCGGGCGGGCGCTTGACGTCGGCGCCGCGGGCGGCGGGAACACCAGGGTGCTGGTCGAGGCGGGCTGGGACGCGACGGCGGCCGACCAGAGCGAGACGGCGGTGGAGATGGCCAGGGAGCGCGGGCTCAAGGCCGTCATGGCCGACGCGCGGGCGCTGCCGTTCGAGCCGGGCAGCCTCGACCTGGTGACCGCGTTCGACGTGCTGGAGCACGTCCACGAGGACCACCAGGTCGCCGCGGAGATCGCCAGGGTGCTGGCGCCCGGCGGGCACGCGTTGATCGCGGTGCCGTGCGACATGGCGCTGTGGTCGGCCCACGACGACGCCGTCGGCCACGTGCGGCGCTACGGCCGCGAGTCGCTGACGGTCGTGGTGGAGCGGGCCGGGCTGAAGGTCGACCGGGTCTGGAGCTGGAACGTGCTACTGCGCCCGCTCGTGGCCCGGTACCGGCGCCGCTCGCAGGGCAGCGACCTGCGGCGGATGCCCCTGCTGGTGAACGCCGGCCTGTCGGCGGTCATCCGCGCGGAACGGTACCTGCCGGTCAAGTCACTCAAGGGTGTGACCCTGTTTCTGAAGGCGCGACTCGGGAACTGATCCGCTCGTGTTCGGAACGAGACAAGACAGGTCACACAGGTGAACGGCAATGGCCCTAGGCTGTCCCCTGTGGTGCTTCACGCCTTCCTCGCAGCCTCTCTCGCTCTGACCTCTCTGCCCGCTTCGGCTTCGACGGCGGTCGACTGCGCCCGGGTGAAATGCCTGGCGCTGACGTTCGACGACGGTCCTGGCCCGGGCACGTCCGCGCTGCTCGACACGTTGCGGAAGGAGGGCGCCAAAGCCACCTTCTTCCTGGTGGGCAAGCGGGTCGAAGAGCGGCCCAAGGTGGCCAGGAAGGCGCTGGCGCAGGGGCACGCGATCGGCAACCACACCTACTCCCACGCCTCGCTGCCGTCGCGGCTCGACAACGAGGTCCTCGACGAGCTCAAGGTGACGCAGGAGTTGATCGGCAAGGCCACGGGGCAGCGCCCGCGAATGTTCCGGCCTCCTTACGGGCACACCGACGACCGGATCCTGGGGCTGGCCCACCAGACAGACCTCGCCCAGGTGTTATGGACGGGCACGACGCTCGACTGGAATCTCCGTGACGCCAAGAAGATCGAGGCGGCGGTGTTGCGGCTGGCCAAGCCCAACGGCGTCATCCTCCTGCACGACACGGTCCCGGCGACCGTGAAGGCCATGCCGAAGGTGCTCAAGGAGCTCAAGAAGCGCGGCTACACGCTCGTCACCGTGCCGACGATGCTGCGCGGCAAGGGCCCGGCGTCCGGGGTCAGCTACTTCAAGTAACCGTTGGAATCATGGGGAGCGACACCACCCTCGAAAGACCCAGGCCGTGGATCGCGCTCACCACCTTCCTGATCATCCAGGCGGTGCTCGGATGCTGGTGGGCGGCCTTCTACCCCGGCCTGTTCAGCCGCGACTCGGTCCTGTATCTCAGCCACACCCTGGCCGGGCCATGGGTGAGCGACCATTCGGTGGCCTACGACGCGCTGATGTGGCTGAGCTACACCAAAACCGGTGACCTGGGAGCCGTCTCGTTCGCGCAGACGACCGCCATGGCCGGGGCGCTGACGTTCCTGGCGCAGTCGCTCAAGTCGGCCGGCGCGCCGCGCAAGCTGACCACCGCGGTGGTCGTGCTGATGCCGCTGGCGCCGCCCGTGGGCGCGTTCTCGGTGACGTTGTGGAAGGACGTGCCGTTCACGATCTGCGCGGTCGCGATCGCGGGGGTGTGCGCGCGGATGGCGGCCAGGCGCACGGTCACCGGGCCCGCGCTGGCCGGGCTCGCGCTGCTCGTGGTCGCGCTCGGGCTCTTCCGCGCCAACGGCTTCCTCGTGGTGGGCGTCGCCGTCGTCGCGCTGCTGCTGATCGTCAAGACCAGGCGCGCGTGGCTGCTGCTCATCGGCACGCCGGCCGCGGCGCTGCCGCTCATGCTGACCAACATGGTGTTCCCGACGTTCGGGATCGTGCCCCCGGCCAAGACGTACGTCTACCACACCGCCTTCGCCGACATCGCGGTGGCGTTCAAGGACCGTCCAGAGCGGTTCAGCGAGCAGGACAAGGCGCTGATGGCGTCCGTGGCGCCGCTGGAGCGGTGGTGGTGGGGCGGGGTCTGCTACACCGTCAACCCGCTGATCTGGCGGGAGGACTTCAACTGGCAGCAGGCCGACGCGCACGCCACCGAACTGCTCGACCTGTGGCGGCGGCTGCTGGTGAGCGAGCCGCGCCTGATCATTGAGACGCGGCTGTGCCGGGGGGCGATCGCGTGGCGGCCCACGCAGGACCCCCTCGACGTCGGCGGGATGACGTACCGGTTCTCACGGCGGCCCAACGCCGACACCTACGTGGGGCCCGGCAAGGTGCCGGACTTTCCCGGGCGGTGGGTGTTCTCGCTGCGGCCGCTGTCGTGGGAGCTGAACCGGGTGGCCGACCCGTGGCTCACCTCGGCGCTGGCGCCCGAGTACGACTGGGTGTTGTGGCGGGGAGCCGTGTGGTCGTACGTGTGCTACCTGGCCGCGGCGCTGGCGGCCTGGGCGCTGCGTAACCGGTACGTGCTTGCCGTGGTGGCGGTGGTCGCCGGGCAGCAGCTCACGGTCCTGGCCAACATCTCGGCGCAGGACTTCCGCTACATGGCCACGCCCATTTTCGTGGGCGTGCTGCTGGTGCCGCTGCTTCTGGGGAGCGGGTGGCGGCTGCTGCGCGCGGCGGCGGTCCGGCTCGTCCGCCGTACTCCTAGGAAATCTCCTGAGTCCCGGGAACCCGGACCTGGCCGGGAAGCCTGACCACCGTGACGAAGAACTCGTCGATCTGGCGGATGACGGCCAGAAAACGTTCCAAGTCGACGGGCTTGCTCACGAAGGCGTTGGCGAAGAGCTGGTAGCTGCGCAGGACGTCCTCCTCGGCCGAGGAGGTCGTCAGGACCACGACGGGGATCGCCCGCAGCTCTGGGTCGCCCTTGATCTTCTCCAGCACCTGGCGGCCGTCGTACTTGGGCAGGTTCAGGTCGAGCAGGATGAGGTCGGGGCGGGGCGCGTCGGCGTGCTCGCCGCGCTGGTAGACGAAGTCCAGCGCCTCCAGGCCGTCCCTGACGACGTGCAGGTTGTTGTCGATCTTGTTGTCCTCGAACGCCTCGCGCGTGATGAGCTCATCACCCGGGTCGTCCTCGACGAGAAGCACTTCAATGGGGTGGGGTGTCGTCATGAACCGCTTCCTTCGTCGTGGTGGGCCGGGCCTGGCAGAGTGAAGAGGATACGGGCGCCTCCTGTGAATGTGGTGTCAAGCCAGATCCGGCCGCCGTGGTTCTCGACGATCTTCCTGCACATCGCCAGGCCGATGCCGGTGCCCGTGTAGGTCTCGCGGCTGTGCAGGCGCTGGAAGATGACGAAGATCTTCTCGGCGAAGTCCGCTTCGATGCCGATGCCGTTGTCCGCGACCGCGAACAGCCAGCCGCCCTCGTCGGCGGGCTCGCACGTGATCGTGATCCGGGGCGGGCGCTCGGGGTCGCGGAATTTGACGGCGTTGCCGATGAGGTTCTGCCAGAGCAGGCTCAGCATCGTGGCGTCGCCGACGACGCTCGGCAGCCGCTCCGGCCGCTCGAACGCGGCGCCGGCCTCCTCGACGGCGGTGGACAGGTCGTCGATCGCCTTGTCCAGCGCCTCCTCCAGCTCGACCGGCTTGCGGTCGTCGTACAAACGGCCCACACGCGAGAAACTCAGCAGGTCGTTGATCAGGACCTGCATCCGGGTGGCGCCGTCGACCGCGAAGTGGATGTACTGCGCCCCGCGTTCGTCCAGCACGTGGCCGTAGCGCTTCTCCAGGAGCTGGCAGAACGTGGCGATCTTCCGCAGCGGCTCCTGAAGGTCGTGCGAGGCCACGTACGCGAACTGCTCCAGCTCGCCGTTCGAGCGCCGCAGCTCCATGGCCTGCTCGCGCAGCAGGACCTCCTGCGCGTGCGACTCCTCCAGCGCGCGCACGATCTTGTTGCGCATCTGGTCCACGTCGCGGGAGACCTCGCGGATGTCGGCGGGGCCGCTGGCGGGGATGGGGTGGTCGAAGTCGCCGGAGGCGATGTGGCGGGAGGCGATGCGCAGGTCGTCGAGCGGACGCCCGACCGCGCGGCGCAGCAGGACGGCCATCGCCACCCCGGCCAGCAGGAACGCCCCCAGCATGGCGACGAAAGCCCAGTCGCGCACGCTCTGCACCTGCTCCAGCTCCGTCTGGGTCCGCGACCTGACCTGCTCAAGCCGCTCACCCAGCCGGTCAAGCCGCGCCCTGACCTCGTCGAACGACCGTTTGCCTCCCTCGGTCGCCGAGCCCTGGACGGCGGTGCCCGCCTGCCTGCCGGCCGTGGCGGGCTCGGCGTACTGCCTGCGCCAGCCGTCGGCCGCGGTGCGGATCGCGTTCAGGTCCGTGACGACCTCGGACCGGCCCTCGACCAGGCTCGCGATACGGGCGATGCTGCGCCGCTCGGCGGTCAGGCCGTCGGTGTACGGGCGCAGGAACTCGCGGTTGCCGGTCAGCAGGTAGCCGCGTACGCCGGTTTCCTGGTCGAGCAGGGCGTTGCGCAGTTGGGCCGCCTCGACCCTGGCGGGCGAGAGGCGTTCGGTGAGCTTCTCGGACAGGCTGGCCGTGCGGCCGAGCATGATCGTGGCCACGACGGCGCAGATCACGACGAGGACCGTGATGGCACCGAGCACCACGACGAACCAGCCGTGCACCGTCAGCCGCCGCCACCGGCCACCCTGTTCCTGAGCGGTCACGTTCATGCCTTCCACCGCAGGTGGACGACGGCCAGATCGTCGGCGGCGGTTTCGGGGGCGGCGGCCTCGACGTCGGCGATCAGCGCGTCCAGGAAGCGTTCGCCGTCCAGCCCCGCCCGCCCTCGGGCCAGCTCCAGCAGCCCCTCCTCGCCCAGCCACCGGGGCGTCTCCCCGGGCAGCCGCCGCTCGAACAGGCCGTCGGTGAACAGCGTGAGCCCCGCGCCGGCGGGCAGCTCCATGACGTGCTGGCGCCACTCCGCCTCAAGGGGCAGGCCGAGCGCGGGGCCCTGCTCCGGCTCCAGCAACCTCACGCCGTCCGCCGTGTGCACCAGCATCCCGGGGTGACCGGCCAGCCACACGCGGACCGTGCGCTGGTCAGGCTCCAGCATCAGCGTGGACATCGTCACGAAAACCTCCGCACCGGCCCGTTCGGCCTTCAGGATGTGTTCGAGCCGGCGCAGCAGGGCGGCGCCCGTCACGCCGCTGAGCACCAGCGCCCGCCAGGCGATGCGCAGGCAGACGCCCAGCGCCGCCTCGTCGGGGCCGTGGCCGCACACGTCGCCGATCACCGCGTGCACGACCTTGTCGTCGGACTCGACCACGTCGAAGAAGTCGCCGCCCAGCGTCGCGGAACCCCTGCTGGCCCGGTAGCGGGAGGCGACCTCGATGCGCGAGCTCTGCAGCAGCGGCGAGGGCAGCAGGCCGCGTTCCAGGCGGGCGTTCTCCTTGGCGCGGATGCGTTCGGCCTGCAGCGCCACCGCCGCCCGTTCGCCCTGTTTGCGGTGCATGGCGTAACGCAGGGCCCGGCCCAGCCACTCGCCCTCGACCCGGCCCTTGACCAGGTAGTCCTGGGCGCCCGCCGCGACGGCCGCCAGGCCCGCCTGCTCCTCCGCCAGGCCCGTCAGCACCACGACGGCCGCGTCGCCGGCCTCATCGAGCACCGCCGACAGCGCCGAGAACTCGTAGGCGTCCGGCAGGCCGAGGTCCAGCAGCACGCACTGCGGGCGCAACCGCGGCAACATCCGGCGCGCCTCGTTCACCGACCGCGCCCACTCCAGGCGCACGGCCAGGCCGCTCTCCTCCAATAACTCCTGGACGATCACCGCGTCCTGCGGGTCGTCCTCGACCAACAGCACCAGCGGTGGCCCGCCGGGCTCGTGTGCATGGGCCATGCAGGCACGTCACCCCTCTTGACCGCGCCGAGCCCTTTTGCAGTCGGCACTCCAGATGTCCCATGGCCACCAGTTGACCCGGGGGACCCACTTTTCCCATGGATAACGCGTGTATGCGTACTTTGGCCCTCGATAGTAGCCGAACGAGCTCCCGTGACCCCGTCGATCGCCGCGCTCAGACGTCGGCGGTCTGGCGTCGTAGCGCTCCCCGCTCAGACGTCGGCGGTCTGGCGGGCGTCGTAGCGCTCCCGGGAGGCGGCCACGCACGCGCTGTGCTTACGCGACCAGTTCGTGAGCGTCAGCATGGCCTCGTACAGCTCCAGCGCCATCGGCGTGGCCTGGTACTCGACCTTGGGCGGCACCGTGGGGTGAACCGTGCGCTCAAGCAGGCCGTCGCGCTCCAGGTTGCGCAGGGTGAGGGTGAGCATGCGGCGGCTGATGCCCTCGATGAGCCGCTCCAGCTCCGTGAACCGCATCGGCCCGTGCGCGGTCGAGACGACGATCTGGATCGCCCACTTGCCCGCGATCCTGTCGAGGATCTCGCGCGGAGGGATCGGGCAGAAGCCCTGCTCGATCATCAGTTGGGCATCGTCCAGCGTCTTGAGCTGCGGTGGTACAGCGGTGTTCCTCTGGGACATGAAAGTGCCTTCTTCCGTCTGTCCTCGATGGTCACACATCATGGCCACTGTTACAAAACGTTCCCTTAGGAAGTTCTGGCCATGAAGAACAAATGGGCCGCATTCTCACTGCTGGCCACCACTCAGTTCGTGTTGATCCTCGACTCCACGATCGTGGGCATCGCGATGCCGCCCATGGGTCGCGACCTGAACATGACCGCCCAGGACCTGTCATGGACGACGACGGCGTACGCGCTGGTGTTCGGCGGACTGCTGCTGCTGGGCGGGCGATTGTCCGACTACGTGGGCAAGCGCCGGATGTTCATCGCCGGGATGGCGCTCTTCGGAGCAGTGTCCCTGATCGGCGGGCTGGCCTCGTCGGGCGGGGTGCTGATCGCCGTACGGGCGGCGCAGGGCCTGGCCGGGGCGCTGGTCGCGCCCGCCGGGATGTCGCTGGTGATGACGATCTTCAAGGACGACCCCGCGCTCAACAAGGCGATGGGCCTCTGGGGCGCCGTCGGCGCCATGGGCGCCTCCGCCGGCACGGTGCTGGGCGGGCTGCTCACCGACTGGTTCGGCTGGCGGGCGGTGTTCCTCGTGAACACACCCATCGGCCTGGCCGTCGGCGCGCTCGCCCTCGTCCTGCTGCCCTCCGTGCGCTCCGCCGCGCGCACCAAGGGCTTCGACGTGCTGGGCGCGATCACCTCGACCGCCGGCCTGGCCCTGCTCATCTACGCCCTCGTGGACGCGTCCGAGACGTCCCTCGGCGTCGGCGCCCTGGCCATCGTCCTCATCGTCGCCTTCCTCCTCATCGAACGCCGCTCGGCCAACCCCCTCGTCCCCCTGAACGTCTTCCGCCGCAGGACGCTACGGGCGGGCAACGTCGTGATGTTCCTGACGGTCGCGGCGATGCAGCCGGTGGGCTTCCTGCTCCCCCTCTACACCCAGTTCGTCCTCGGCTACAGCCCCACCCAGTCAGGGCTGTCGATGGTGGCCATCCCCCTGACGATCGCCCTGACCGCCTCGCTCCTGGGGGGCCGGATGCTGACCCGGTACGGGCTGCGCACCACAACCGCAACCGGCATGGCCTCCATCGCCGCCGGTGCCGTCCTCTACCTGCGCATCGACGTCACCAGCGACTACCTGACCCACCTACTCCCCTCCGAACTGCTCAGCGGCTTCGGCTTCGGCCTGCTCATCGGCGCCGTCACCATCGCCGCCACCTCCCAGGCCGCCCCCGAAGAGTCGGGGATGGTGTCCGGCCTGTTCAACGTGACCCAGCAGGTGGGCATCTCCATCGGGATCGCCGCCCTGGTCGCGATCGCCACCACCGTCACGGGCGACTCGACCGCACCCCAAGCACTCGTCTCGGGATACCGGATGGCCTTCCTGGGCTCGACCGTGCTGGCGGCACTCGGACTGGTCGCCGCCCTGGCCCTGCTCCCTCGCCTCAAGACGCCGGCGAAGGACACCGTGACGGTATCCGCATAACCTGGCGGCCTCCTCCCCCAGGTCAGAGCGATATGGTCTTTCCCGGCAATCAGGGCACGTTGACCAGCCCTCAAGGCACGTTGCGGTGAATCAAGTGTCCAGGCGTTTGGATCGGAGCACGACGATCACGTGACTCGGGGTCGGGAAGGAAAGACCTGTGGAGCTGCGTGACATTGAGATCTTTCTGACTCTTGCCGAGGAGCTGCACTTCGGCCGCACGGCAGAGCGGCTGCACGTCTCCGTGGCGGCCGTCAGCAAGGCGATCAAGAAGCAGGAACGGGCCATCGGCGTCGAACTCTTCGCCCGGGACAGCCGCAATGTACAGCTCACGCCGGTGGGCGAGCAGCTCCGCGACGACCTGCGCCAGCTGCATCAGGGGTTGTCGCAGAGCCTGGAGCGGGCCCGGCTGGCGGCCCGGGGCAAGACCGGCACGCTCCGGGTCAGCCTGTTTCCCGCCAATCTCCAGGAGCTGCGCCGGTATTGGGAGACCTTCCGCTCCCGGCACCCGCAGTGGGAGCTGCGCCTGCGGATGTCGGGCTATGCGGATCCGTTCGCCCAGTTACGCAACGGGGAGGCCGACATCCTGGTCACCTGGCTACCCGTGGAGGAGCCTGACCTGACCGTGGGTCCCCTGCTCTTCGCAGAGCCGAGGGTGCTGGCCGTAGCTGCCGGCCACGCCCTCGCCAAGTGGGCCACGATCTCTCTGGAGGCGGTCGGCGACTATCGGCACGTGGGCGTCGAGCAGGTGCCTGGTGAATGGTTCGACCACTACGTTCCGGAGTTCACTCCGAAGGGCCGGTCGATCGACCGCACGGACCTCGTGGACAACATCGAGGACATCTTCATGCACACGGCCTTGGGGGATTCGGTCTCCCTCTTCCCGGTCCACGTGAGCCGCTACTACCCGCGCCCCGACATGGTCTACCTGCCCGTCCCTGACATGGAGGCGTTGCCGTACGGGCTGGTGTGGCGCAGCGATGCGGAGAACGACATGATCCGCGCCCTCGCCCGCGTGGTGCGTGAGCTGGGGCCGCTGCCCGGCTAAGACCGTCAACCGCGGGTTAACGACCGTTGCGATAGTCGCCGTTGATCCGCAGCGTTGCCCGGCGTGATGCTTGATCCATCCAAAAGCACGCCTGTCGGGAGGTAGATCGGGACATGTCATTCTCTGGTGCTGCGGCGTGAACATCGTCTCTTCCTCGGTATCCCTGACCGTCGCCGACCCCGCCGCTTCCAGTCGCTTCTTCACCAGTCATCTCGGCTTCCGCGAAATCCTGGCCGGCGAGGATTTCATCGCACTGGGCCGGGACGACGGAGCCGTCGACCTGGTCCTGGTGGAGCGGGACCTCGCGCGGTGGCAACCGGGTCAGGGACTGGCAGACGTGATCGTGGTGTTCGCGGTCACCGACCTCGCCGCCGAGTACGAGCGGCTGCGCGGTGAAGGCGCCACCATCACCATCCCGCTCCGGCGGGAGCCGTGGGGTGAGCTGCTGATGCAGCTCACCGACCCCAACGGCGTGGCGATCCAGCTCATCGAGTGGATTTCCCCGATCACGGACTGACTCCGGGCCGGCCGACCTGAGCAATCCAGATACCTCGGGTACCAACAGGACCGCATTCCATCATCGGTCCGTTCAAGTGAATTTTCTCATCGGTTTCAAGGAGCATGCAATCATGTCCGTCACTCTTTCGGAGCAGGACAATCTGACCCTGCGGACCGCCGCGTGGGGCGCCGTCTCGTTGATGTCCGCCGCTGGTGCCGCCGGCTCGGCTCACAAGGCCGCCACCGAGGGCTCCATCGCCTTGACGTCTGCGACCGGCCTGGTCGGGCACGTGCTCGCCAAGGCGCCCAAGGGCGTGAAGTACGGCAAGTCGGTAGCCGAACTCGCCGACCAGGTGCTGCCGGCCCTGACGGAAGCCATGAGCCTGCTCCAGCAGCAGGTTCCGGCCGAGGCCGACAACTTCCGCCGCACCGTCCTCGTCGCCATCGAGGCGGCCACGCGTCCCCAGCATGGCGCGCCCAGCCCCACCATGGCGGAGATGGCCCGCAAGATCATCGAAGCCCTCGACGCCGCTTCGACCACGTCCGGGCCGGCCGCCTCGGACAGCGGTGTGGCCGTGCCACCGGGCGCAGCCAGGCAGGATCGTCCGGAGCTGCAGAAGGTCATCCAGGAGATCGTCGATTCCGGTCTCGTCGGGGTGACGCTGCGCGTGCGCGATGAGCTGGGCGAGTGGGTCGGCAGCGCCGGGGTGGGCGAGCTCGGCGGGACCGAGGAGCCGCCGACGGACGGGCACTTCCGTATCGGCAGCAACACCAAGACCTTCACCGCGACCGTGGTGTTGCAACTGGTGGCCGAGGGCAGGATCGGGCTGGACGACGCGGTGGCCGGCTACCTGCCCGAGTTCGGGCTGGACGAGCGGATCACGGTGCGGATGCTGCTGCAGCACACCAGCGGGGTGTTCAACTTCACCGGCGATTTCTACCCCGAGTACGTGCCGGGGGTCGTCTATCAGGGCCGGGAGTGGGTGGAGGGACGGTTCCGCACCTACCGGCCCGAAGAGCTGGTCCGGCTGGCGCTGTCCAAGCCGGCGAGGTTCGAGCCGGGCACCGACTGGAGCTATGCCAACACCAACTACGTGCTGGCCCGGCTGCTGATCGAGAAGGTCACCGGCCGCTCGCTCGGCGAGGAGATGCAGCGGCTGATCCTGAGCCCGCTCAGCCTGACGGGCACCGTGGTGCCGGACACCTCCCCGGACATTCCCGCGCCGCACGCCCACGCCTACTACCGGTATGAGGAGGACGGCCAGGAGAAGGTGGCCGACGTCACCCGCCAGAACCCGTCCTGGATCTCCACCGGCGGTGACATGATCTCCACCACCCGCGACCTGGCCACGTTCATCTCCGCGTTGGTCGGCGGCAGGCTGCTGCCGGCCGAGTTGCTGGCCGAGATGTGCACACCGGAGTCGAAGGTGGGCTATGGCCTGGGAGTGTTCGTGCAGGACGTACCAGGCGGCGGCAAGGTCATCACCCACAACGGCGGCATCGCGGGCCACGCGGGGCTGATGTACAGCACGCCCGACGGCGGCAAGACCCTGACCGCCTCGCTGAACTACGTGGACGACACCGACCTGTCCATGAGCGGGCCGTTCCAGAAGGCGACGCAGCGGCTCGTCCAGGAGGTGTTCGGCGGCGGGCAGACCGGACCGGCCGAGCCGACGCAGTAGACGGCCGAGCACTGCGGACCCACCATGACGGGGCGGTACTCGGACTGGTCGCCGCCCTGACCCTGCTCCCCCGCCTCAAGACGCCGGCGCAGGACGCCGTGACGGTATCCGCGTAACGGATCGCGAATCATCCCTGCGGGACGCGGACAATGCATCAGTCACTGCGCTGCCGGCGCTTTCACAGAACACGTCGGCATCTCAGCCGGCAGTTCGAGGTCGATCAGGTAATCCGCAGCGATCTTGTCGACACACGGGTTCGCCCCGGAGGCGACGATCGTGTGCCCCTCGCCCTTCACGGTCAGCAGGGCGCTGCCCAGGGTGTCGGCGAGGCTGATGGCGCCTTTGTGCGGAGTGGTGGGGTCTCCAGTGATCGAGACGACGAGAGTGTTCGGAAGGCCCTCGACGTCCTGCGCATAGGGGATCCCGAGAGTCGGGTCGGCCGGCCAGAACTCGCACCCGTCGCGCGCTCCCTCGGTGACATCCCCACCGGGATTCATGAACGGCGCTACCTTGTTGGTCATCGTGCGCAGCCGCGCGACGTCCTGCGGCGTGAGGCGTTTCTCGTCCATGCAGTTGATCGCGAACAGGGCCTCGGAGAGATTCCCGTTCACCTGCGCATCGGGGTCACCGCCTTCGAGGTCGTACACGAGCTGCAGGAGTTGGTCGCCGCGACCTTTCTTCTGCACCTCCGCGATGCCACTGATGACGGTCGGCCATGCATCCGGGCTGTACAGGCCTGCCATCACACCGCCGAGCGCCTCGTCGAAGTCGAGTTCCTGATCGAGCGCCGGCACGGGCTGCTCACCAAGCGGCTGGACGATGGACTGGAACGTCGACGTCCACGCCTTCCGGTCCGTCCCCAGCGGACACTCGGCCTTGGCGGCGCACGTGGCCGCCATCGCTTCGAAGGCCGCCTGGAACCCCGCGTACGCCGAGAGCCGACGCTCGATCGTTCCCAGCTGAGGGTCGAACGCGCCGTCGAGGATCATTGCCCTCACCCGCTCCGGGAACTGCTCCGCGTACACCGCTCCCAGCCGGGTGCCGTAGCTCTGGCCCAGCATCGTCAGTTTCTCGTCGCCGAGCGCAGCCCGGAGCACATCCATGTCACGGGCGGTCGTGCGCGTACCCATCTGCGCGAGCGCCGCCTTGCCCCCGGATCCCTTGGCGCAGCGTTCGAGCACTGCGCGCGTGTCCTCCTCTGTCAGAGCGGCGTTCATGGCGAGCAGCGGGAACACGGCGTCGCCGCGGGTCTTGCCGTCCTTGGAGTAGCAGTCTGCCGCGGGGTCGGTGGCTCCGACGCCCCGCGGGTCGAAGCCGACCACGTCGAATCGTTCGGTGATGCGGCTCTTTCCCATCGCCGACGCCGCGGCCACAGCGCCCAAGGTGCCGGAGCCACCAGGACCGCCCGGGTTGAAGACCAGCGAACCCTGCGACTCGCCACGAGCGGCGACACGCAAGACTGCGACAGCAGCGGTGTCGCCCTTGGGATCCTCGTAGTCGAGCGGCACCCTCAGCCACGCGCATTCGGCTGCGGCCTTCCCGAGGATTTCCGCCTCACGCGCGTTTGTGGCGAAGTCGGCGCAATCCTCCCACTTCAGTTCCTGGGCGTAGTACCGCTGCAGTGCGGCATCGGGCGCAGTCTTGCTGGGAGCGGATCTCTCTACCATTCCGGGAGTGCATGCAACGCTCAGAAGAACCGTGGCCATCAAGCCGAGGCTCGCGGCACCGAATCGTCGACGGATTGGGCGACCCGCAAGTCCTCTCCTGCTGGGGAGTGACGCATTGCTCCTGGTTCCGCTCACGTGGCGGCCTCCTTCATGTCGGTGCCGCCAAATCAACATCGTGTTCCCAGCACAGGGTCAACAATCGATGCGTGTTCGTCCCGGGGGACACAGCATGACCAGCGGTGCCAAGGAGTACGATCGTGGGATGGGTGGTTCCCGGAGTACTGTCATGGGCCGGCCCAGGGAATTCGACATCGACGAGGCGCTGGAGCGCGCCATGCGGGTGTTCTGGGAGCGGGGATACGAGGGGGCGACCCTCTCCGATCTGACCGGGGCCATGGGGATCACCAAGACGAGCATGTACGCGGCCTTCGGCAACAAGGAGCAGCTGTTCCGCAGGGCGTTGGAACGCTACACCGAGGGGCCGGCCTCCTACGCGACGCGCGCCCTGGAGGAGCCGACCGCACGAGGGGTGGCCGAGGCGCTCCTCCATGGAGCGGCTCGGACCACGACCCTTCCAGAAGGCCATCCTGGATGCCTGACAGTGCAGGGCGCGCTGGCGGCAAGCGACGCAGGCCGGCCCGCGCACGATCTGCTCGTCGGCTGGCGCAACGATGCGGGCCTGCGCCTTGAGGAACGCTTCCAGCGCGCCGTCGACGAGGGCGACCTCCCGCGCGACGCCGACGCAGGGCGACTCGCCCGATACATCATGACGGTGGCATTCGGCATCGCCGTCCAGGCCGCCGGCGGCCTCGGCCACGACGACCTCCAGGACATCGCCGACATGGCACTGCGCAACCTGGGCTCACGCCCGTAGGGCCACTCGCGAGCACGGGGTCGTGCGCGTTCGGCGTCGGCTTCAGGTATGTACAGGGCGACCCGTAGCACTTCGGTACCGAGCAGCACCGAAGTGCTACGGTCTTTCTTCGCACCTGCGTTGACGAGATCGCGGCGACGTATCTGCTGGACCTGATATCCGGCGGGCGAGATGACAATGCACTCTGTGAGCGCAGGAAGGAGACGACGTGGCCTGGAGCACACGCGAACTCGCGGAACTCGCCGGCACCACGGTGAACACCATTCGGCACTATCACCGGCTCGGCCTGCTCGACGAGCCCGAGCGCAGGTACAACGGATACAAACAGTACGGGGTGCAGGATCTCGTGCGCCTTCTGCGCATCCGACGGCTCGCCGAGCTCGGCGTGCCGCTCTCGCAGATCGGAGAAGTCGGCGCGGGCGGGGACAGCACCCCGGATGCGCTGCGTCAGCTCGACGCCGAACTCGCGGCACGCATCGAGCGTCTGCAGAGAGCCCGGTTCGACATCGCGGCCATCCTGCGCGACAGCGTGCCGGCCGACGCGCCGGCGGGGTTCGAGTCCGTCGCCTCACGCCTGTCCGAGGCCGACAGCTCGATCATCCACATCTACACGCAGCTCTACGACGAGGACGCGATGGCGGACCTGCGGCTCATGGCGGAGGCCGACACCGACTCCATCAGCAGCGAGATCGACGACTTGCCGCCTGACGCCGACGAGGCGACCCGGCAGCGCCTCGCCGAGAAGCTCGCGCCGATCCTCACACAGAACCTCATCGACTACCCCTGGCTGAGCGATCCGGTGACGCATCTGTCGAAGAGTGCGCATGTCACGCAGCAGACGTTCATCGAAGCGGTGAATGAGCTGTACAACGCCGCTCAGATCGATGTCCTTCACCGCGCCAGCATCCTCGCGCACGAGCAACCGCGCATCACGCGCGAGGCGAACGGCGACGGCTGACCGTCGCCTTCCACGGGATTTGACCATGTTCCAAGAACGCGGTCTCTACTGGGGCTGAATCAAACCAGATCGCGACATCCGCGAGACGCAGCCTGAGGAGCTCCCGTGAATCCCATCGAGGCCCTTGTCCGTAACTTCCAAGATCTCGTGGCTCAGGTCCCCGACATCGTCCAGCCCCTCATCGTCATGCTTGCCGGAGCGATCCCGTTCATCGAGGGCGAAGGAGCGTCGCCGATCGGCGTCCTGGGTGGGATCCATCCCGTCGTCGCCGGCATCGCCGCGGCTTCGGGGAACTTCCTCTGCGTTCTCGCGGTCGTGCTGTTCAGCTCGCGGGTCCGCACCACCGCGGTGGCTCGTCGCGCGCGCCGGATCGAGACGCCCGCGGAACCCAAGCCCGAGTCGAAGGGACGTCAGCGCTTCCGGCGATACCTGGTCCGATTCGGCGTGCCCGGCGCGAGCCTCCTCGGGCCCCTGGCAATTCCGACCCAGTTCACCTCCGCCATGCTCGTCGCTTCCGGCACGCCGCGAAGGTGGGTCCTGCTGTGGCAGGCGATAGCGATCGTTGCCTGGACGACCGTGACCACGACCCTGTCCTGGGGCATGCTCACGGCCCTGCTGGCCTGAACGGCTTTCATCGTGGCGTCAGCGCCATCCCGATCGACGACAGAACCGGTCCACGACAGAAAGGAATGACTGATGAATCAGCACCCTGACGAGCCGTTCGTCGGCGGCGAGACCGAGACGCCCGGCGAGGCGCAACGGCCCGGAGCTCCGACCCTGGCGGAGGATCTCCTGCTCCTGCTGTTCCAGCCGGGCGCCGGGACCATCGCAGGAGAGAACACGCTCTTCTACACCCTCGCGGGAGCGGTGCTCGCAGATCTCGCCCTTGGCGATCACGTCCGAACCGACACCGGCTGGGGCGGGACGACACGGGTGGAAGCCATCGAGAACCGCCCGCCGTCGGATGACATCCTCCGCTCCACATGGGACTACGTCTCCCAGAAGCCCCGAGGCGTCCAGACGGTTCTCGCGGCGATCGGGCCGACACTGCGCAGCCCGCTGCTGGACAGGCTCATCAAACGCGGCGACATCCGCCGGGGAACCCGCAAGGCACTCGGCCTGTTCAACACGACCGTCCTTGAGGACGGCGGAAGTGGGCGCCGAGGTCGCCTCCTCGAAGACGTCCGCGACGTGCTCGTCGAGGGCGCGGAACCACAGCCCCGTGTCGCCGCGCTCGCGGCACTGCTCTCGGGAAGCGGGACGCTTCCCCAGTTCCACCACGAGATCCCCTGGACCTCCCCCGTGATCACCCGCGCCAAGGAGCTCGAGCAAGGCAACTGGGGAGCCGGAGCCGCCGCCGAAGCGGTTGCGCGCACCGTCACCGCGACCATCGTCAACAACGTCATCATCGCGGCGACCGTGCTTCCCCGGAACTGAGCCTCGAGGTGGCGTCCATGAGCCGAACCTTCGCCGGCTCGCGGGTCCGATCCCGGCTGGCGATCACCAGTGCGCTGTCGGCCTGCGAAAGCGCCGACTTCCTCTACCTCCAGCGCGTTACCGGCCTGTCCAAAGGCAACCTGTCCAGCCATCTGGCCAAGCTGGAGAAGGGCGGAATCGTCAAAATCGACAAGACCACCGGACGCCGTCCCCGAACCGTCGTCAGCCTCACCGAGCCCGGCCGCACCACCGTTGCCGAACACTGGGACCAGCTGATACGCCTGCACGAGGCCGCCCGCACCTGGGTCCCCTCCGAGACCTGACGGCGTAGCTGGCCGGGTGGGATGCGAGTGCCGCTGCCCGCCTGGCTTGGGGCCTGGCGAGCAGCGGGGAATGTTCGGCGTCGTTGTGGTGGGGCGCGGGTATTGGGTGGTGCGGTCACATGATTCCGATGACGAGGTTCTCGCGGGCGGCTTCGACGACTTCTTTGGTGACGGTGGTCATCTGGTTAATGTCCAGGACGCGTTCGATCTGGTCGACGAGGCGGGTGGTGAGGCGGAAGTTGCCGCTGGTGATGCGGGTGATGGCGGCGATGGCTTCGGTCGTGGCGAAGTCGTCGGTGTTGCCGAGGCCGAGGTGGGGCCAGTGGCGGGCGAGGACGAAGGCCTGTTCGTCGACGGACAGGGGTTTGTAGTGGTGGACGAATCCGACGCGGGAGTAGAGCTGGGGGGTAGCGGGCGAGGCGTTTTTCGATGCCGGGCATGCCGATGAGGATGAGTCCGATGCCGGTGCGGTCGTGGTGGTCGCGGAGCTGTTCCAGCGCTGCGGTCTTCAGCCGGTCCGCTTCGTCCACTATGAGAAGTTCGGCACCGCTGGGGCCCGGGCTGCTCGGGCCGGGTGGGCGGTTGCCCGTGCCGCGGCCGGTCTGGAGCATGAGTTCGACGGTCCAGCCGAGCCTGTCGCACAGGTAGGAGATCTCTTTGTCAAGGTTCTGGGGGGCGCTGTGGACCTTGGGGGTGTACATGACGGCGCGGGCGGCCAGGACCTCCTGGATATCGGTGTCGGTGTCCTGGGAGCCGGTGCCTTGGGTACCGGCCAGGTGCGGGGCGAGCTGGTCCCATCGGGTGTAGCTGCGGGCGGATTCGGTCTTGCCGACGCCGGGGGCGCCGAAGCACAGGCCGACGTAGCGTTTGCGGCGGACGGCGTCGGCGAACTCCAGGAACCGGCGGTGTTCTTTGGTCGCCATGATCGGTGTGGCGGCGGGCGGGCCGCTGTCGGTGGTGTTGGCGGCCGCGGTGTGGTCGGGCGGGGCTGGTCGATCACTGGCGTACGTCAGGCCGCCGGCGGGCGTCGGCTTTCGGGTGGAGTGCGGGTCGGGGAAGTCTGCCGGGTCGGGGGCGCGGTCTGGTTCGGCCTGGTTGCCATCTGGGTCCGAGGGCTGTTCCACGCCTGGGTGTCTATCCGGGCGGAGAACGCCTCACTCATTCCAGTAGCGTTTGAGTCGCGGAGTGTTACCTGGGGTAGGAGTGGTGGCGTCCTGGTCAGGGGCTTGGGGGAAGGACGACTCGGGGCTCAGGCCGGTTGTGCGGCCGGGGTCGGTCGCGGTGGATTCGTCGGTAGTGGTCCAGGAGCGCAGTGTAGGAGCTGGGTAGGCGACGGGCAGGGGTTCGCTGTGGGCAGCCAGGAGGGCATCGACGACCGCGGTCCGGGTGGTGAGCTGGCCACGCAGGTGTTTGCGGCGGGCGTTGCGGGCGGCGGTGATCTCTTTGAGGCTGACCGTCTCTCCGGCCAGGTCGGGGCAGATGGCCCGGCACAGGAACTTCTCCTCGTCCAGGGTGCGCAGGTAGACGCGGATCTCGGTGATGTCGCGGGGGTCGTAGCGGATGGTGACGTCCTCGCGGACGTAGTCGGCCAGGACCGGGTCGATGAACCGCAGCGCCAGGAAATGGATGCCGTCGGTGTGGACCTTGCGGGGTTTGGCGACCGTCGATAGCAGCAGGTCGAGTTGTTCGAGCGAGTCGGGCATGCGCGGGATGAACGCGCCCTCCTCCCAGCGTGTCTGGGGCGGTGTCCTGGTTTCGGAGTGCGGCCGCTGGTTGTACACCTCGCGGATGAACCGGCCGATCGCGGCGTCGAGCTCGGGCAGGGTCAGGGTGGCCTGGCCGGCCCGGTCGGGGGTGCCGATGGGTGCGTAGCCGGGCAGGTGCGCCAGGCACATCTGGTTGAAGGTCTCCAGGACCCGTTCGATCTTGCCGTGGCCGTGCGGCTGTCCCTTCTTGGTGAACACCGGACGGACTTTCAGGTCGGCCATCACCTGCTCCAGGTGTGCGGAGGTGAAGTCCGAGCCGTGGTCGAGATGGAACACCTCGGGGATGCCGCACACGTGCCAGCCGGGTTCGCTCTTGCGCCAGATCGCGTGCCGGAACGCCAGCGCGGTCGTGAGTGCCGAGGGCGCGTCCAGGTTGAGCGCGTATCCGGCGATCGCGCGGGAGTGGTCGTCCTCGATCAACGTCAGCCACGGCCGCGCCGGCTTGGCGGAGGCGTCGATCACCCAGATGTCCAGCTCGGTGTGGTCGGCCTGCCAGATCTGGTTCGGCTTGGACGCTTCACGGCGATGCACCAGGTCATACACCTCCCGGTATCTTTTCGTACCCTCCAGCGCGAGGGTCACCAACGCGGGGTCGACGTTCCTGATGACCTCGTAGACCGTGGTGTATCCCGGGACCGGCCAGCCGCTGGCGGCGGCGACGCTGGCGGCCTGCCGGTGGATCGCCGCCACGCTCGGCTTCGGCGGGCGCAGCGCGAGGCCTTCGATGAAGACGACCAGCTCGTCGGGGATCTTGCGGCGGCCACGGTCGGAACGCCGGGCACGAGCCAGACCGGCCAGGCCGTCGGCCTGGTAAACCGCCCGCCAGCGCCGCAGCGTCCGCTCGGGGACGCCACAGCGAGTCGCGAGCGTTGCCAGCGGCACGCCGTCCTCCACATGCGGGCGGAGAAGCCGCCACCGCTCCATCGCCTGCTGGCGGCGAAGCTCCGTCAGGCCGCTCAGCGGACCCCCACGACCGTCCTGCCCGCCGGGTTCCCCGACCGGGCCGGCTGGACCGCCCGTCTCATCTGCCGCCACGAAACCCAGAATCCCCCCGCCAGCGATCGTCCGCCACCGCTCGCCCCCTATTTCGTGCCTCGGGACGCGCTGGTCGAGAGGCTGTGCGGCACACTCACATCTGGCCAGCGCTTCTCGCAGGCCGTCCTGTTCGGATGATCCTCCCAGGCGACATAGCCGTCAGGGCGCACCTGCTGCCGTTCCAGGTCGGGGACACGGAGATCTTCTACGGTCGTGAGCAGGCCACGGCAGCGCTGGCGAACCGGCTGTGAGCCAGGTCGGGTAATCGACTTGGCCGATTACGTGTCGGAGCGCACGCGCCCGATCGGTGTGTGCGTTCAGCTGATGTTGATCACGACCTTGCCGCGACTATGCCCGCTCCCGACGTCGCGCTGTGCCTCCGCGGCGTGGTCGAGGGTGTATTCCGCTCTGATGTGCACGGAGATTTGGCCCTTCTCGTGGTAGGAGAGCATCTCGGTGAGACCTTCGGCGCTGCGGACACCGGTCCAATCGCGGATGCCGAGGGCGGCGATCTCGTCGGAGAAGACCATGGTCACCACGCGTTCCGGGTCGTGGGCGATTTCGAGTGCCGCGCGGAGTCCGTCGACCTCGAAGCCAAGAGCGGCGTCGACGCCGTTCGGGGCGATGGCGCGAAGCCGTTCCACGAGCCCGGGCCCGTAGGCGACCGGGACCGCCCCAAGGGATCGCAGGTAGTCATGGTTGGCCTCGCTGGCGGTGCCGATCACGGTGCTCGCCCCCATCGCCTTCGCGAGTTGGACCGCCATCGTCCCTAGCCCGCCGGACGCGCCGTTGATCAGGACGACGTCGCCGGTGGCCACGCGCATCTGATTGAGGGCGTTGCGGGCACCCTGGGTGGCTCCAGAGAACCCGCCGGCGATCGTCCACGGCATGTCGGCCGGCTTCGGCGCGACCTGGTCGTACGGTACCGTGACCCATTCCGCGTAGCCGCCGAGCGTGCTGAACCCGAGGACGGCGTCGCCGACCGAGAATCCCGTGACGCCCGCACCGATCTGGTCGATCGTTCCGGCGAACTCGTTTCCCGGCACGATCGGGAAGTCGCCCACGAGCGCGCGGGGGAAGCGTCCCTCGCGGACGCCGCAGTCAAAGGGTTGGACCCCGGCGACCTTGACCTGGACACGCACGTGCCCTGCTTGCGCGTGGGGCTCGTCCAGTTCGACGGTGCGGAGCACCTCTGGGGGTCCGAACGAGGACAAGGCGGCGGCTTTCACTGGTGTCTCCTTCTGTCGAACCTTCACTCGGGGGGCTGGGCGCCGTCTGCTGGAGGCGCCCATCTCATGGCGAACAGCTCGTATCCAGGGGGCTGGCCGGGCACCGGCCCCGCGGGAACGGCTCTGAGGCCGTCGAGCGCGATGGCGATGACGCGTTCTCTCGCGTTCCGGGCGGCGTCCCCCATTTCGGTCCGTCCTTGCCGCTGCAGCTGTTCCTCGAGCGGGGACTTGGAGAGTTGTTCGATGAGTAGCTCGAGATCAACCGGGGTCAGCCCGGCGCGGAGCACCTTGGCCTGGTGTGCGCGCTCGACGAGCCGGGCCACCGCGCGGTCGCCCTGCCCGGCCAGTTCGGTCATCTCGTCGGTGGGCTCGAAGGTGCCGGCTACGGGCGCCAGCGAACCGGGGCCCGACCGGATCGACGCCATCGCGTAGTGCATCAGGCCCTCCCACGGATCGTCCATGGCCAGGCCCTCCGTCGCCGCGTCGAGGTATTCCCGCAGCGCGATCAGGCACAGCCGCTGGAACAGCTCCTGCTTCGTGCGATAGCGCCGATACAGCGACCCGACCCCGACTCCGGCTCGGGCCGCGATCGACGCCACCGACGCGTGCGCGCCGTCCACCGCCAGCACCTCGCGGGCCGCTCGCAGCAACGCCCGGTCGTTTCGGGCGACCTCCTCGCTGCGCCATGAACGCGAACTCGTCATGGCGGCAGTCTACATAGTTGCGGAGCGATCCGCTCCGCAACTATGGTGCGATGCGGAGCGAATCACTCCGCAATGAAGGAGGCGGCATGGCCACCGGCACATCAGACATCGGCGACACCGATCCGGCACCCGGGCGCGCCCGGCTCCCCCGGCCGCTCCGGCCGTTCTGGGCGGGCCAGTACCGGCTGCTGGCGACCGCGCTCGGTTTGAGCCTGGCCGGGAGTGGCATGTGGGCGGTCGCGGTGGTGTGGCAAGTGATCGCGATCGACGCGGGTCCGTCCGAACTCTCCCTGATCGCCACTGCGGGCGGCGTCGGATTGGTCGCGACCGCCCTGCTGGGAGGCGTCGTCGCCGACCGTGCGTCCCGGCGGCGCATCATCGTACTCACCCAGTCCGCCAAGGCGGTGGCCGCCGGCTCGGTGGCGGTCACCGCCGCCATGGACCTGCTCACTCCCGGACAGCTCATCGTGATCGCCGTGGTGCTCGGGATCGCGGATGGGTTCTTCTATCCCGCCTACTCCGCGCTCGTCCCCTCTGTCGTCCCGCAAGACGATCTGCTCGCGGCCAATGGGATCGAAGGCGTGCTGCGGCCGACGCTGATGCAGGCGGCCGGGCCGGGCGCCGCCAGCGCACTGATCAGCGTCTTCGCGCCGAGCATGGCGTTCGCCGGTATCGCCGGCGTGCATCTCCTGGCCGCGACATGCACCGCTATCATGCGCGAGCCCGAGACGCGCGGCCGTACGGCGCGGCCGGGCAGCCCCGTCCGGTCGGCGGTGAGCGACCTGCGGGCCGGGTTCGCCTACCTACTCACGACGCCGTGGCTGATTGGCACGCTGACGTTCGCCGTCACGCTCGTCCTGGTCACCGTCGGGCCGATCCAGGTCTTGCTGCCGTTCGCGATCCGCGACCAGGGGGCGGGCGGGCCGCAGGCGTTCGCGCTGGCCCTCGCCTGCTACGGCCTCGGCGGGGTGAGCGGCTCGCTCACGATGTCCGCGCTGCCCCTTCCCCGGCGCTACCTGTCCGTGATGCTACTGGCCTGGGGTGGAGGCTGTCTTCCGCTCGCCGCCCTTGGGGCGGCCGACCAACTGTGGGGCATGATCGCCGCGCTCTTTCTCTGTGGCGCCCTCACGTCCGGCGCAGGCGTCATCTGGGGAACACTGCTGCAACGTCGCGTCCCGCCCGCCATGCTCGGCCGGGTCTCCAGCCTCGACTTTTTCGTCTCGCTCAGCGCCGCCCCCCTGTCCATGGCGCTGGTCGGGCCGGCGGCGGCCGCCTGGGGAAGCCGGCCGGTCTTCCTCGTGGCAGCCGTCGCCCCGCTGACGGTCGCCGTACTGGCCATCGCGCTTGCCCGCCTCCGGCGTGACGAGATCGACCACCCTCTCACCCGCGCGCGATGAGCAGGTCACGCCGCCGTCAGGCTCAGAGGCGGGGTCATGTGCGGGCATCAAGGCCGGGCGGGCGTGGTGCCGTCGCGCAGCGCCTTCAGCGCACCGCCCCATGCGACGACCTCATCCAGCATGGCGGAGACCGCGCGCTCTTGGTGAGCGGCTGGTTTGAGGGCGCTGAAGTTCTCGAAGTCGGTGGCCAGGGACAGGGCGACCTGGGAGCTCACGCCGGCTACCTTGAGCTCGCCCATGATCAGGCGCAGATGCTCCACCGCCCGAGCGCCGCCCAGACTGCCGTAGCCGACGAACCCGGCCGCCTTGTTGTGCCATTCGGCGTAGAGGAAGTCGATGGCGTTCTTCAACGCGCCGGAGGTCGAGTGGTTGTACTCGGGCGTGACGAACACGTAGGCGTCGAAGGAGGAGATCTTGTCGGCCCATTTCCTGGTGTGGGGAAGATCGTAGCGCCCCATCGCGGGCGGCATCGCCTCATCCAGGTGCGGCAGGCCAAAGTCTTTGAGGTCGACGAGTTCGAACCGGGCATCATCGCGCGTCGCCGCGAGATCGTGAACCCAGCGGGCAACCGCCTCCCCGTTGCGCCCCGGACGTGTGCTCCCGATGATGATCGCGACATTGATCACGGGTCGTTGCCCCTTCGATCGTGATTGTTCGGAAACGGGTGCGCGCCGAGGTCGGCGACTCCACCGCACTCTCAGCTCTCCCGCTCCTCGGTCGAGGCAGCCCTCACCGGTGCGGAGCGAAATGCTCCGCAATTTGGACTCTATAGCGGAGTGACCCGCTCCGCAACTACGCCAGGATCGGCGACGCAACCCACCGCAGGTGTGCTGCAGCCCCTCGGCAAGCCGAGGCCTATCAGGCGTCGGCCACGATCAGGATGTCCCCATCCTCCGAGCGCCACTGGCCGGCCTCCAGCGGCCGCTGAGCCGCCTCGCGCAACCGGGCGGCGGTGACCGCGGTGGCTTCGTCTTCGGGGCCCAGGCGGATCGCATCCAGCATCGCGGTCCAAGAAGTACGACCGCTCTCCAGCGCCGCGACAAACGAGTACGGCCAGGGGATGACCTGCGAGGTGCCCTTGGCGTGTGCGTACACGTGCCAGAACAGCCGCTCGACGCTGGTCTGGGCATCCGGGCACAGCCAGTCCTTCGGTCACGGGGACACGGCGCGCGAGGCCCTGGAGAAGGTTGTCGCCGAAAAGATGCGTGACGGGTACGCCCTGCTTCGCGACGTCGCTGCGACCGAACCGGGCGACGTCGTCGTCCAGTGCGCGACGCGGGCGACAAATGGCGTCGTGGCGATCGCGAATCATTCCCGTGGGATGCGGACAATGCATCAGCCGGTCATTGAAAGCAAACTTTCAAGCTGGTTGGGACGGTCCAGAAGGTCATCGACGATGGCCATCGCCTCGCGAGCATCCCGGGCCACGTGGACATCGGGCTTGCCTGCCGTAACCCGCCCCCACTGAGTACAGTCGACCACCGACTTCATCAAGATCACCGGCCGACCGTGTTCCACGGCCTTACGTGCATGGATACGAGTTCCGCTTCGCTCGCCGGCCTCGACAATGATCGTCGCCAAGCTGTAGCCCGACATCGTGCCGTTGCGCAACGGAAACGTCGTCCTGTCTGGCCCTCTGCCCGGCCAGAACTGAGAGAACACAGCACCTTGCTCGGCAACCTCCCGATGGAGATCACGATTCTCTGGAGGGAAATGCCTGCAGATCCCCGTGCCGATGACGGCCACCGTCCGACCACCGGCTCTCAACGCGGCCCGGTGAGCTGTGGTTTCCACACCAGCGGCCAGTCCCGAGACGACCGAAAGACCGCGCTCCACCAGCCGCGTGGCCAACTCAGCCGCCATAGACCAGCCTTCCGACGAGACTGCCCGCGAACCGACCACCGCGACCCCATCGTCCTCATCGAGGACCGTCCCACGGGCGAACAACAGCGGAGGTCGGTCGAACACGTCTTGCAGCCGCTGCGGGTAGCGATCTTCCCCCAGGGTGATGACTTGGATGCCGTCCTGCTCCCAGGCGGCGATCTCCCCCATAACCTGGGCTATCGCTTCGTCAGCTGGAGCGGAGAACAGATCGACGGGAGCCAGGCGCTGGCTCAAGAGCGCGACTGCCGAAGCTTCTTCGGTGAGTTGTTGAACCAGCTCACGCTCGCTCCTCTCCGTCGTGATACGACGAAGCAGCGCCACCATCGCAGCGCGTTCCCTGTCATCCCACCGGCCCGGAAAGTCGCCCAACCAGTCCTCCGTCACCCTTGACATCGAACGTCATGTCCCAAACGCCATCGCTCAGCACAACGACGGCATCACGGTCCCTGCCGGCATTGTCCTGACCCTGCTCCAGGTTCTGGAAACCAAGAATCCCTGGTTGTTCGTCGCTGTGGCCGTGGCCTGCGTGGGACCCACAGTAGCCCTTCTAAACACACGGCCGCCTGGGTCGCGTCAACCGCTTCACCCTTCGAAATGCACTCACAGGGCGCTCGCCCAGCAGCCAGTGCGTGATCGTCCCGGTCACGTGTAGATCGAGGTGCTGCGATAGCGTCATCGCATCAGTGCCGCCCCCACCTGGGAGATTATGTGGTCCGCAAAGCTGTGATTCCGGTCGCCGGTCTGGGCAGCCGTCTGCTGCCCCTGACTCGGGCGCTCCCCAAGGAGATGCTGCCGATCGGTGACAAACCCGTCATCGAACACACCATCAGGGAGCTCGTGGAATCGGGCATCGAGGAGATCACCATCGTCACCTCGGGCCGCAAACATCTCATTCAGCAGCACTTCGCGCCAGATGCCGATCTTGAGCATCAGCTCCGTGAGGCCGGCAAGCCCGAACTCGCTGACGCGGTTCGAGAGCTGTCGTCGCTGGCCCACATCACCTACCTGTACCAGAGCGGGCCCTATGGCAACGGCACCCCTGTCCTGAACGCGGCCCGGATCATCGGAGACGAACCGTTCATGGTCTTGTGGGCTGATGACGTCTTCGTGGCCGAGGTTCCACGAGCCAAGCAGCTCAAGGCGGCCTACGAAGCCACGCAAGCCCCCGTCTTGGCCCTGATGCCGATGGCGATCGAGGACGCGCCTCGCTACGGCGTCCCCATCGTCAAAGAGGACTTTGGACAAGGGCGCCTGCTGATTTCCGGCCTCGTGGAGAAGCCGGCCCCGGAACGGGCGCCCTCGCGTTACGCCGCGATCGGCGGGTACGTCATCACGCCTGGCGTCATCGACGAACTGGAAGCCCAGACGCGTCGATGGCAGCAAAACCCCGACGGCGAGATCTATCTCACGGACGCGTTGCATGACTACGCGCTCACGCACGAGGTATACGGGCAGGTCATCGACGGCACCTGGTGGGACACCGGGTCGCCACTCAACTATCTCAAGGCCCAGTTCGCCGCAGCCCTCGCACATCCCGCCTTTGGCCCCGAACTGCGCAAACTTGCTCGCGACAGCGAAGGCACCCGCACTGAGCCGTAGGCGTTCTACCGTACGTCGGGGATCTCGATGCGGACGGGATCGGCGATCGTGGGCGGCTTGCCCGGGAAGACGCCGGTGAGCATCGCGGCGACCGTGTACAGGTTCCACGCCAGGGCGGGCTGCTTCACGATGGTTTCGGCGAACATGACACGTAATTCGTCGCCGCGTACCAGGCCGGCGAGCGCGTCGGCGCGTTCGAGCACGAACTCCCCGAGAAGGGCGGACAGGCGAGGCCCCGGGCTCGTCCGCCAGTTCCAGGCACCGCCACGCTTCTGAGCGACCTGAGTGGGGCTCGCGGCGGGCGGTCTCCGCCACCACCGTCCGGGCGGCGGCGCCTCCGCGCGGAAGCGCCAGGGTTTGCCTTCGACCTCGATCTTCTGCAGCCCGGGCGCCAGCCGGCCGATCAGCTCGTACACGACCTCTTCAGAATGGCGCCACCGCTGGTCGAGAGAGAGCGCCTCGACCACCACGCGATTGTCGAGGAAAGGCTGGATCGGATCCCCGCGGCGCAACGAGCCCACTCTTGCCGCGGCGTGCCAGCGGCCCACGCGGTAGGTGACGTACAGGTGGTCGAGCACTTCCCACGGGTTGTCGTCCACGCGCCGCAGCCACGGCTCGGCGAGCCCGCGGGCGTGCTCGTTGGCCTCGTCGGTGAACAACGACGCGTTCTTGAGAAAGAAGTCGCCGACTCTGCGGCGCATCGCCTTGTCGGTGGTCTGCCCCTGACTGTAGAGGAAACCGCCGCGAAGGATCTCGCCGCTCTGCCCGGACATGGTCGGCGTCGTCGAGTACGGCCGGTAGTCCACGATGCTCTCGTATGCCGAGGTCATGCCCTCGCACGCGCGGAGGACCTCGTGCGTGCGCACGATCGGATGCGGGACGAGCACCGCGTCCATCGCCTCGGTACGGGCCGGTGGGATGACCGTGTGCCCGATCCGCAGCCGGGCGGCGACCGCCCTGGCGATGACCACGTCCGGATGGTCGTCGAGCCCGTTGGTCGTCGCGCGGAAGGGAATGCGGCTCGCGTGCAGCAGCGCCGCCATCAGCCGGCTGTCGCGCCCACCCGTCAGTGCGAGGTTCACCGGCTCGGGGAGGGTCCGCAGCGGCTCGACAGCGGCGACCAGGGCGTCGCCCAGCTCTCCGATCGCCTTGCGTTTGGCCCTGCCCGAAGCTGGGGCCGGTCGCGCCACCGGTAACGGGTGGCCGGTGATGCTCCTGCGGCCGTCCCTGATCGTGATCAAGCAGGACGGCCCGAGCGCCGTCACTCCTTGGTACGGGGTCTCGTCGGAGAGGAAGTAGCCCTGCCGAATCATGGTCTGCAGGGCCGGCTCGTCCCAGGCGACCTTTCCGCGGTTGGCGATGAGGTGAACGTGCAGAGCGCGTGTTCCGACCACGTGGAGGTCGTCGTTCTCGGCGTAGAAGACGGAAAGGGCGCGCGTGCTCGCGGTGGCGGCCTGGAGCTCTCCTTCCGCCACGCGGATGGCGGAGAAACAGCCGGAGAGTTCCGCCATGACGTCGATCAGCGCGGACGCCGGCGCCTCGGCGAGGCACCGCACGTCCGAGGACGCCGGCAGGGTGCCGCTCAGGCCCAGGCCGCCGCGCTTTCCCCGCGCGATCAGCGGTGGTCGCGCGGCGGCGCCCCCTTCGTTGGACCAGGCGAGCAGTACGGCGTCCTGACCCGTCCACTCGGCAGCGTCGATCGTCTCCGCCGGTACGGGAAAGACGTCGTCGAGGACGGAGCGGGCCAAGGCGGCGGGCTGATCGAGGTTCGCGCCTGGGCGCTTCGCGACCATGCCGAGGAATACGCGCATGAGCTTCTTCCTGTGAACGGGCAGGACAGGTACGGCACCGTTTCCGCCGCCTGGCGGCGTCTCAGCTACCGGGCGGATACGTCCCGAGGTTCGTTTTCGGGGCGGGCAGTGCTTACCAGGACGGGTCGGCGATCACCTTGCAGGGCTGGACCGGGCCGGTGACAAGGTACCCGGAGAACTGCCACAGCGCCCTGGACTTCTCCGATCCCGAGGTCTGCGAAAGTGTTATGAAGCGCCGACGGCGACGAGTGTCTGAGCGCATCCGTGCCTCGTTGCATCCGGGGGCTGCCTTGGCGCCCGACGCCCGTCCATACCTTGTGGATATGTCGCCCGACTATTTCGGACTTTGCTTGGCGAACCGCCGGAGATCGATCATCGTCAGTGACCGGTGATCGTGTCCGCGCCGGTCGGGGATTCCCGTTTTCGAGGTCCTGATCAGGATCGTGCGGTGCGGGCGAGCCCATACCGGCTCTCAAGGAGACGGTGACTCAGGTCCGGGCATCGCCTTCACCAAGGGGGACAACACATGCGGGTGTGCCGACTCGCCGCCGGCGTCGTCGTGACCTTGCTCACCGCCACGGGTTGTTCGGCCGGTTCGCCGTCCGCGGCTCCCGACGAGCCGGCGAGCTCCCCTACGGCCAGTCCGCCGCCGCCCACCGTGCCGGCGGACAGCTCATCGGCCGACCGGCCGGCCGTCCGGATCGGTGATCTCTGGTTCGACGCCACCGAGGTCACCGTCGGCAAGATGCGGAGGTTCGCCACCGAAACGTCGCTGCGGACCGCGGCCGAGCGGGAGGGTGGCGGTTTCGAGTTCGTGTCTGGCTGGACTCGCCGCCCGGGGTGGACTTATCTGCAACCGCACGGCACACCGGTCGGTGACTCCCAGCCTGCGGTGCACCTGAGCTGGGCGGAGGCACGCGACTACTGTCAGTGGGCCGGTGGCCGGCTGCCCACGGCCGCGGAATGGCGGGCGGCGGCGTATACCGAGAGCCGCGCGACGCCCACGGCGCCGTTCACCTCCGGCGACCGCTACGAATATCCGACCGGAACGGGATCGGCGGGCGCGAACCTTCGTGGAGACACGGACGGGTTCGCCGTCGCCGCGCCGGTCGGAAGCTTCCCTGCCGGCGTCAACGGGCTCTACGACATGAGCGCGAACGTCTGGGAGTGGCTGGCCGACGCCCAGGGCGAAGACCGGCTCACCGCCGGTGGCTCGTGGTGGTACGGGCCGGAGCAGACGACGGCCGAGGCGTTTCAGTACAAGGCTGCGGCGTTCTACGCTCTCTACGTCGGTTTCCGCTGTGTCTACGACTCGGCGCCGCAGACCTGACGCCGCCCATCTTCATCTCCTCGCCTCAGGTGAGGCTCGCAGCGGCGTTCGACGCGCGACTGTCCGGCCCGCGTCTCGGGCCGGGTCCAATCCGCGAATGTGGATTCATCCGCATTCACGCAGGTAGAAAGCCGTCCCGCTACTCTCTGGACGCTGCCAGGTGAACCCTCTCGTACGCTCCCCCGTACCTCTCGAAGATCGGACTTTCCTGAGATCGGAAGGAGTGACCGCATGCGGATTCCATCGGGGGGAAGACGATTCAGGCCATGGCTTGGAGCGGTTTCCCTGGGCGGAAGCGTCGCCCTCGCCCTGTCAGGTTCCCCGCTGTCCGCTCAGGCCGGCACCATCACACTCGACTTCCGCTCGGCAGAGGAACAGACCATCGTCTGTCCCGGCGTCGCGGACCAACTCCCCGAAATCCCCGCCACAGCCCAAGCCGAAGTAGACCGCAACCTCGCCCAACTCGACAAACAACTCCAAGAAGCCAACAACCGACTCACCACCTCCACCGGCCAAGGAGGCCCCAACTTCATCCAAAACGCCATCCTCGGCCCCCTCACCGACAAACGAGAAGCCACCCTCAACCGCATCGCCACCGCCATCGGCCGAACCGCAGAACGCCCCACCGGCCTCAACTCCCTGGCCACCTGCACACTGAGCGACTCGGAGCAACCACCCGTAATCAGCTCACCAGGCCCGGGTAACGGCACCGGTTCCCCCTCGCCGGACGCGAGCAACGGCACCGGTTCGCCCGCCCCCGATCCAAGCAACAGCGCCAATCCCCCACCCACAGCCGGCCCCACCGCCGACGATTTCATCGACATCAAGGAGGTCCCAGCCGTAAAGCAGCCGAGGGCAGATGACGACGCCTCAACCGGCACGTTCATCTCTCAATGCGGCACGACAAACGAGAACCACACCAACACCGACAACACCATCACCGCTCCCGGGGTCCCCGAGGCCGCCCAGGCCCAGTACGACTACGTGGGCAACATGTCCACCGACGCCCTGTCCACCAATGAGAGCCTCGCCGAGGCGACCACCACATGCCGCAACCGAGCCGATCAGTCCACCTACTTCTGGCCAACCCTCCGCGTACGCGACTCCAACACCGACACGCCGAGCACCGCCACGACGAACGGCCCGGCAAAGGCGGACAGCACACCGAAGGCGGACAGCACGGCGGGGGCAGACACCCCAACGCAAACGGGCGGCCCCACAGGGACGAACACCCCGGCGGCAAAGGCGACCAGCACCGCTGACGCGAACAAGGCCGACGACGCCGCCCAGGCCAGCGCGACCCCCACCACCGACAACACGGCCAAGCCAGACAACACAGCCGACGCGTACGGCTCAACCGACGCCTATGGCGCAAACGACACCAACAGCACAACCGGCACGGACAGCACAACCGGCACGCACGGTTCGACCGGAACCGACGGTACGCCCAAGCCTGACGTTTCAAACGGGCCTGACGCTACGACCGGGGCCGATAGTGCGACCGGGGCCGATGGCGCAACCGGCGCGGACGGGGCCAAGGGCTCGGACAACGCAACGGGGTCGAACGGCTCAGCGGCCGAGACGGGCAACAACATCGGCACACCAGTACAACCGTCATCGGTCCGCCTGGAGTACCGAGGCAACCCCGCCTCCCAGATCACCGCGGCCCCGCAGTTCCTGCGGCTCCTGTCCGGCGACGCCAGAGCGGTCACCAACGACGCGGCCGACGCCCGTCCCACATGGACCTGCACCGGCTTCACCGACCGCCTGACCGACAAGTACCCGATCTGCCCTTCCGGCAGCGAGTTGGTCCGCGTCTTCGACATGCCCAGCTGCTGGGACGGCCAGAACCTGGACAGCGCCGACCACCGCACGCACCTCACCTTCCCGGACGAGAGCGGCGCCTGCCCGAGCGGCACGGAGGCAGTGCCACAACTCCGCCTGACCCTGACCTACGACGACGTGCCCAACACCACGCCGCGCGGCACGGATGTCCCCTTCGCGGTGGACAGCTTCGCCAGCCAGCGAAACAGCCCCAACACCGACCACGCGGGCTCCATCATCGTGATGTCGAAACAGCTCATGAACAAGGTCGTCCAATGCCTCAACAACGGCAGGAAGTGCTGACTCCATAACCCCACCCCATGCCCGGCCGGACCGCCTCCGTGGTGTGTCCGGCCGTCATGGTGCGCGAACCTGCCAGAACCATCCCTGCCAGGAGCCGAACATTCCCCATGGCGACCAAAGCCACCGAGGATCGGCCGCACTTCCGTGGACGACGTTTCACCACCCGGACGGTAGAGCATGCGCCGTAACGGTGGCCCGCCCCATGCGGGTCAGCAGGCGTCCCCCTGGAGGCCCTCAACCACGTGCGGTGGTTGGCGTGCCGTTGGCTCCGCCGTACAAGATGGCCCTTTTCCCACGAACGGACCCGCACGCATCATCAAGCCCGGCGGAGAGATTCACTCCCACTCGATCGTGCCCGGGGGCTTGCTGGTGACGTCGACGACCACGCGGTTGATCTCGCGGACCTCGTTGGTGATCCGGGTGGAGATGCGGGACAGCACGTCGTACGGCACCCGCGCCCAATCGGCCGTCATGGCGTCCTCGGACGTCACCGGCCGCAACACCACCGGATGCCCATAGGTGCGCCCGTCTCCCTGCACCCCCACCGACCGCACGTCGGCCAGCAGCACCACCGGGCACTGCCAGATCTGCCGGTCGAGCCCCGCGCGGGAGAGTTCTTCGCGGGCGATCGCGTCGGCCTCGCGCAGGATGGACAGCCGCTCGCGGGTCACCTCGCCGATGATGCGGATGGCCAGGCCGGGGCCGGGGAACGGCTGGCGCCAGACCATGGCGGCGGGCAGGCCGAGTTCTTCGCCCGCGCGGCGCACCTCGTCCTTGAACAGGGATCGGAGCGGCTCGACGAGTGTGAACTGCAGGTCTTCAGGCAGGCCGCCGACGTTGTGGTGGGACTTGATGTTGGCGGTGCCGGTGCCCCCGCCGGACTCGACGACGTCGGGGTAGAGGGTGCCCTGGACCAGGAACTCGACGGGGCCGTCGGCCATGATGGCGCGCTGTTCGTCCTCGAAGACGCGGATGAACTCGCGGCCGATGATCTTGCGCTTCTCCTCCGGGTCGGTGACCCCCTCCAGCGCCTTCAGGAAGCGGTCGGAGGCGTCGACGACGCGGAGCTTGACGCCGGTGGAGGCCACGAAGTCGCGCTCGACCTGTTCGGCCTCGCCCTTGCGCAGCAGGCCGTGGTCGACGAAGACGCAGGTCAGCCGGTCGCCGATGGCGCGCTGGACGATCGCGCCGGCCACCGCGGAGTCGACGCCGCCCGACAGGGCGCAGATGGCCTGGCCGTCGCCGACCTGGCGGCGCACGGTCTCGACGGAGTCTTCGACGATGTTGAGCATGGTCCACGTGGGACGACAGCCGGCCGCGTCGAGGAAGTGCCTGAGCACCGCCTGACCGTGCTCGGAGTGGAGCACCTCGGGGTGGAACTGCACGCCGTACAGGCCGCGTTCGACGTGTTCGAAGGCGGCGACCGGGGTCTCGCGGGTCGAGGCGGTCACGGTGAAGCCCTCGGGGGCGGCCGCGACGCTGTCGCCGTGGGACATCCAGACCGTCTGGGCGGCGGGCAGGCCCGCGAAGATCACACCCTCGTCGAGCACGTCGAGCGCGGTGCCGCCGTACTCGGCGACGCCCGTGCGGGCCACCTCGCCGCCGAGCGCCTGCGCCATGGCCTGGAAGCCGTAGCAGATGCCGAACGTGGGCACGCCCGTGGCGAACAGCCCGCCCGGCACCGGCGGCGCGCCCTCCGCGTAGACCGAGGAGGGGCCGCCGGACAGGATGATCGCCTTGGGGTTCTTGGCCATCATCTCCTCGACGGGCATCGTCGAGGGGACGATCTCGGAGAAGACATGGCACTCGCGTACGCGCCTGGCGATGAGCTGCGCGTACTGTGCGCCGAAGTCGACCACCAGCACTGTGTCGAATTCAGACACCGTGAGAACCCCCCAAAGGCGAAATGCGGTACTCGTAGTCTATCGGGCTTGCGCATTACACCTGGCCTGCCACCGGCACTCGTGCTAACACAGAACAATGGATCTTGTCTGGCCGGCGACGGCGTGGGCCCTGTGGGCCGCCACGCTGCTCTCCGCCTTCAAGGTGTCCAGCCGGGACGACTCGGTGGAGGCGGTCGAAGCGCCCGCGCCCGTGGTGGAGCACTTACGTGGCCTGCGCGCGCAGGACGTCTTCCATACGGCGCTTTTCGAGCTGGGGGCGCACGATTGGGTGACGATCGAGGGCGATCGCGTCACACCGGCGCCGCCCCAGCCGGATCCGCTCCTGCCGTATGAGCGGTGGGTGCTGGAGCGGGTGACCGCCCGCATCGCGGACGCGCCCTCCGCGCCGATGATCGCCCTCATGCCGGACGGCGCCGATCTCGAACGCGAGTTCGTCCCCCTGGTCAGAGAGTGCGCCATAGAGCTCGGCCTGGCCCGCCGGCGCTGGCCGACCATGATCGTGCCGGTGCTCCTGGCCTGCGCCCTGGTCGTCCCCTGGTACATCACCGTGTCCTATGCCGGTCTGTCGTGGCCGGGGATGATCGCGACGATGGTGTCGTTCGTGGCGGGGGTGGGGCTGCTGATGGGCGGGCGGGGGTTCCTGCTGACGTCGGCGGGGCGCGAGGTGGCCGCGCCGGGCATCGCCCCGGCGAACCCGCAGCAGGAGTGGATCTTCACGGGCAGCGGCTGGCAGGGTGTGGAGGTGGAGCCCGCCGGGCCCTCAGCCGAGGGCCCCAGCCGCCGGGAGGTGGCCGGTCACGTCGTCAAGCGCTGGGCGGAGGCGGAATCCGACTCCTGCCACTACTACATCGCCCTGCACGACGGCAGCTCGGAGAAGGCCACCGCGTTCATGGTCGATCAGGGCCTGTATGAGGACGTACTGCCAGGCGACTCCGTACGCCTGCTGGTCAGGCCGCGCAGCGGCACCGTCGTGCGACTGCTGGCCCACGACCGTCACTGGTAGGAGGGCAGATCGCCGGTGAGCAGGGTCTCGGTCTGGCGGCGCAGCCGTTCGGCGTACTTGGGGTCGGTCAGCACCAGGAAGCGCTCCTCGCGGATGGCCGTCACGACCAGGCCGGCGACCTCGGACGGCTCGATGCCGCGCTCCGCGGCCCTGCCGACGGACTCCCGCGCGGCCACCTCGTCCTGTGTGGGCGGGCTGACCAGGCCGGCCGGGCGGACGCGGTCGGAGTCAAGGATGCGGGTCCTGACCGCGCCGGGGCACAGGGCGGTCACGCGGAGCTTGGCCCCCGCGGTCGCCAGGTCCTGAGCAAGCGCTTGGGACGCGGCCAGCGCGGCGTACTTGGTCACCGCGTACGCGCCGGCTCCCGGCGTCGCGAACAGCCCGGCCACCGACACCGTGTTGACGATGTGCCCCTCGGTGTCCTGTTCGATCATCCTGGGCACGAACTCGTGGATGCCGTGCAGCACGCCCCACAGGTTCACGCCGAGTAACCAGGCGAAGTCCTCCTCCTCGCGCGTCCACATGTGGCCGCCCTGGAAGACCCCGGCGTTGTTGCAGAGCACGTGGACGGCGCCGAGCTCGCCGAAGCAGCGGTTGGCCAGGTGACGTACGGCGGTCGCGTCGGAGACGTCGGTGACCTGTGTCAGCACCCTGGCCTTCGCGCCCGGCCCCGCGTCCTGCGCCAGCGCCGCCGTCCGGGCCAGATCGCCCGGATCGACGTCGGCCAGCATCAACGTCATGCCCTCCGCCGCGAACCTGAGGGCCAGCGCCCGCCCGATGCCGCTGGCCGCGCCCGTCACCACGGCGATCTTGCCCGACAGCTCCCGCACCGAACGTCCCTCCCTTAGAGGATCCCGTCCATGAGACCCAGGGGCGGAGCGCCGAGGTCGAGCAGGGCCTTGTGGAAGCGTTGCGGGCTGTAGCCCGCGCCCCACTCCTGACGCGCCCGTTCCCGCAGGTCGAGGATGAGTAGTTTGCCCCAGGTGTAACGCCCGTACGTCGGGTCGAACGACGCCCGCCGAGCCTCGGACAGCGCCGCGGGGCCGACGAGATGGGTGTCGGACTCGAAGCGCCTGGCGCCCTCCTCGACCGTCATCCGCCCGGTGTGCACGCCGATCGCGCAGGCCAGCCGCGTGACCCGGACCAGCGCCTCCACCCAGACCCCGATCTCGAAGCGCGGGTCGCCGGCCTCGAACCCCTCCTCGACGCAGAGCTCCTCGGCGTAGTGGGCCCACCCCTCGATGAACGCCACCGATTGCAACAGCCGCCGCACGTCCGACGGCGCCCGCCGCAGCGCGCGGCTGTGGGAGAAGTGCCCGGGGGCCACCTCGTGGACGTTGATCGCCGGCAGCGTCGTGTGGCTGAAGACCTCCAGCCACTCCTCCCGCTCCCGCTCGGGCCAGGAGGGGTCGGGCGGCGTGATGTGGTACCAGGACGGGCCCTCGGGCTCGCCGGGAGAGTTCCAGGACATCATCGCCATCGCCCAGCTGCGCGACTCGGGGGCGGGCCCGACCAGGCATTCGCCGTCGTGGTAGGGGACGAGGTCCTTCTCGCGGGTGAACGCGATGGCCTTCTCGGTGCCGATCCTGGCCGCCTCGATCACGTCGTCGGCGTCGGGGTGGTCCTTGACCAGTTCGCGTACGACGTCGAGCGGCGCCCGCTCCTTCTCCCCCAGCTTGACGCAGGACTCGGCGAGCAGCGCCATGAGCCGGTCGCGCTCGGCGTCGGCCCGCTCGGCCAGCCGCCCCAGGTCCACCGGCAGGCCCTCGGCGGTGCCCATCAACCCGGCCAGGGCCTGGCCGCCGAGCGCCGCGTCGGGGTCGCCCTCGGCGGCGGCGCGTTCGAGGTGGGCGACGAGCCTGCCGTGCGCCCGCAGCGCAGCCTCGTCCGTGACGCCGGCCGACAGGCCCTTGACCGCGCCGATCAGGGACGTCGCGACGGGCGCGGGAACCTGGTCGAGCGAGTCGATCGCCTGACCGATGGCCTCGGGCCAGAGCGCGAGGTGGGCCGCCTTGGCCGCCGCGCGCTCCTCCTGCGGGGCGTAGTCGCGGTCGTAGCAGGCCAGGTCGAGGTTGGACAGGTGGAACAGCGGGTTCTTGCGGTGCAGCTCCAGCTCGCCGAACTGGTAACGCAGGCTCTCCTCGAACACCCGCAGGTGCTCGGCGTCATGCGGGTCGGCGGGCGCGGGGCCTTCGCCGAGCCGGGCGAGCCCTGTACGGACGCCTTCGGGTGACAGGTCCTGGATCCGGCCGTCGTACTCGTGTCTGCCGCCCGCCTCGCGCGCCTCGGCGACCGTCAGGTCGGTGATGGCTCGCAGCCTGGCGTCAAGGTCCGTCATGCCGCCGACGCTAGCGCACCGCGCGCGGAAAAATAACACGCAGCGACACATACTGAAATGTCAAGATAAATCCCATGCCCCTCAAGATCACGACGCTCGCGGAGCGCCCCGAGTTCGCGCCGGGAATATGGGACATGGACCACACCTGGCACCCGTTCATGCTCGAGGATCCGATCGCCGACCTGTTCTACCCGCTCGCCACCACGACCCTCTCCGAGTACGTCCTGGTCGCCGACGACGAGGCCGAACCCGGGCGGCTGGTGGCGCGGGCGTCCATGACCCCGTTCCGCTCTGACGGCTCCGAACTGCCCGACGACGGATGGGACGGCGTGATCCGGTCAGGATGGCTGGCCCGCGCACGCGGCGAGACCCCCGACGCCATCTCGGCACTGGAGATCACCATCCGCCGCGACCTGCTGGGCACGGGGTTGTCGTCGGTGATGCTGGGGGCGATGCGCGAGCACGCCGCCCGGCTGGGCTACCGCGAACTCGTGGCGCCGGTCAGACCCACCATGAAACACCTCGAACCGCACACCCTGATGAGCGAGTACGCCTTCAGGAACCGCGCCGACGGCCTGCCCCACGACGCGTGGCTGCGGGTGCACGTGCGGGCGGGCGGGAAGATCGTCAAAGTGGCGCCGAGGTCGATGGTGGTGGCCGGCACACCGGCGGAGTGGCGGAAGTGGACCGGACTGCCGTTCGACCGCACGGGGACGGTGGAGGTGCCGGGAGCGCTCAGCCCCGTGCACTGCGACGTGGAGCACGACCACGTCGTCTACGTCGAGCCGAACGTCTGGGTCAGCCACCCGCTCACTTGAGCCCGAACCTGCGCATGGTCTTGAGCGTGGCGGCCAGCGTGTCGGCCCACTTCTCGTACGGCAGCCCGAACGGCGGCTCGAACCCCAGCCAGCCCGCCTGCGAGGCCACGGTCTTGGACTCTGTGTAGCGCAGCAGCCCTTCCGCGCCGTGCCTGCGGCCGAGCCCGGACGCCTTCATGCCGCCCATGGGGGCGTCGTAGGAGGCGTAGGCGGAGGCGTACCCCTCGTTGATGTTGACGGTGCCGGCCCGCACCCTGGCGGCCACGCGCCGGCCACGCCCAAGGTCCGCGGTCCAGACGGAGGCGTTGAGGCCGTAAACGGTGTCGTTGGCCAGTTCGACGGCCTCATCGTCGGAGGAGAACGGGTAGAGCGCCACCACCGGCCCGAACGTCTCCTCGCGGCACAGCGCCATGTCCTCGCCGACGCCCGTCAGCACGGTCGGCTCGTAGAACAGCGGGCCGAGGTCGGGCCTGGCCCGGCCGCCGGTCAGGAGCGTGGCGCCCTTGGCAACCGCGTCGTCGACGTGCGCGCGGACCGCGTCGAGCTGGCGGCGGGAGGTGAGCGAGCCCATCTGCACCGACCAGTCGTGGCCGGCGCCCAGCTTGAGGTTCTGGACCTGCTTGACGAGGCGGGCGGCGAAGTCGTCGAAGACGGACGCGTGCACGTACAGGCGCTCGACCGACAGGCAGAGCTGGCCGGCGTTGGTGAAGCAGGCGCGGATGGCGCCCTGGACTGCCACGTCCAGGTCGGCGTCGTCGAGCACCAGCATCGGGTTCTTGCCGCCGAGCTCCAGCGAGCAGCCGATGAGCCGCTTGGCCGCCTCCTCCGCGATCTTCCTGCCTCCGCGCGTGGACCCCGTGAACCCGACATAGTCGGCGTGGTCGAGCAGCGCGTCGCCGATGTCGGCGGGCTCGCCCAGCACGACCTGCCAGATCTCGCGCGGCATGCCGAGCTCGGCGAGCAGGTCGATGGTCCACAGCGTGGACAGGGCGGTCTGGGTGTCGGGCTTGTGGACGATGGCGTTGCCGGCCAGCAGCGCGGGCACGGCGTCGGTGACACCGAGCGCGAGCGGGTAGTTCCACGGGGAGATCAGCGCGACCACGCCCTTGGGCCGGCGCAGTTCGGTCACGTGGGTGGCCACGGGGAAGATGCCCTTGCGCCTGGCGGGGGCGAGCAGGCCGGGGGCGCGGCGGGCGTAGTAGAGGCTGCAGCCGGCGACGTCGAGGACCTCCTCGAAGGCGTGCTTGCGGGCCTTGCCCGTCTCGTTCTGGACGATGTCGAGGATTTCGGCCCTGCGGTCGAGGATCGCGTCGTGCAGGAGCAGGAAGGGTCTGGCCCGCGCGGCGGCGGGTCTGCCCGCCCACTCGATCTGCGCGGCTCTCGCCTTCTCGTAGGCCCGCCGGACGTCACCGGCGTCCGATATGGGCAGCTCAGTAAGGGTTTCCCCGGTGAAGGGGGCGATGATGGGCCGTGTCCTACCGCTGGACGTCACCTGCATGTCAGCAGGATATTCCGCGTTCCTACCCACGGGTAGTTTTTGCGGATTCGCGGCATAGGGCCAGAATCCCTTCATGGCAACCTTCGCTCCGCTCCGACCCGGAGACCCCCAAAGGCTGGGGGGCCTGGGTCTCATCGGCAGGCTCGGCGAGGGCGGTCAGGGCGTCGTCTACCTCGCCGCGGACAACAACGACAACCGCGTGGCGGTCAAGTGGCTGCGCCCCGACCTGTCGGGCGACCAGGTGAGCGTGGAGCGCTTCCTGCGCGAGGTTCAGGTGGCCCAGCAGGTGGCGCCGTTCTGCACCGCCGCCGTCCTGGGCACCGGGATCGAACAGGACCGGCCGTTCATCGTCAGCGAGTTCATCGAGGGGCCGTCGCTCCAGCGGGTCGTGCAGGAGGAGGGTCCGCGCACGGGGACCGCCCTGCACCGGCTGGCCATCGGCACCGCCACCGCGCTGGCCGCCATCCACCAGGCCGGGATCGTGCACCGCGACTTCAAGCCGGCCAACGTGATCATCGGCGCCGACGGGCCCCGGGTGATCGACTTCGGCATCGCGCGGGCGTTGAACGCCACCTCGACGATCAGCAGCGCGGTCGTGGGGACCCCGTCGTACATGCCGCCCGAGCAGATCATGGGCCACACGGTCGGGCCCGCGGCCGACATGTTCTCGTGGGGCAGCGCCATGGTGTTCGCCGCCTCGGGCAAGGCGCCGTTCGGCAGCGACACGATGCCCGCGGTGATCAACCGGGTGCTCAGCCAGCAGCCCGACCTGAGCGTGCTGGACGGGCCGATGCGCGACATCGTGACCGCCTGCCTGTCCAAGGATCCCGCGCAGCGGCCCACGGCCGAACAGGTGATCATGCGCCTGCTGCAGCACCCTGCGCCCGGCAACTCCGGCATGCTGGCCCAGGGCGCCGCCGAGGCGGCTCATCGACAGCAGCCCTACCCACCGCCACCCGGCCCATCCCAAGGCCCGTACGGCCCTCCCTCAGGCCCTCTCCCGCACCAAGGCCCATACGGCCCTGCCTCGAACCCGGCTCCACATCAAGGCCCATACGGCCCTGCCTCGAACCCGCATCACTCGGGCCCTGCCGGTCATTCGGGGCCCATGGGCCCGCCCTCGCAGGCGCACAGACCGCCCGGCCCCTACGGCCCGCCCACCTACCAAGGGGGCATGACCACCCAGACGCGACAGAAGAGCAGGGTCCCGCTGATCGCCGGCATCGCGGTGACGGTCGCGTTACTGCTGCTCTCGGGCGTCGTCGTGATCATCCAGCTCGACAAGGCGTCGGTGGCCGAGCCGACCGACTCACCGACGCGCCGCACGAGGCCGTCCGCGACCAAGGCCGCCGTACCCCAGACGGGCACCAGGAGGACCCTGCCGGGTGGCGCGATCACGCACTACGAGAACCGGGCGGACGCGATCGTGCTGACCTCGTACGAGGTCTACGACAAGAGCCAGGAGGACTGGGTCGATTATGCCAGAGGATCGCTGCGCGGCACGTTCTCGAAGTACGCCGCCAACTGGGAGACGATCATCTCGCCCGACGGCAACCTCGTGGCGAGCAGGGGCCGCAAGTACAGCTCCGACGACTTCGACTTCATCGTCATCACCGACAGGCGCACCGACGAGCGTTCGACGATCAAGACCGTCAAGGAGCCGCTGATCAGCAGCATCAGGGCCTGGTCGAAGGACGGCTCCAGGATCCTGCTCAACATCGAGAAGAAGAACCGCGGCGACTGGGACTATCTCGGGTTCGTCATCGTCGACGTGGCCAAGAAGACGGCCAAACAGGTCGACGTCTCCGACAGCTCCGTCCGCCAGACGGCCTTCGGCTTCGACGAGGACGAAAGGGGCGTGGTCAACGCCTACGGCGACGAGCGGAACAGGGGCCTGCGCTTCTACGACGACAGGGGCCAGGCCAGGCGTTCGCTGGCCGGCATCGGCACACTGTCGGCCGGCACGCAGGACATCTTCTCTCCCTCGGGCAAGACGTTCGTCACGAACTGCCCCAACGGCGGCGACAACGACCACTGCATCTGGGACGCCGACTCGGGCGACCGGCTGCGCAAGTTCTCCTCCGACTGCGACAAGGTCCTCGGCTTCTACGACGAGAACCATCTGTTCTGCTGGGAACAGGACAACAACACCAAGGACGAGGTCCAGGTCGTCGACTTCGACGGCCGGTTGCTGCGCAAACTGCTTGAGGTGCCCAGGGGCCTGCGCTTCACGCCCACCTTCAGCGTCAACAGGAACCGGGGCTCGTCAGCTTCTCCGTCGTAAACGACCGAGCTTGCAGCTCCTCACCGTCGATGGCTTCGACGGTCCGGTCCGCGTCAGGCAGCGTGACTCACTGCCCAGCCCGCCACACCACGCGCGGCGATGTTGCGGGCTGCGTTGACGTCGGCGTGCTCAGCGAAGCCGCACGACGTACACCGGAAGGTTTCCTGGCCGGGCCGGTTGGCCCGGTCGGTATGCCCGCAAGCCGAGCATTCCTGGCTAGTGTGGGCGGGATCGACGTAGATGACAGCGATCCCGGCCCGCCGGGCCTTGTAGGAGATGAAGCTTCCGAGCTGGTGGAAGCTCCAGGAGTGCAGGGTGACCCGCTGGGGCTTGCGAAGTCGGGTAGCCGGGATGCATTGCTGCGTCCCGGCCCCCTCAGAACCGTGCGTGCGACTTTCACCGCACACGGCTCAAGCAAGCCTCTAGGGCTTCACGAGCTCCTGCTCAGGGTGCCGAGCCCCATCGCTGGCGTGATGCTGCCGATGGCACTCGGCGTGTACGAGTCGGAGGTTCGACTTATGGTCCGGGCCGCCATCGCGTCGGTAGACGAAGTGGTGCTTGTTCAGCGTCCTCTTCGATGCCTCGAACCATTCAATCCACGCTCGTGGGTTGTCTGGTTCGTACTCGGCTCCGCCGATCAGAGCCTGCCTGCAGAGAGGGCAAATCCCCTTCTGAACCCACGCCAGGGACAGACTCGTCTTGTCCATCGGTGGTGGCGTTCTCTTGCCGCGACGTTTTGCCCAGTACTCGATCAGGTCGGGGTCGTCCGGGGATGCCCCTCCTCTGACCTGCACATGTCGAACGATGTTGATCCACCGGAACTTGAGAAGATAGGCGCCGGACTGCTTATTGCCCATCACCCAGTTGTCTCTCTTGGTCCGGTTCAGCCTGCCGTAGTAGCGGGCGTAGATCCATTTCTCCGACTTCAGCGGGTGCATGCGCTTTGCCCACTTGCGGGTGAGCTTCCACATGTAGTCGTCCAGGTCGTAGAACTCCTTGGACGACACCGCTATCCGGTAGTACGCCCCCCAACCGCGAACAATGGGGTTCATCTTTCGGAGAAGGGCCTCGACGTTGGACCCATGAAGGGCTTTTACCTCTTCCCTCATCCGCGCCCGGATCTTCTTGGTGGCCTCCCGACTGGGGGAGATGATGGTCTTGTTCCTTGACCTCCTGATGTTGAACCCCAGGAAGTCGAAGCCCTCGTCCATGTGAACCACCCGGGTTTTCTCCTCATTGAAACGGAGCCCTCGTGGTTCCAACCACACCGCCAGTCGAGCCTTCACCTCTTCCGCTTGCTCCTTCGTGTCGCAGAGCGCCACGAAGTCATCCGCGTATCGGATCAGGATGGGTGTCCCAGCGACGGCCGGGGTGGACTGGTAGTCCTCCTTCTTGTTCCCCCTTTTATACCGGCACCCTGTGGCCTCCTCCATGCCATGGAGAGCGACGTTCAGCAACAGCGGACTGATCACACCTCCCTGTGGAGTTCCCTCCACGGTCGGCGCGAATCGCCCTTTGTCCATGACCCCCGCTTTGAGCCATCCTCGGATCATTTCCCGTGCTGGGAATTCGCCGATCGCACTTATCAGGTGTTCATGACTGATTCGGTCGAACGCTGCTGCCAGGTCAGCGTCCAGCACCCACAGCCGCGATGCTCCCTTGCGGGCGGTCGCACTGAAGATCCCTTCCACCGCGTCATGGCAGCCACGTCCGGGACGGAAGCCATACGACCTTCGTTCGAATCGGGCTTCCCACTCGGGCTCCAGAGCATTCTTGACCCGGGCCTGGTTGGCCCGGTCTCGGATGACCGGGATCCCGAGCGGCCGCTGCTTTCCATCGGCCTTGGGGATGTACACGCGCTTGACGGCTGCGGCTTCCCAGGTTTGGTCGCCGTGTATCTGGCTCGCCAACTCCCACCTCTTGGCCGGGGTGAGCGCTGTCTCGCCATCAATACCTGCCGTCTTGCGACCCTTGCTCTGCTGTGTCACCCGTTTCACGCTCACCAGCGTGTTGCTGTGGCTCCTCAGCATGAGCTTCTGCAGGTTGCGGACCTTCTTCAGGTCGCCTTCTCGTGTCGCCTTGAAGATGCGGCGCCTCAGTCGTCGTACTTCCTCCTCGGCCCTCTCCCATTGGATCGAGTGCCAGCCCGAGGGGTTGTCTTCTGGTCCGTTCGCGTGTTCGCGTCCAACTTGCCCGTCGGTGCCGATTTCCTTGTGCCTCCCTTCAATGGCTCACCAGGCTCACGTCTGCTCCCTTTCGGGCCGGGATCTCACCCGTATCCGGCGGGTTATACCTTGCGGCTTTCCCCTGATCTTTCGATCCGCCGGCCTTTGCTTCTTGAGCCTTCCTGTTCCCGCAGCGGGGTTGGGCCTTCCTTGCGGTTGGCTTACCGGTCTCCCGGACCACTACGGGGTTTCCACGTTCCGCACATCCAAGATTCGACTGGGGTGGGTGTCTCCTTTACCCCGGAGTCGGTGGTGTCCTATTCCCGACTACGGCTTGCCGGGAACCACCTGCTGCCCTTCCGCAGCGGACCCTGTGACCGCGTGTTGCTGCCACCATTTCGCGGTCCGACAGTCACGAGGCATAGCCAGAGATTCACTCGCGTTCACCCGTCCAGTCTTCCCCTCGCCTGTGGCTTTCCAGTGGCCGGTTTACCCTTGGGCTTGACTGTCCAGCTTCACACCCCGCCGTTGCCAGCGACGCATGTGGACATGGGGACGGGTCTGGACACTGACCCGGAGCATCACCTTTCTTTCGTTAATGCTCACTTGCAATGTGCGACTTCGTGTCGCACGCCGTACCCGGTCGCGGATGCCCTGGAGGTCTTCCAGGGCGATCCCTTGGCCGGTGCGTGTCGCCTCGGTCACGATCTGCTTGGCGATGGAGTGATTGGCATCGGCCGCGAACCGCGCCTCCTTGCGGCGGCGTTTCTTCAGCAGCCGTCTGGCGCTCTTGGTCCGTTTGGCCTGCAACCGGCGGCGCAGTTCGCGGTTGCGGTGCCGGACCGCGTTCAGGGCCTTGCCGCTGTACCGGGTACCGCCGCCGCTGCCAGCGTTGCCGGCGGTGGTGGCGATGTTGGCGATGCCCAGATCGACGCCGAGGAACCCGTCCGGTTCGGTCACCGGAACGTCGAGGATCTCGCAGGTCGCATACAGGTACCAGCCGCCGTCGCGGCAGACCAGATCCGACTCGCCCCTGCGATGGGCGGCCAGGGTTGTGAGCTGCTGCGGTGAGCCGGTGAACGCGACGTTCTTCAACCGGCCGCGGGTGGTCCAGATCGACACCGTCCGCTCCTGCATCTGCCAGGACAGGCACCGGTCGTCATACGGCTGGGCCGCGCCGGGCCGGAAGGTAATCGGCTTGCTCTCGGCTCTGGTCCTGCGCTTGGTCCCGGGCGCGCCCAGGTTTCCGGCCTTGAGGTTGGCGTGGAGGGTGTGGTAGGCGTCGGCGACCTTTTTGATCACGTGCTGGGCGGCCTGCGCGGCCAGCACGTTCTCGGTCTTGATCCGATGGTAGGTGTGTTTGCGCAGGTCGTAGGTGCGGAAGCAGCGCTGGTCAAAGGCGACCGCAGAAACCAGGTTGGCGGCCGTGTTGACAGCGTGCAGGGTCGCTTCCAGCGCCGCCGCCTGCTCAGGCGTCGGCAGGAGTTTCAGCTGCACCACCAGTTTCACCGTCGAACATATTATCGTCAGGTCCCTGCCGCCGGGGTGGGAAACCGAAGCCCGATGTCCGAAGAAGCCGAACCGTCGTCTGCAGCCTCCACACAGCCTTCACGCCCATGTGGTTTCATGCCAGGTACCGCTGCGACGTGTTCACCGACGAGATTCCGCGCCGCTGTGAAGACGTCATGCTCGAGGTATGCGACACCTTCGGCGCCATCCTGGTCGACTTCAACGGCGAGCACGACCACGTCCACCCGCTGGTCCGCCACCCGTCCGAAGTCGCCCTGTCGGTGCTGGTCAACTCCCTCAAAGGCGTCTCGTCCCGGCTCCTGCGCAAAGAGTTCGGCCCGCACGTCCGCCGATATCTGCGGGGCGGGCACTTCTGGCCGACCTCTTACCTCGCCGCGTCCTGCGGCGGCGCCCCGCTGTCGATCATCGAGGAGTACATCGAGAACCAGAAACGACCAGGGTGAGCAGCTCACGTGCACCAACCGTCCCGGCACCACCCGGGCCTGGAGCCCCTCCCGGGCTGCCGTTTCCTCCTGGGCATAAACGCCCGGGGCTCCACGCCAGATCACGCTGAACCATCCGGCGCGGGCAGCCGTCAATGAGGTCATGAACACGCTGATCCGTGCGGCGGCGACCGCGGCGGCCCTGGCGACGATGACGGCCGCCTGCACCTCTTCAAGCCGGACCCCGCCCCAGAAGGTGAGCCTCGGGTCCGTCCGCCTGGTCTCCTACAGCAGTTGTGACGACCTGCTGTCGGGTCTGCGCGAGCGGGCCGCCCGCAATGTCACCGCGTACGGCTTCGGCGGGGTCATGCCCTTCGCCGCCATGGAGGACAGCTCCCGCTCCTTCACCCCGAACGCCAAGGCGAACACCCCCGAGCACTCCACGACCAACGTCCACGAGGCCGGCGTGGACGAGCCCGACATGGTCAAGACCGACGGCAACCGGGTGATCACGGTCACCGACGGCACGCTGCGCGTCATCGACGCGGCCACCAGGAAGATCACCGCCTCGGTCAAGCTGACGGACAACGACGGACCGGGCGCCTCCGCCGACCTGCTGGTCTCCGGCGACCGCGCGCTGGTGCTCATGCGTGGCGGGGACATCATGTACAAGACCGCCTTCGCCCCGCCGAGCGACACCAGGTACATCCTGGTCGATCTCGCGGACAAGCCGAAGGTGCTGAGCACGATCCGGCCGCAGGGCTCGTACGTGGACGCCAGGATGGTCGGCTCCACGGTCAGGCTCGTCACCCGCAGCCAGCCTGACCTCACCTTCCCGCAGCCCGAGGAGGGTATGTCGGAGGAGCGGCTGCGCGCGGCCAACGAGGCGGCGGTGCGGCGCGCTCCGGCGGAGACCTGGCTGCCCAAGATCGAGATCACGGACGCGTCGGGGGCCGTCAAGAAGAGCACGGTCCCGTGCGAGCGCGTCAGCCACCCCGCCGACTACACCGGCACCTCGATGCTGACCGTGCACACGCTCGACCTGACGCAGGGCGTCACCTCGGCAGGCACCGACCCGATCAGCCTGGCGGCCGACGGCGACATCGTGTACGGCACGGGCGAGAGCCTCTACGTGGCCAGCAACCCGCGCTGGTGGATGCCGTCGCCCAGGCCCGTGGACGACACCCCCGCGGCGCCGGCGGAAGAGCCCACCCCGGAGGAGCCGGCCGTGACGGAGTCGGCCCAGCCGACGGCGCCGCCGGAGGAGACCGAGATCCACCGGTTCGGCATCGACAAACCGGGCGCGCCCTCCTACATCGCTTCCGGCAAGGTCAAGGGCAGGCTGCTGAACCAGTACTCGCTGTCGGAGTACGAAGGGCACCTGCGCGTGGCCACCACCCTCACCTCCGAGGACGGCCGGTCCAGCTCCAGCACCGTCCACGTGCTCAAGGCCGACACCCTGGCCAAGACGGGCGAGGTGGGCGGTCTGGGCCAGGGCGAGCGCATCTACTCGGTCAGGTTCATCGGCTCGGTCGGCTACTGCGTCACCTTCAAGCAGGTCGACCCGCTCTACACGCTCGACCTGCGCGACCCGGCGGCCCCCAAAGTGACGGGCGAACTCAAGATCACCGGCTACTCGGCCTACCTGCACCCCGGGAGCGAGGGCCGGCTGATCGGCATCGGCCAGGAGGCCAGCGAGAAGGGCAGGACGCTCGGCACGCAGATCTCGCTGTTCGACGTCAGCGACCCGGCGAGTCCGCGGCGGCTGTCGCAGTTCTTCCAGAAGGAGTCGGGCTCGACGGCGGAGTGGGACTCGCACGCATTCCTGTACTGGCCGAAAACCGGCCTTTCCGTCATCCCTCTCTTCCAGAACGAGACGTCGGGCGCGCTCGTCCTGAAGATCGAGGACGCGGGCGTGTCGAAGCTGGGAATGATCAAGCATCCGGCGCCGAAGGGCCAGTACCAGCCGGGAATCCAGCGATCGATGATCATCGGGGACGGCATCTGGACGATCTCGTACGAGGGCGTCCAGGTCAACGACGCCACCTCATTGAGCGAACAGGCCTGGATTCCATTCCGCTAATCACTATGAGTATGGACACAACCCCACAAATATTGAAAAATCCACTGACAAACTAATGTCGGGCCCGGGCGGTGTGTCATGCCTTTCGTCGGACGAGAGCGCGAACTCCGTCATCTGGCCGACGCCCTCGCCCGCCCTCCGATCGTCGTCCTGATCGAGGGCGAGGCAGGCGTCGGCAAGACCCGCCTCCTTCACGAGCTGGCCGGTCAGCCCCTGCTCGTCGGCGGCTGTCACCCGATGCGCTTCCCGTACGGCCCGCTCGTCGAGGCCCTGCGCCAGTCGCACCCGCCGGCAAGGCTCAACCCGGTTACCGGCGCATTACGGCCGCTCCTGCCGGAGTTCGCCCACCGGCTGCCGCCCGCCCCGCCCGCGCTCGGCAACGCCCAGGTCGAACGGCACCGCCTGTTCAGGGCCGTGCTGTCACTCCTCGACGCGCTGAGCCCCGTCACGCTGGTCGTGGAGGACGTGCACTGGATCGACCAGGAGACCAGGGAACTGCTGGCCTTCCTCGTCCGCTGCCTGCCCGGCACCGTCAACCTGGTGCTCACCTACCGCGCCGAGGACCTGCGCCACCCGGCGTCCGAACTGCTCGCCCACCTGCCGCCGCACATCGGCCACACCGAACTGACCCTTTCACCGCTCGACGCGGAGGCGACCGCGCTGCTGGCCAAGCACCTGCTGCCGGGCTCGGCCGACCTCTGGCCGCTCACCGGGGGCGTGCCGCTGGCCGTCGAGGAACTGGCCCGCATGCTGGCCGACGGCAGGGAGCCGAGCACGCCGCCGGCGCTGCGCGACGCCGTCCGGGTCAAACTGGACGCGCTGCGTCCCACGGCGCGCAGGATCGTGCAGGCCGCGGCCATGCTGGAGGAGCCGGCACCCACACTGACGCTGGCCGCCGCCGCGGGCCTGCCGCCCGAGCAGGGCGAGCGCGGGCTGGCCGAGGCGGTGCGGCGCGGCCTGCTGCGCGAATGGACGCCCGGCGCGTACGGCCTGCGCCAGCCGCTGACCAGGCAGGCCGTCCGCGAGTCCATCACCCCGAACCTCAGACGCCGGATCAGCCGCAGGATCGAGGCGCCCGCCGAACCCCAGGGCGCCCTGTCCCCCAGGGAGAAGCAGGTGATCGGCCTGGCCGCGGACGGCATGACGAACAAGGCGATCGCCGAGAGCCTGTTCCTGTCGCCGCGCACGGTCGAAGTGCACGTCGCGAACGGTCTGCGCAAGCTCGGGCTCACCTCGCGCCGACAGCTAAGTAGTCGCAATACGTAGTCACTACGTATGGCCGGGAGCTTGATTCTGGCTGATGTTTTTCAGTGGTTCCCGTCCAACATCCAAGGAAGGGCTCACGCTGCCATGCGACCACGCACCCCCCTGCTCGCATTAATCGTCAGCGCGCTGGCACTCCTGGCCACGCCGCTCGCAGCGCCTGCGACGGCCACCGCCGAACCACAGGAAACCTACATCGTGCAGCTCGACCCGCAGCTGCGCAGCGCCCCGCGCAGCGCCGCCCAGGACCAGGTGGCGAACGTCGGCGGCACGCTCGTCGGCGTCTACGAACACGCCTTCAAGGGCTACACCGCCAAGATGACCGCGACCGCCGCCGACCGGCTCAGGCAGAGCCCGAACGTGCTCACCGTCGAGCGCGACGCCGTCGTCACCGCGTTCCCGCAGACCGTGGGCACCGGCGTGCGGCGGATCTTCGGTCCCTCCAACCCGAACCTCGACATCGACGGCACCGACGACGTCCGCATCGACGTGGACGTGGCCGTCGTCGACACCGGCGTCGACAACACCCACCCCGACCTGAACGTGGTCGCGCGCGCCAACTGCGTGACCGGCGTCTGCGTGAACAACTCGGGCATCGACGACAACGGCCACGGCTCGCACGTGGCGGGCATCGTCGGCGCGCTGGACAACACGGTCGGCGCGGTCGGCGTCGCGCCAGGCGCCCGCATCCACGGCGTGAAGGTGCTCAACTCCGCCGGGTCCGGCACGCTGTCCGCCATCGCCGCCGGACTCAACTGGGTGGTGGCCCGCGCCTCGACCATCGAGGTCATCAACCTGAGCCTGGGCTGCAACGGCTGCACCAGCAGCGCCATCAGCACGGCCATCACGAACGCGGTCAACGCCGGGATCGTGGTCGTCGTGGCGGCCGGCAACAGCAGCGCGAACGCCTCCTCGTTCTTCCCCGCCAACCACCCCGACGTGGTCACCGTCTCGGCCCTGACCGACAACGACGGCCTGCCGGGCGGCTTGGGCGGCAGCACGCTGTCGTGCCGCAGCGAGACCGACGCGGACGACTCCCTGGCCTTCTACTCCAACTTCGGCACCACCATCGAGATCACCGCGCCCGGCACCTGCATCTACTCGACCTACATGAACGGCGGCTACGCCACGCTCAGCGGCACCTCGATGGCCAGCCCGCACGTGGCGGGCGCGGCCGGCATCCTCACCTCGGGTGCCAGAAAGCCGACGAACAGGACGGGCTCCCTGGCCGTGCGCAGCACGCTCATCTCCACGGGCAACTCCAACTGGACCGACAACGCCAGTGACGGCGTCAAGGAGCCGCTGCTCGACGTGCACGACTCCACGCGCTACTGAAACAGCCGACGCCATGTTTGGGACCGGCTCTGCTGGAAAGGCGATCAGTAGACGTCGATGACCATTCTGGAACGGGCGGTCCACGGATCCCGCAGCGCCGTGGGCCGCCCCTCCTTCTTGCGAAGCTATTGAGGATCCGGCATGACGACGGGGACGATTTCCGGCGCGCCGAGCCTGATCGCGTCGGCCCCCTGGTCGGAGTCCTGCTCCTGGGAGCGGCGTTCGGCCTCCACCCGCTTGGTGTAGTACTCCACTTCCCTTTTCACCTGCTCGCCGTCCCAGCCCAGCGGCTCGGCCATCAGCTCCGCCGCCTCCTGCGCCACGGCCAGACCGCGGTGGAAGGTCTCGATGGAGATGCGGGTACGCCGGGTCAGCACGTCGTTCAGGTGCCGGGCGCCCTCGTGGGTGGCGGCGTAGACGATCTCGGCGCGCAGGTAGTCGTCGGCCCCCGACAGTGGCCTGCCCAGCGACGGGTCGCCTTCGATCAGTTCGAGCACCTCGTCGATCAGCGCGCCGTAACGCTGGAGCAGATGCTCGATCCTGGCCACGTGCAACCCCGAGGAGTGGGCGATGCGGTGCCTGGAGTTCCACAGCGCCTGGTAGCCCTCGGCGCCGACGAGCGGGATGCGGTCGGTGCACGAACGCGGCACCCGCTGGTCGAGCCCGTGCGCGACGGCGTCCACGGCGTCCTGGGCCATCACCCGGTACGTCGTGTACTTCCCGCCCGCGATCATCACCAGGCCCGGCACCGGATGGGCCACCACGTGTTCCCTGGACAACTTCGACGTCTCGTCGGACTCGCCCGACAGCAGCGGCCGCAACCCCGCGTAGACGCCTTCGACGTCGTCGCGGGTCAGGGGCACCGACAGGACGGCGTTGACGTGGTCGAGCAGGTAGTCGATGTCCAGCCGGGAGGCGGCGGGGTGGGACTTGTCGAGCGTCCACTCGGTGTCGGTGGTGCCCACGATCCAGTGGCGGCCCCAGGGGATCACGAACAGCACCGACTTCTCGGTACGCAGGATGATCCCGGTCAGCGAGTGGATCCTGTCACGCGGCACGACCAGATGGATGCCCTTGGAGGCCCGGACGTGGATCTGGCCCCGGCCTCCCACCAGCTCCTGGATGTCGTCGGTCCACACGCCGGTGGCGTTGACCACCTGCCGGGCGCGTACCTCCGCCTCCTCGCCGCTCTCCAGATCGCGCACGCGCACGCCGGTGACCCGCTCGCCCTCCCGCAGAAACCCCACGACCTGCGCCCTCGGGGCGATGCGGGCGCCGTAGGTGGCGGCCGTGCGCAGCATGGTCATCACGTAGCGGGCGTCGTCGACCTGCGCGTCCCAGTACTGGATCGCACCCGTGAACGCGCTCTTCTTCAACGCCGGGGCCAGCCGCAACGCCCTTGCCCTCGACAGGTGCCGGTGCCCCGGCACGCCCCTGGTGAGCCCCGACGCGAAGCCGAGCGTGTCGTAGAGCATCACGCCCGCGCCCACGTAGGGACGCTCCCACCCGTAGTGGGTCAGCGGGAACAGGAACGGCACCGGCCTGACCAGGTGCGGGGCGATCCGCTGCAGCAGCAGCGCGCGCTCGCGCAGCGCCTCGCGTACCAGCTCGAAGTTGAGCTGCTCCAGGTAGCGCAGGCCGCCGTGGATGAGCTTGGACGAACGCGAGGACGTACCGGAGGCGAAGTCCCTGGCCTCGACCAACCCGACGTCGAGCCCTCTGGTCGCGGCGTCGAGCGCGATCCCCGCCCCCACGACCCCGCCGCCGACCACGATCACGTCGAGTTCCTGGGCGGTCATGCGCTCCAACGCCTCGGCCCGCTCGGCGGGCCCGAGCCGGGCCGCATTCCTTCCCGACGCCATAACTCCCCCTGCGTACGGCTTTGTCACCTGCGCCCTGTACCTACCCTCCCCGCCCGCGCCCCTCCCTCTCCGAAGGAGAGAAGAGACGACAGAGGGTCAGGCGCGGACGACCTTGACCCCCGCTTCCGTGAGCTCTCCCGCGAGCTCATCCGGCAACTGAGCATCGGTCACCAACGCGTCCACCTGCCCGATCGGGCAGATCCGCGAGAACGCCCGCTTCCCGATCTTCGAGGAGTCGGCCACCACGACCACCTGGGCGGCCCGGCTGATCAGCAGGTTGTTGACGCTGGCCTCCCCCTCGTGGTGCGCGGAGGCCCCCAGCCCGACGTCGAGCGCGTCCACCCCCAGGAAGGCCACGTCCAGCGTCACCTGCTCCAGCACCCCGGTGGCCAGCGGCCCGATGAGCTCGTAGGACTGCTGCCTGGCCACCCCACCCGTCACCACGATCTTGACGTGCTGCCGCACCGTCAGCTCCGAGGCGATGTTGAGGGCGTTCGTGACGATCGTGAACCCGCTCTCCAGCCTCGTCAGCGTGGCGAGCGTGCGCGCCAGCTCGGAGGTCGTGGTGCCGCCGTTGAGCCCGACCACCGCGCCGGGCGTGACAAGCTCGGCCGCCGCGCCCGCGATGCGGTGTTTCTCGTCGGCGTGCCTGGCCGTCTTGTAGCGCAGCGGCAGGTCGTAGCTGACGCTCTGGGCGACCGCTCCGCCCCGGGTGCGCATGAGCATCTGCTGCTGGGCGAGCTGGTCGAAGTCCCGCCGGATCGTCGCGGTGGAGACGTCGAGCGCCTGGGCGGCCTCCTCCACCGAGAGCCTGCCCTCCTGGGCCAGCAGCTCAAGGATGGCGTTCCAGCGGTCGTAGCGGGACACGAAGCCTCCCTAGAGGACGAGGTCAGGAGCAAGCGTGGCACAAGCGGGCAGGCCACAGCCACCAGTGTCCATTACTGCTCTTTCCTGGTATAAAAATGGCAGAAACAATCAATCATCGGGGAGGCAAGTGGTGACCACCCACACCGAGGCCGAGATCGCGTCACAGCCGTCCTGCTGGCGCCGCGCCGTCGCGAGCGTTCCCGCCGACGCGCTGCCGCGCCGGGGCGAGCGGGTCGCCGTCGTCGGCTGCGGCACGTCGTGGTTCATCGCGATGGCCTACGCCACGCTGCGCGAGCAGGCCGGGCACGGCGAGACCGACGCCTTCGCCGCCTCCGAGGCGCCGATCGGCCGCCCGTACGACCGTGTGCTCGCGCTGACGCGTTCCGGCACCACGACCGAGGTGCTCGAACTGCTGTCCAGGACGACCACGAAGACCACGGCCATCACCGCCGACCCCAACACGCCGATCATGACCAGCGCCGACGAGGTCGTCGTGCTCGACTACGCCGACGAGCGTTCGGTGGTGCAGACCAGGTTCGCCACGACGCAACTCGCGCTGCTGCGCGCCAGCCTCGGCGAGGACCTCACGCAGGCCATCGCCGACGCGGAGGAGGCCGTGGCCGCGCCGCTGCCCGATGAGCTGGTCGCCGCCGAGCAGTTCAGCTTCCTGGGCGCCGGCTGGTCGGTGGGCCTGGCGCAGGAGGCCGCGCTGAAGATGCGTGAAGCGTCCCGTTCGTGGACGGAGGCGTACCCGGCGATGGAGTACCGGCACGGCCCGATCAGCATCGCCGCCCCCGGCCGCGTCACCTGGATGCTCGGCACGGCGCCCGACGGCCTGCGCGCGCAGGTCGAGCGGACCGGCGGCACGTTCGTCGAGAGCGCGCTCGACCCGATGGCCGAGCTGATCCGCGCCCAGCGGGTGGCCGTGGCCAGGGCCTTCGCCCGAGGGCTGAACCCCGACGAGCCCATGCACCTCACGCGATCTGTGATCCTTTCTTCATGAGCCTTACTCTTGCCGACGCCAGGATCGTGACCCCAGAGGGAGTTCACGAGGGGTGGCTGACCATCGAAGACGGCCGCATCACGCACGTCGGGCGCGGATCCGCCCCCGGCCAGGGCCTGAGCATGGGCGGGCGGCACGTCGTGCCCGGATTCGTGGACATCCACAACCACGGTGGCGCCGGGGGCTCGTTCCCGACCGGCGAGCCGGACCAAGCCCGTGAGGCCGTGGCCTTTCACCGCCGCCACGGCACCACCACGACGATGGCCAGCCTGGTCACCGACTCGATCGCGGGGTTGACCAGGGCGGCGGCGGCGCTGGCCGAGTTGTGCGACGAAGGATTGCTGGCCGGGATCCACTTCGAGGGCCCCTACATCGCCAAGGCGCGCTGCGGCGCGCACGACCCGACGCTGCTGCGCGAGCCGTCGTCGCAGGAGTTCGCGGGGCTGGTCAAGGCCGGGCGCGGGCACGTACGCATGGTGACCATCGCGGCCGAGCTCCCCGGGGCGCTCGACATGATCCGCCTGGCCGTCGCGGAAGGCGTCATCGCCGCGCTGGGCCACAGCGACGCCGACTACGAGCGGACGATCGAGGGCATCGAGGCCGGCGCGAGCGTGGCCACGCACCTGTACAACGCGATGCCGCCGCTCGGGCACCGCGCCCCCGGGCCTGTGGCCGCGCTGCTCGACGACGAGCGGGTGACGGTCGAGCTGATCAACGACGGGGTGCACGCGCATCCGGCCATGTTGCGGCTGGCCTACGAGGTCGCGGGGCCCGGACGGACGGCGCTGATCACCGACGCGATGTCGGCCACCGGGCTGGGCGACGGCGACTACGTTCTCGGGCCCATGCGAGTACGCGTGCAGGACGGCGTGGCCAGGCTCGTCGAGGGCGGCTCCATCGCGGGCTCCACGCTCACCATGGACGTCGCGTTCCGGCGCGGCGTCCAGGAACTCGGCATGTCGCTGCCCGACGCGGTCCAGGTGGCCTCGCTGACACCCGCGCGGGTACTGGGCCTGGCCGACAGGATCGGCTCGATCGCGGTCGGCAAGGCGGCCGACCTGGTGGTGCTCTCCGACTCACTGAAGGTCGACGGCGTGCTGAAGGACGGCGTCTGGATCACGGAGCCCTGATGATCCTCACGGTGACGCTCAACGCCGCCCTCGACGTGACCTACCAGGCGCCCGGCATCGACTGGAACGGGGTCAACCGGGTCAGCGCGGTGCACCGGCGAGCCGGCGGCAAGGGCGTCAACGTGGCCCGCGTGCTGGCCGCGCTCGGCCAGGAGGTGCTGGTCACCGGGCTGGCCGGCGGGCCGACCGGGCGGGCGATCGAGGCCGACCTGCGGGCCGCGGGCCTGCCCACCGCGCTCTGCCCGATCGCCGCCGACTCCCGCACCACACTGGCGATCTGCGAAACCACCACCCCGGTGACTCCTGACGTCGCCACCCCCGAGGCGACTCCGGGCGTCGCCGGGGGTGGGCGTACGGCGTTGTTCAATGAGCCTGGTCCCGAGGTCACCCCGGACGAGGTCCAAAATTTCCTGACAACGTATGAAACCCTGCTGACGTCGGCGCACGTCGTCGTCATCTCCGGCAGCCACCCCCGCGGCATCCCCGCCGACTTCTACGCCACCCTGGCGGCCGTCGCCGCCGGCAAGGGCGTCCCCGCCATCGTGGACGCCGACGGCGACCCGCTCCGCCACGCGCCCAAGGGCCGCCCCCGCGTGCTCAAGCCCAACGCCGACGAGCTGGCCAGGGCCGTACCGGGCGGCGGCACCCCGGCCGAGGGCGCGCGGGCGCTGCGCGGCCGGGGCGCGCAGGCGGTGGTGGTGTCCATGGGCGCGGAAGGACTGCTCGCGGTCACGGAGGAAGGCACGTTCACGGCGCGCATGCCGTACGCCGTCCAAGGCAATCCGACCGGCGCGGGCGACGCGCTGGTCGCGGGGCTGGCGCTGGGCCTGCTGGAGTCGTCGCCGTGGCCCGACACGCTCAGACGGGCCGCGGCGCTCGGCGCGGCGGCCGTGGCCGCGCCGGTGGCCGGCGACTTCGACCGCGACGTGTACGCCGCCATCCACCCCCACATCGTCATCACGTAAGGAGCCCGCCATGCCCCTCGCCGCCATCGGCGACATCATCAGCCGGTCACCCGCGGGGGTGGGCGCGTTCAACGTGATCCAGCTCGAACACGCCACTGCCATCGTGGCCGGCGCCGAGGCCCTCGGGCTGCCCGTCGTGCTGCAGATCAGCGAGAACTGCGTGCGTTACCACGGCGCCCTGGAGCCGGTCGCGCTGGCCGCGCTGGCGGTCGCCAGGCGGGCGGAGGTGCCGGTCGCGGTCCACCTCGACCACGCCACCGACCGGACGCTCGTCGAGGAGGCGGTGGCGCTGGGGGTCGGTTCGGTGATGTACGACGCCTCGGCCCTGCCCGACGACGCTAACGTGGCCACCACCGCCGAGGTCGCCGCCTGGTGCCACGAACGCGGCGTGTGGGTGGAGGCCGAGCTGGGCGAGGTCGGGGGCAAGGACGGCGTGCACGCCCCCGGCGCCCGCACCAAGCCGCACGAGGCGGCCGAGTACGTCGCCGGCACCGGCGTGGACGCGCTGGCCGTGGCCGTGGGCACCTCGCACGCCATGACCACCAAGGACGCGGTGCTCGACCTGGAGCTCATCGCCGACCTGCGGGCCGCCGTACCGGTGCCGCTGGTGCTGCACGGCTCGTCGGGGGTGCCCGACGACGTGCTGCGCGAGGCCGTACGGCACGGCATGAAGAAGATCAACATCGCGACCCACCTGAACAAGGCGTTCACCGGCGCCGTACGCGACTACCTGGCCCACGACGACCGGGTCGTCGACTCCCGCAAGTACCTCAAGGCCGGTCGCGACGCCGTGGCCAGGGAGGTCACACACCTGCTCGGGGTCCTGGCGGGCTGAGCCTCACGCCCCCAGGATGGCCAGCACGCGCTCGGTCTGCCGCTCGAACGTGCCGGGCGGGTTGCGCGGGCCCTCGTGCGACAGCAGGAAGAACCAGATGAACGCCTGAGCCTTGCGGCACTCGCGCATCCGCCGCTCCTCCTGCGGGCTCAGCTCGAACCGGCCCGCGATCTCGACCTCGCCGTCCACCCACATCGACACGTGCTCGGCCAACTCGGCCAGCTCGTACACCAGGTCGCTGCGCCCGGAGTCCTCGAAGTCGACGATGCGGACGCGTTCGCCGTCCCAAAGGAAGTTGGCCAGGTTGCCGTCACCGGCCCCGAACACCGGCGTGATCCCCGACTCACGCGCCCCGTCGCAATCGAACCCGCCGACCCCATCGCGATCGAACCCGCCAGCCTCATCGCGGCCAAGCCCACCAGCCCCATCGCGGCCAAGCCCACCGACCTCAGCACGGCCGAGCCCGCCGCCGACCCCATCGCGGCCGAATCCGCCGCCTGGTGCCGCCCAACCGTCGAGCCACCTCAGCCCCTCCTCCACGACCCGGTCGGCCGCCGGGTTGCGCGGCTGCCACTGTGCGCAGCGCAGCCGCAGCCAGTCGACCACCGCCTCGCGCTGCCACGGGCGTACCGGGAGGGTGCGCAGGACCTGGTGCGGGACGGCGGTGTGCAACTCGACGAGGGCCTCGGCCATGGCGGCCAGGTGCTCGGCACGCCTCGGGAGCCCGCGCAACGGCACGCCGTCGATCCTGGTCATGGTGATAGCGCCGTCCTCGCGCGAGACCGGCTCGGGCGCCAGCCCCGGGGCGTGCTCGGCCAGCAGGTTGAGCGCCCGCCACTCCCGCTCGCAGGCCCCGGGCCTGTCCGCCACGTAACGCTTGGTGACGAGGTCGCCGTCGTAGACCAGCTCGTGAATGTGCTGAAGATCGGCCATGAGCGGAATGTTACTGATCAGCGGGCAGCAGCCTCTCGACGGCGGTGGTCACGAGCGTGTGGATCTCCTCCTCGCCGAACACTCCGGGTAGCGTGAGCCGTTCGACGATCAGCCAGTTCATCGCCAGGTAGAGCAGCACCACGGTCGTCTCGTCGCCGGGGAGGCCGGAGGCGAGGTGGTGGCCCACGTTCGCGTCGACGTCGGCGCGGATGCGCTCGGTCAGCACGGCCCGCAGGTCGGACCGCCTGGTCGCCTCCAGCCGCAGCTCCAGCAGCGCCAGATAGCCCGACCTGAAGGCCGAGACCCGATCGACGAGCTCGTGCATGAGCTCGCTCACCCGCTCCCTGTCGCGCGGCCCCGACAGGCTGGCGGCGATCGTGGCGGGGTCGGGCCGCAGCCGCTCATAGATCCGCCCGCCCACCTGCGTGAACAGGTCGTCGCGACTGGAGAAGTAGTTGGAGGCCGTGCCCGTGGGCACCTCGGCCTGCGCGTCCACGGCCCTGAACGTCAGCCCCCGGGCCCCCTCCCTGGCCAGCACCTCGATCGCGGCATCGACCAGCGCCGCCCGCCTGGCGACGTTCTGCCTGACCATTTGACACCACTCCATCTGTAGTACTACGGTCAAACCACTTCACTCATAGTACTTCACTTGGAGCAGTTTTGCGGAAGCTCGTCTACTACGTCGGCACCTCGATCGACGGCTACATCGCCGGCCCGAACGGCGAGGTCGACTTCTACCCGCTGGCCGACGACATGGCGGCCGACATCACCTCCCAGGTCCCCGAGACCGTCCCCACCCACATACGGGCGCAGATCGGCCTCGACACGCCCAACCAGCGCTTCGACACCGTGATCATGGGCCGAGGCACCTACGAGCTCGGCCTGGCCGTCGGCGTGACCAGCCCGTACGCGCACATGAGGCAGTACGTCGTCTCCAGCACGATCAAGAGCGTCGACGACCCGGCCGTGGAGCTGATCCCCGGCGACCCCGCCGGGCTCGTCCGCCGGCTGAAGCAGGAGCCGGGCATGGACGTCTGGCTCTGCGGCGGCGGCAACCTCGCCGCCCAGCTCCTGCCGGAGATCGACGAGCTGATCATCAAGTGCTACCCGGTGGTCGCCGGGGCCGGCATCCCGGCCTTCCACGGCGCGTTCGGCCCCCAGGTGTTCACCCTGACCGGCACGCGGACGTTCAGCAACGGGGCGGTGGTGATGACCTACACGCGTGCAAGCTAGGACTCCAGCGCGATCCTGCGCTGCATGGCCTCGACCGTGTTCTTGGCGACGAGCAGGGAGGCTCCCGTCGTCTGCCGGTAGATCTTGATGGCCTGGATCGTTTTGCCCTTCTGAAGGGCCTGGTAGAAGTCCGGTGGCAGGGCGGGACCGCCGGGCACGGCGTCGATCAGCGAGGGATCGACGCCGAGATGCCGCTGGAGGTAAGCGACCTGCCGCTCAAGCCGGGCGATCCTCTCCTCAAGGGATTCCATGGCCAGAACATTACCTACCGCGCGATCGGCGCCACCACGACCTCGACCCGCTGGAACTCCTTGATGTCGGAGTAGCCCGTGGACGCCATGGTGCGCTTCAGCGCGCCCATCAGGTTCATCGAGCCGTCGGCCACGCTCGAGGGCCCGTGCAGGATCTGCTCCAGCGTCCCCACGGTCCCGAACGCGACCCGCCGCCCCCGCGGCAGATCGGGGTGGTGCGCCTCCGAGCCCCAGTGGAACCCGTGCCCGGGGGCCTCGACCGCCCTGGCCAACGGCGAGCCCACCATCACGGCGTCGGCCCCGCACGCGATGGCCTTGGCGATGTCGCCGGAGGTGCCCATGCCGCCGTCGGCGATCACGTGCACGTAGCGCCCGCCCGACTCGTCCATGTAGTCGCGGCGCGCTGCGGCCACGTCGGAGATCGCGGTGGCCATCGGCACGGCCACGCCGAGGACGTTGCGCGTGGTGTGGGAGGCGCCGCCGCCGAACCCGACCAGCACGCCGGCCGCGCCCGTCCGCATCAGGTGGAGCGCGGCGGTGTGGGTGGCGCAGCCGCCCACGATGACCGGGACGTCCAGCTCGTAGATGAACTGCTTGAGGTTGAGCGGCTCGGCCCGGCCCGACACGTGCTCGGCGGAGACGGTGGTGCCGCGGATGACGAAGATGTCGATGCCCGCGTCGATGACCGCCTTGTGGTACTGGACGGTGCGCTGCGGCGACAGCCGCACGGCCGTGGTCACGCCGGAGGCGCGGATCTCCTCGATCCTGCGGCCGATCAGCTCTTCCTTGATCGGCGCGGTGTAGATCTCCTGGAGGCGTTTGGTGGCCGCCGCGGTGTCGAGGGCGGCGGCCTCCTCCAGCAGTGGCAGCGGGTCCTCATAACGCGTCCACAACCCTTCGAGGTCGAGCGGCGCCAGCCCGCCGAGCCGCCCGATCTCGATCGCGGTGGCCGGCGAGACCACGCTGTCCATGGGCGCGACGACCACGGGCAGCTCGAACCGGTAGGCGTCGATCTGCCAGGCGATCGACACCTCCTCGGGATCGCGGGTGCGCCGCGAGGGCACCAGGCCGATCTCGTCCAGCGAGTACGCCCGCCGCCCGGCCTTGCCCCGGCCGATCTCCACCTGCTGTGTCATGGACTTACCTTCTGTGATAGTTCGGAGCTTCCACGGTCATCTGGATGTCGTGGGGGTGGCTCTCCTTGAGGCCCGCGGCCGTGATCGGCATGAGCTCGCAGTCGGTGTGCATCTGCGTGATCGTGCGGCAGCCGGCGTACCACATGCCCTGGCGCAGCCCGCCGATGAGCTGGTGGGCGACGGCCGCCACGGGGCCGCGGTAGGGCACCTGGCCCTCGATGCCCTCGGGGATGTACTTGTCCTCGCCGCCGACGTCGGCCTGGGCGTAGCGGTCCTTGCTGAAGGAGGTGCCGCCGCGCTCGCGGTTGCGTACGGCGCCCAGCGACCCCATGCCCCGGTACGACTTGAACTGCTTGCCGTTGATGAAGATCAGCTCGCCGGGCGACTCTTCGCACCCGGCCAGCAGCGAGCCCAGCATGACCGTGTCGGCGCCGGCGGCGATCGCCTTGACGATGTCGCCGGAGTACTGCAGGCCGCCGTCGCCGATCACCGGCACGCCCGCGGGCGCGCACGCCTTGGATGCCTCGTGGATGGCGGTGACCTGCGGCGCGCCGACCCCGGCCACGACGCGGGTGGTGCAGATCGAGCCGGGCCCCACGCCCACCTTGACCGCGTCGACGCCCGCGTCCACCAGCATCTGGGCACCGGCCCTCGTCGCGATGTTGCCGCCGATGACCTGGACCTTGCTGTTGGCCTTGATCTTGGCGATCATCTCGGCCAGCCCCTTGGAGTGGCCGTGGGCCACGTCCACGACCACCACGTCGACCCCGGCCTCGATCAGCGCCTTGGCCCGCAGCTCCGCGTCGCCGCCGACGCCCACGGCCGCGCCCACGACGAGCCGGCCGTCGGGGTCTTTCGTGGCCAGCGGATATTGCTCGCTCTTGGTGAAGTCTTTGACCGTGATCAGGCCGCGCAGCCTGCCCTCGGAGTCGACCAGGGGCAGCTTCTCGATCTTGTTCTGCCTCAGCAGGGCGAACGCGTCGTCGCGCGACACGCCGACGGGGGCGGTGACGAGGGGCATCTTGCTCATGACCTCGCGGACGGGCCGCGAGTGGTCGGCCTCGAATCGCATGTCGCGATTTGTCACGATCCCGACGAGCGTGCCGGACACGTCCGTCACGGGCACACCCGAGATCCGGTACGTCGCGCACAGCCGCTCGACGTCGGCCAGCGTGTCGTCCGGGCTGCACGTGACCGGGTTGGTGACCATGCCGGCCTCGGACCGCTTGACCAGGTCGACCTGCTGGGCCTGCTCCTCGACCGAGAGGTTGCGGTGCAGGATGCCGATGCCGCCCTGACGGGCCATGGCGACCGCCATGCGAGCCTCGGTGACAGTGTCCATGGCCGCGGAGACCAGCGGGATCGACAGGGTGATGCCCCGGGAGAGCCGCGACGCGGTGTCGGCCTCACCCGGCTGAAGATCCGAATACCCCGGTACCAACAGCACGTCATCGAAGGTCAGACCCACCTCGGTGAACTTGGACATGCTGCGGCCCCCTCCTGCCGTTGCGTTGTTTCGCCAATTCTAGAGGGTGCGGCAAAACGCAAGGATGCCGGGAGCACGATGACCCCCACGGTCCGTCGTACTCCCGGCATCGCAAAGTGCCGGGGGATGGGACGGTCGGTGATCCGTCCCATCCCCCGGCCACCGGCATCCAGGCAGGGTGGTGCTTGGCACCACCGAACCCCCCTCCGCGTCCTGATGGGCGGCCCCACCGCGCCTCTTCAGGATGCCGACGCTAAGTAAATCTTGCGTTACTCACCGGAACAACGCAAGGTGAAAACGTGCAATTGCACGAAGTTGCAGACTGGATCACCCTGTGGACGCACGAGTTCGCGCAATCGGTGAACCCCAGTAGGCACAAGCAGCGGACAGGAGCGCATTGCGGGGTTATCCTCGCGGCACGCCCGTGTCCCCCCGACGGAGCCGCCCAAAATGCGCAACGAGCCCCAAATCATGTCTGATCCCTTTGAGACGCTGGGCCTCGACCCGGCACAGACCGCGCTGTACTCCGCGGTGCTGCGCCTGCACAGAGCGACGCGCACCGATCTCGCCCAGGCCACCGACGGCCAGGTCGACAAGGTCGGCCGGCAACTCGACGACCTCGTCAAGCTGGGCGTGATCGACGAACAATCGGGCCAGTACCTGGCCAGACACCCCGCCGCGGCACTCGGGCGGGTCATCACCCAGCGTCTCGACCGACTGGCCGAGGAGAGCCGGATGATCGACTCGGCGCTCGGCTCGATCCGCGCGCTCATCCGCGACTATGACGCCGGTCGCGCCTATCAAAGCGGGCCGTTCACGGTGGAGATGGTGAGCGGGGCGGATGTGCTGTACGAAAGCGTGGTCGGCATCGCCCTGCAAACGCCGCCAATGGAATTACTAACCGCCGTTCCGGACGAACGCAGCATCACCGACTTTGCGCGGAAATTTGCGGATCCATGGATTGATGCGCAGAAACGAAATCTGCTCACCGTTCATCTGATCGTTCCGGTAAGCACCCTCAACCTGCCCGGCGTCCGCGATCAGCTCACCCGCCTGACCGAGACCGGCGGCAAAGTACGCACGCTGGACCGGGTGCCGAGCTGGTTCATGACCGCGGGGGCGGAGGTCGCGGGGCTGCCCCCGTTCTGGGGCGCCAACCTGCCCGACCACGCCTACAACTTCTACTTCGTCCGCACCTCGACGGTGGTCGGCGTGCTGCGCGCCTTCTTCGGCGAACTCTGGGGCCGCGCCGTGCCACTGCCGTGGGGACGCAGAGGCGACGGGATGGTCCAGGTGCTGCGGCTGGCCGCGCAGGGCATGTGCGACGACTCGATAGCCCGCCACCTGGGGGTCTCCGTCCGCACGGTCCGGGCCAGATTCGCCGAAGCCATCGCCGAACTGGGCGCGCAGTCCCGCTTCCACGCGGGCGTCGAAGCAACCCGCCGCGGCTGGCTGACCTGACCCACCCCACGCCGATCAGGCCACCGGAGCCGGCCCTTTGGCCGCGGGAGGGCACAGACGGCTGAGCCAATACCCACCGCTGAGGCCGCATCGGTCATATGGTGGGAAGGTGCTGGAAGACGTCCCCCGCGACCCGTTCGCGGACGACCCGAACGACCCTTCCTCTGCGATGGGCGCCCTCGACGACGCCGAGCCACTCACCGCAGCCGAGCGCGACGAGGCCATCACCGACCTCGCCGACGTCGAGGTCTTTCGCTCCCTGCTCGAACCGCAGGGCGTGCTGGGCCTCGTGCTCGACTGCCCGGAATGCGGTGAGCAGCACTTCTTCGACTGGGAGCTGCTGCGCGGCAACCTACGACAAATGATCGAGAGAGGCCAGCCACAGGTACACGAGCCGGCCTTTCACCCAGACCCGGCCGACTACGTCAGCTGGGAGTACGCCAGAGGCTATGTCGACGGCGTCATCGACACGGAGGAACGCCGCTGACCGACATCATCGAGCAGCGCGGCCAGCAGCCGCACGGCTGGATCGCCTGAGGCAGGCACCTCTCCACGACCGAGCGCATCGAGCAGCGCGTCGGTCTCTTCCTCTGGCGTCAAGCCGACTCCAGCTCCGCCATCTGCCGCAACCTGGCCAACGCCCGATGTTGAGCGACGCGGACCGCACCTGGTGACATACCGAGTACATTACCGGTCTCCTCGGCAGACAGTCCCGACACCACCCGCAACAGCAGCAACTCCCGCTGGTTGTCCGGCAACCGGGCCAGCAGCCTGCGCGCGTGCTCCACCTCGATGTACCGGACGACCGTTTCCTCGGGCCCCGGCCCGTCGTCAGGTCCATCGGGCAGATTCTGGGTCGGCACGGCCGAGCGCACGGAGCTCCGCAACGCGTCGGCCACCTTGTGCGAGGCGATCCCGAAGACGAAGGACGCGAAAGGCCGCCCCATGTCCCGGTATCGCGGCAGCGCGGACAGGACCGCGATGCACACCTCCTGGGCCACGTCATCGGCAATGTGATATTGCCCTGAAACCCTGCCCAGCCTGGCACGGCAATACCGCACCACCATTGGACGCAACTCACCGAGCAGGGATTCGATCGCACTGCGATCTCCCTGCACGGCAAGGCTCGTCAGTTCCCTAAGGTCGGAGTCATCCGTCCGTGCCGGAAGTCTCGACGCGAGCCTTACCCCAATTTTGGCGTCGGCGACGCTTCCCTCGCTCACGATAGGCACTATGCCCGCACTGATCCGGCCTGTCGTCATGGCGAACGGCTACGGATTGGTCACATTGAAGCGACGATAACCGCCCGTAATCAAATGACCACACTAAGCCTTATCTGCTGACATAATGTTTCATCCCATAACCCAGAATGCGCGACAATTGTCAGACCCCCGACGCTTATCGCCCACCCCTGGTTTACTCCATTAATCCACCTTTTCCCCCACTTCCCCCCGCCGACCCACAAGCTCCCCCGGGCGGCGCCGCATGTTCCTGGCCCGGAAACGCGCATGGCCCGCACCCCCTCCGGGTGCGGGCCATGAACGGCGGGAGAAAAGGTCAGTGGCCGTGCCCGTGCCCGTGACCCTGGCCGGCGGCCGGGGCCTCCTCCTCGGGCTTGTCGACCACGAGGGCCTCGGTGGTGAGCAGCATGCCGGCGATGGAAGCCGCATTCTGCACAGCCGACCGCGTGACCTTGACCGGGTCGATGACGCCCTGGGCGATCAGGTCGCCGTACTCGCCGGTGGCGGCGTTGAGGCCCTGACCGGCGGAGAGCTCGGCGACCTTGTGCGTCACCACGTAGCCCTCCAGACCGGCGTTCTCGGCGATCCAGCGGGCCGGCTCGACCAGCGCGCGGCGCACGACGCCGACACCGGTGGCCTCGTCGCCCGTCAGGCCGAGGTCGTCGATCTCCTTGGAGACGTGGATGAGCGCGGAGCCACCGCCGGAGACGATGCCCTCCTCGATCGCGGCGCGCGTGGCGGAGATCGCGTCCTCGAGGCGGTGCTTCTTCTCCTTCAGCTCCACCTCGGTGGCCGCGCCGACACGCAGCACGCACACACCGCCGGCGAGCTTGGCCAGACGCTCCTGCAGCTTCTCGCGGTCCCAGTCGGAGTCGGACTGCTCGACGGCAATCTTGATCTCCTTGACCCGGTCCTCGATGGCCTGCTGGTCGCCTGCGCCGTCGACGATGGTCGTGTTGTCCTTGGTCACCACGACGCGGCGGGCCTGGCCGAGCACTTCGAGACCGACGTGCTCCAGCTTGAGGCCGACCTCCTCGCTGACGACCTGGCCGCCGGTGAGGATCGCGATGTCCTGCAGCATCGCCTTGCGGCGGTCGCCGAAGCCCGGGGCCTTGACGGCCACGGAGGTGAAGGTGCCGCGGATCTTGTTGGTGACCAGAACGGCCAGGGCCTCGCCCTCGACGTCCTCGGCGATCACCAGGAGCGGCTTCTTCGTCTGGGCGATCTTCTCCAGCAGCGGCAGGAAGTCCGCGATGGAGGCGATCTTGCCCTGGGTGATCAGGATGTAGGCGTCCTCGAGGACCGACTCCATGCGCTCGGGGTCGGTGACCATGTAGGCCGACAGGTAGCCCTTGTCGAACTGCATGCCCTCGGTGAACTCGAGCTCCATGCCCATGGCGTTGGACTCTTCGACGGTGAGGACACCGTCCTTGCCCACCTTGTCGAACGCCTCGGCGATCAGGTCGCCGATCTGCGCGTCCTGAGCGGAGATCGTCGCGACGTTGGCGATCTCCTTCTTGTCCTCGACCGGCCGGGCGCTGGCGAGCAGCTTGTCGCTGATCTCCCTGGCGGCCTTGTCGATGCCGCGCTTGAGCGACAGCGGCGAGGCGCCGGCCGCCACGTTGCGCAGGCCCTCGCGGACCATGGCCTGGGCCAGGACGGTCGCGGTGGTGGTGCCGTCGCCCGCGATGTCGTTGGTCTTGGTGGCCACTTCCTTGGCGAGCTGGGCGCCGAGGTTCTCGTAGCGCTCTTCCAGCTCGATCTCACGAGCGATGGTCACACCGTCGTTCGTGATCGTCGGCGCACCGAACTTCTTGTCGATGACGACGTTGCGGCCACGCGGGCCGAGGGTTACCTTCACGGCGTCCGCGAGGGCGTTCACGCCGCGCTCGAGCGCGCGGCGGGCGTCCTCGTTGAACTCCAGGATCTTCGCCATTGCTGAAAGTCCTCTCCTAGCGTCGAAAGCCCCGGCCGCCCTCAAGAGCGCCCGGGGCTCGACACATCCGGCTTACTTCTCGATGATCGCGAGAACGTCGCGGGCGGAGAGCACGAGGTACTCCTCGCCGCCGTACTTGACCTCGGTGCCGCCGTACTTGCTGTAGAGGACGATGTCGCCCTCGGAGACGTCGAGCGGAATCCGCTTGTCGCCGTCCTCATCCCAGTTGCCGGGGCCCACCGCGAGGACCTTGCCCTCCTGCGGCTTCTCCTTGGCGGTGTCCGGGATGACCAGGCCGGAAGCGGTGGTCTGCTCTGCCTCAAGCGGCTGAACCACAATGCGGTCGCCGAGCGGCTTAACGGGAACCTTGGTGGCGGTCGTCACGATCGGACCTCCCCTTCAGATTTGAATGATCTAGAAGAGGCGACCAGCGGGGCCTGCCGTCGCGGGTGTCAGACCTGCCTCGTCGCACGTTTGGCACTCTCAAGGGGAGAGTGCCAACAGGAAACATATGCAAGAGGGGCTTGACAGTCAACACGAACGCGTCTGCTGAGAGCGATCAGGCCCACCAGCCTATGACGAGGTCGGCCCCGATGCCCCGCCGCGCCGACGTGGACGGCCTACGCGCCCGGCTCTTCAGGCCATGCCGCACAAGGTGACAACGTCAAATATTTCAATGTTAAAGTTTTGCTACGATATCAGGGTGGATGACGCGATCGATGTGATCATCGGGCAATGGGCGCGTACGCGGCCCGACGTCGACGTGTCCCCCATGGGTGTCGCCGGACGGGTGTCGCGCGCCTCGCGGCTGCTGGAGCGTGGGGCCAGGGAGTTCCTGACCGGGCACGGGCTGGAGGCGTGGGAGTTCGACATGCTGGCCACGCTGCTGCGCAACGGCGACGACGCCACGATGTGCATGAAGGACATGTCCACGGCCGGGATGGTCAGTCCCGGCGCCCTCACCAACCGGATGGACCACCTGGTCAAGCGGGGGCTGGTCACCCGCGGGCAGGCGCCGGGCAACCGGCGCAAGACGCTGGTGTCGCTCACGGAGGAGGGGCGCCGGGTGGTCGACGACGTCCTGGAGCGGCACGCGGCCAACGAGGACCGCCTGCTCGCCGGGCTGTCGCCCACCGACCGCGAGGCCCTGTCGGCCCTGCTGCGCAAGCTGCTGGTCTCCCTGGGCGACACCCCGGCGTCGTGCGGGGACGCCCCCGGCCCCCGTGAGAGCCCCACCCTCGCGGCCTCTCGACCCCCGCGGTCGCGCTAACGTCGTTCGACGTGGACCTCGACGCCTTCAACGAGCTGCTCACCCCGCGCGGCCGGCAGGCGCTCGCCGCGGCGGGAGAGCTCGCCGGCGCCGACCCGGTCGCCGCCGCGACGAAGCTGCGCAGGACGTACGACGCGACGCTCACCTCGGCGGCCCTGACCCAGGCGACCCTGCGCGAACGCGCCAGAGCCAAGTTCGGCCAGGACGCAGGCTCGATGTACTTCACGCCCCACGGCCTCGAACAGTCCACCCGCGCCGAGGTCGCCGAGCACCGCGCCCGCCGCCTGACCGAGGGCGCGGGTTCGCCCACGGTCGTGGACGCCTGCTGCGGCATCGGCGGCGACCTCATCGCCCTGGCGCGCGCGGGCTGCACGGTGACGGCCGTGGACGCCGACCCGCTGACCGCGGCCGTGGCCGGGGCCAACGCCGAGGCGCTCGGGCTGGGCGACCGGGTGACGGTGACCGTGGCCGACGCGGCGACGATCAGGCCGGAGGATTACGACGTCCTGTTCGCCGACCCGGCCCGCCGTACGAGCAGGGGCAGGACGTTCGACCCCATGGCCTACTCGCCGCCCTGGCCCGTGGTCCTCGATCTGGTCTCCAGGGCCCGCAGAGCCTGCCTCAAGGTCGCCCCCGGCATCCCGTACGAGTTCATCCCCGAAGGCGCCCAGGCCGAGTGGATCTCCTTCAAGGGCGAGGTCAAGGAGGCCACGATCTGGGCCGGCGAGGGCGGGCCCCGGCAGGCCACCCTGCTGCCCGCCGGGCACACCCTGACCGCCACGGGCGCGCGGGCCCCTGTCGGCCCCGTCGGCCGCTACGTGTACGAGCCGGACGGCGCCGCCATCCGGGCGCACCTCGTGGGCGAGGTGGCCGAGATGGTCGATGGCCGTCTGCTCGACCCGATGATCGCCTACATCGCGGCCGACGACCCGACGAACACCCCATGGGCGACCCGGTATGAAGTGACCGACGTCATCCCGTTCTCACTGAAAAAGCTGCGCGCGATACTCCGAGAGCGAAAAATCGGAAATGTCACCATCAAAAAGCGCGGCTCCGCCGTCGACATCGAACGGCTCCGCACCGATTTGCGGCTCAAAGGGGACAATTCCTCGGTAATCATCCTTACCAGAATTCTCGACAAACCCTCAGTTCTCATCTGCAACCCCCTTCTACCTGCATGAACAGGTGAGTCAGGAGCTAATCCCGATCTTTGGATTCGCCCCCGCCTGACCTTGATCGAAAGGCTAAGGTGGACGGGCGGGAGTTCTCCCTGCTAATGCGGTGCCCCGCGTTCTCGCCCGTTCATTTGCAAACCGGACCTATCCCACCGCTGCGCGGCAGACCGTCGGCGACGAAGGAGCCTTTCGGTGGACCATTCCAACCACACCACCCTTCTCCAGGCAGGCGGCCAGTCCGCGGTCTCCGAGAGGATGCGAGACCTCCTCGCGCGTGCCGCCCAAGATCATGTGTACGAGCAGCGCACCCAGGGCGCGGTGCTCGACGAGATCCGCCAGCGGCTGGAGGGCATGGAGTGGCTGCTGCGCGAGGTGCGAGAGCGCGAGCTGGGCGGGCTCAGCGGCACGCTCGAATCGGTCAGCGGGCGGCTCGACGAGATCACCGCCAAGCCGCCGATGTGGGCCGAGGGGCTGGCCCAGCACGTCGAGGCGGTCCGCGACCACGTCGACGCCGTCGGCGAGCGGGTCAACCACGTGGACGCCAGGGTCACCCCGGTCGCCGAGCTGCCGAGCCTGTGGGCCGACCTCGGCACCGTGGGCGAGAGCGTGGAGGAGGCGCTCAACCGGCTGCAGTCCGTGCTCGACACCACTGATGGCATCACCAAGGGAATGTCCGATTTCGCCGTGACGCTGGCCAACCTGCATTCGAGTATGGAGGCCGCGGCCGGCAGGTTCACCAGGCTCGACAAGTCGATGTCCGAGCTGGCCACCCGTACCGACCGCGTCGAGATCGTGGTCGGCGACCTGTCCGAGAGCGTCAACGAGCGGCTGACGGGCACGGCCGAGCAGATGTCCGCCCAGGCCGAAGCCGCCGAGCAGCGCCTGACCACCCGCCTGGAGGAGACCGACCAGCGGCTCACCGCCAGGCTCGACGAGACCGACCAGCGGCTGACGACCCGTCTGGAGGAGACGGGCGAGCAGCTCACGGCCAGGCTCGACGCGACCGACGAACGTCTCACCGCGCGCCTCGACGTCACCGACGAGCACCTCAGCAGCCGCCTCGACGCCGCCGAGCAGCGGCTGACCGCGCGGCTGGAGGAGACGGGCCAGCGCCTCGGCAGCCGCCTCGACGAGACCGACCAGCGGGTCGCCGCCCAGCTCGCCGAGACCGACGAGCGCGTGGCCCTGCGCCTCAAGGAGGCCGACGAGCAGCTCACCACTCATCTGTCCGACATCGAGCAGCGTCTGACCACCCGGCTCGACGAGGCCGACCAGCACCTCGCCGTCCAGCTCGGCGAGAGCGAGCAGCGGCTGGCCGCCCGGCTCAGCGGCGTCGACTCCAGGCTCGAACGCGCCGAGGGCCGCCTCATGAGCCTCGAAACCAGGCTGACCGGGTTCGACGGCCGCCTGGAGTCCACCGAGGAGTGCCTGTCCGACATCGACGGCAGGCTCGACGGCCTCGACGGCAGGATGGGCGGCCTCGACAAGCGCCTCATGTCCATGGACGGCCAGCTCGGCGGCGTCGACAGGCGGCTGAGCGCGGTAGACGGCCACCTGGGCCGCCACGACGACCGCTTCGACGCGCTCGACGTCCGCATCGACGCCCGTTACGCGGCCCTCGACGACCACATCTCCGCCACCGACCAGCGCCTCAGCGAGGGCGCCACCCGCAACGAGGGCCGCTTCAACAAGCTCGACAACCAGATCGACGCCATCGACGAGCGCCTGGTCGAGGCCGAAGAGAGCCTGAGCGGCCGGCTCGACACGATCGACGGCCACGTCAGCGGCCTCGACACCCGCTTCAACGGCCTCGACACCCACATGAACGGCCTGGCCACCCGCGCCCAGCAGGCCGGCGAGCACCTGGAGTCGGTCGACGACCGCATCGAGGCCGTCCACCAGCGCGTCAGCCAGCTACCCGCCGCCCTGGCCATCCCCGAGCGGGTCGGCGAGCTCGTCAAGGCGCAGACCGGCGAGCAGGCCGAGCGGCTGACCGCCGCCGCGAACACCCTCACCGACCTGGTCAGGACGCGCCCCGACCGCGACGAGCTGGCCGCGACCGTCACCGGCATCGTGGCGCCGGCGACCAACGACCTGACCAGGCGCCTCGGCGCCCTGGAGGAGACCATGCTGGCCCTGGCCGAAGCCCTCCTGCGCCCCATCAGGGCGAAGGACTGACCCGGAGCCGGCAGGGCTCACACGTGAACGGTCGTGATCGGCAGTGAGGAGTCGGCGGGGATCTCCAGCGTCGACGGCGTGACCCCGGCCGCCACCAGGTCGGAGCCCAGGGCCGCGACCATGGCGCCGTTGTCGGTGCACAGGCCGGGCCTGGGCACCCGCAGGCGCACCCCCGCCGCCTCGCACCGCTCCTGAGCCAGCGCCCGCAGCCGGGAGTTGGCCGCCACGCCGCCGCCGACGAGCAGGTCGCGCACCTCGTACTTGCGGCAGGCCTGCAGCGCCTTGCGGGTCAGCACGTCGACCACGGCCTCCTGGAAGGAGGCGGCCACGTCGGGCACGTGGACGGACTCGCCCGACGCCTCGCGGGCCTCGACCCAGCGCGCCACGGCGGTCTTGAGGCCGGAGAAGGAGAAGTCGAGCGTGCCGTCGTCGATCTTGCCGCGGGGGAACACGATCGCGCTGCCCGAGCCGTCGCGGGCGACCCTGTCGATGTGCGGCCCGCCGGGGAACGGCAGCCCCAGCACCCTGGCGACCTTGTCGAACGCCTCGCCGGCCGCGTCGTCGACGGTCGAGCCGAGCGAGATCACGTCTTCGGCCACGTCGGGCACGAGCAGCAGCGAGGAGTGCCCGCCGGAGACCAGCATGGCGATGCACGGCTTGGGCAGCGGCCCGTGTTCGAGCTGGTCGACGGCCACGTGGGCGGCCAGGTGGTTGACGCCGTAGAGGGGCACGCCGAGCCCGAGCGCATATGACTTGGCCGCCGCGACCCCCACCAGCAGGGCCCCGGCCAGCCCTGGACCGGCCGTGACGGCGATGGCGTCGATGTCGGAGAACTTCAGCCCGGCTTCGGCCAGTGCGGCCTCCACGGTGGGCGTCATGGCCTCCAGATGGGCGCGCGAGGCGACCTCGGGCACCACGCCGCCGTACCTGGCGTGCTCGTCCATGCTGGAGGCGATCGTGTTGGCCAGCAGGGTGTGGCCCCTGACGATGCCGATGCCGGTCTCGTCGCAGGAGGTCTCGATGCCCAGGACCAGGGGTGCGTCAGTCACCAAGCTTCCTTCTCATCATGATCGCGTCGGTGCCGTCGTCGTAGTAGCGGCGACGGGTACCGATCTCCTCGAACCCGAAATGCCGGTAGACCGCCTGCGCGCGCGGGTTGTCGGCGCGTACCTCAAGGAAGATCTCCCGCGCTCCCCTGCGGTGCGCCTCGCCGAGCAGCTCGGTCAGCATCGCGCTGCCGATGCCGGTGCCCTGGTGGCGCTCCAGCACCGCGATGGTCTGCACGTCGGCCTGGTCGGCGGCGGCGGCGAGCCCGGCGTAGGCGACGATCTCGTCGCCGACCAGGGCCACCACGTAGTGGCGTGAACGGGGCATCTCATCCAGCTCGCCGCGCATCATGCCCTCGCTCCACGCGTCGAGCGGGAACGTGGCCTGCTCGATCGCCATGACCGCCGGCAGGTCGTCCGTGGTCATCGGCCTGATCTTCACGCCGTCACCCTCTTGGGCGCGCCCGGCACCACCGCGTCGGGCCTGCGCAGGTAGATCGGGCGGGGCGGATCGAGGGGCGTGCCCTCGGCCAGCCGCTCGGCCGCCAGGGCGGCCAGGGCGCCCGCGTAGGGGTAGGGCGGAGCGTCGCTCTTGCCCAGAATGTCGGGGTAGAGGTCGGCGCCCGCGCCCACGACCGGCAGCCCCTCCACCGGGACGTCGGCGGGCCGGTCGACGAAGGGCCCGTCGCGCCGGGTGCGCATGTCGGTGTAACGCGCCCAGAACACCTCTTTGCGCCGCGCGTCGGTGGCCACCAGGAACGGCTCGGCGCGCCCGCTGCCATAGGCGACCGCGTCGAGCGTGCACACGCCGTACGCGGGAACGCCCAGCGTGGTGGCGAGCCCCTGAGCGGTCATCAGCCCCACGCGCAGCCCCGTGTAGGGCCCGGGGCCGCTGCCCGCCACGATGGCGCTCACCTCGCGCAGCGTGGCGCCCGCCTCGCGCAGCACCCGCTCGACCGTGGGCACGAGCAGTTCACCATGACGCCGGGCGTCGATCGTCGTCGACTCGGCGAGCACCCGCTCCCCGTCGTGGAGGGCGGCGGTGACGGCGGGCGTCGCGGTATCAAAGGCCAGGACCAGCACGACTGTTTAGCCTACCCGCAGGACGGCTCACACCCAGCCGGTACGCCGTTTCAGCCAGTCGAGCGCGACCACGCCCTGAGCCCGCTGGAACGCCCTGACCGTGGGGATCCCCGGCGGGTCGGGCAGGCGGGCGTGCTCGGCGAAGAAGCCGGCCAGCGCGGCGACCACCGAGGTGACCGCGGCCGGATCGACATCGGGGAAGATCTCGTGCGGCGGCGGCCCGCCCTGCATGCCGACCGACGGCAGCATGCCCACCAGGTCGAACCAGGGCGCGCCCACGCAGGCCCACGGCCAGTCGACGAAGAAGACGCGGTCGCCGGCGAGCAGGATGTTGTCCGCCCGCAGGTCGGCGTGGACCAGGCTGTCGCCCGCCGCGGCGGCGGCCCAGCCGGACTCCAGCTCGGCCAGCTCGTCGAGGTGGCGCAGCGCCCAAGGGTCGAGGCCGTCGGCGTCCTCGTCGAGCAGCCGCCGCCAGCCGGCGAACGACTCACCGAACACCTCGGCGATCGGCGGCGCGGCGATGGGCGCGGGCGTGAGCGCGGCCGACATCTCTCCGATGGCGGCCAGCACCCGGTCGAGCTGATCGCGCCGCCACGGCACCTCGGGGTGCGCGCCCTCGACGTCCTCGAAGACCAGCGCCACCCAGCCCTCGGCCTCGAACCCGGCCAGCAGCCTGGGCGCGGGCACGGACTCGGGGAGGGCCGCGGCGATCTTGAGCTCGGACCGGAAGAGGCGGGGGGTGTCGGGGTTCGGCCCGGGGCCGACGGCCTTGACGAACGCGCGCCGCCCGCCCTCCGTGACGATCCTGACCGCGGCCGCGGGAGAAAAGCCTCCCGGCTGGGTGTGGGCCGCCACCACGCGCCCGCCGAGAAAGTGCTCCACCCTCTCGCGCACCAGCGGATGGACGTCCTGCCACGGCACACGGGAGCCGGTCGCGGGCGGGTTGGTCTCGACGTTCATGTCGCCATGATCTCCGACCGGCGCAAGCCGTTTTCAGGCCTTGGAGGCGTACACGATGATGTTGTCGAGATATTCACCCTTGGCGGAGTCGAACTTGCCCCCGCAGGTGACGAGCCTGAGCCCGTCCTCCATGTACACGCGCCTGGTCGGGAAGGAGTCCTTGTGCACCTGCTCGATCGAGTCGACCTTGAAGCGCACGACCTTGCCGTCGCTGCGCTCGACCTTGACGGTCTCGCCCTTGCGTAAGTGCCTGAGCTTGTAGAACACGGCCGGGGCCGTCTTGGTGTCGACGTGGCCGATGATCACCGAGGCGCCCTTGTCGCCGGGCACGGCGCTGCCGGAGTACCAGCCGGCCAGCTTCGGCTTCTCGTAGGGCGGCAGCTCGACCTCGCCGTCCTTCTCCAGGCCGAGCTTCATCAGCGGGGCCTCGACCTCGATCGAGGGGATGTCGATGCTCTCGGGCACGACGGCCGCGGCGGGGGTGGTGCCGGTCTGCATGTTCTTGCCAAACGCGACCAGCACCAGACCCGTGATGGCGCCCGCGAGCACCACCCGTCCTGGTCGGGCCATCGGCTACGCCCGGTTGCGCCGCTTGACCGCGATGCCCACGCCCGCGGCCAGTGCCAGCCCGGCGAGCACGCCCGCGGTGCCGAACGGGATGGGGGACCCCTCATCGGCGTCCTGGGCGTACGTGCCGCCGCCGCCCGCCTTGGGCGCCTTGCTGGGCACATTGCTCGGCAGGGCCTCGGCCGCGGCCACCCGCAGCGTGGCCCGGCCCAGGTCGTTGGTGCCGTCGCACTTGACGTCGACCCGGTAGCTGCCGCGCCCGACCGTTCCCGAGATCTGCGCCTCGCCGCGCACCCAGGGCGAGCCTGCGGACGGCTTGGGGCTGGCGGAGGAGGCGGGGACGGGGTTGAGCGTGACGCCGTTGACGAACGCCTTGGACGTCGCGGTGCCGGTATGGGCGGGGCCGCCGGTCGGCACCGGGCAGTTGGCCAGGACCCACACGGTGGACGTCTCGCCCGCGGTGACACGGTCGGGGTTGAGCTCGACGGAGATGGTGCGCCTGGTGGCCGTGGGGGTGGCGGTGGGGTTGGCCGTCTGGGCCGCCGTGCCGCTGGCCGTGGGTGTCGGCGTGGTTGTCGGATCTGACTCCGCCGAAGCCGAGCAGCCGGTCAGCCCGACCATGACGATGGCTCCCGCGCACGCGACTCGCCTGACCCTGAGCACCGGCCGCACCCCACTTTGCCGTCTTGCAACCCAGCATCCATCAAAACTATGGATGTCGCCCCTCCTGATACCCAGAAATTCTGGGCAAATCACCGACCAATGATCATTGGCCTGGTAGGTCAAGGGTGCCACCATTGCCGGGCTTTGGCCGGGGTTTTAGCCTTCTAGCGGATCAGACGGCGTGTCGGCCCATCTGGGGCCCACGCCGCGCACGGTCACGATCCGGGCCTCGTCGCCGGCCTCGCGGTCGATGTGGATCTCCAGCCGGTCGTCGGCCAGGCCCTCGACGAGCCCCTCGCCCCACTCGACGACGGTGATGGACTCGTCGAGGGAGGCGTCGAGGTCGAGGTCGTCCACCTCCAGGTCGCCGCCCAGCCGGTAGGCGTCGGCGTGGACGAGCGGCGGGCCCTGGTGCAGCGACGGGTGCACCCTGGCGATCACGAAGGTGGGCGAGGTGATCGGGCCGCGTACCTTGAGCCCCTCCGCGAGGCCCTGCACGAGCGTGGTCTTTCCCGCGCCGAGCGGGCCCGACAGGACGAGCAGGTCTCCGGGGCGCAGCAGGGCGGCCAGGCGGGCGCCGTACGCGCGCATGTCCTCGGCGGTCGCGAGCCTCACTACGGCTCCACCCTCTTGATCAGGTCGCGCAGCGCGTCGTTGACGACGCCCGGACGTTCGAGCTGGATCAGGTGGGAGGTGTCGGGCACCTCGGTGAGCTGCGCCTTGGGCAGCGCGGCGGCGATGGCCCTGCTGTGGTCGGGCGGGGTCAGCCAGTCGCGGTCGCCGACCAGGATCGCGGTGGGGATCGGGTCGAGCACGTCGAGGGCGGAGAGTTTGTCGTGGTTCATCAGCGCCGGGTAGAAGTCGGCGACGACCTCGGTGGGGGTGGCCCTGATCATCGACTCGGCGAAGTCGACCACGGTCGGACTGATGTTCTTGGAGTCGCCGAAGCCCATGTAGCGGGTCATCAGGAAGGCGATGTCGCTGCCCACGCGCCGGGTCCTGTCGACCAGCGCGCCGCCCTTGCCCAGTATCGAGACCGTGGACGGCGCCACCTTGTGCACGACCTTGGACACCATCGCGGGCAGGCCCAGCGTGAGCTCGGCCAGCTTGCCCGCCGAGGTCGCGATCAGCGCCACGGCGCGGATCTTGTCGCCGAACAGCTCGGGGTGGCGGTCGGCCAGCGCCATGATCGTCATGCCGCCCATGGAGTGGCCGATCAGGACGCACGGCCCCGGCACGAACTGCTCGATCACCTCGGCCAGGTCGTCGCCCAGCCGGTCGATCGTGCTGTCGTCGGCGCTGCCGCGCTGCGAACGCCCGTGGGAGCGCTGGTCCCACAGCACGAGGCGATAGTTTTCTCGCAGGTCCTTGCGCTGGTAGTGCCAGGACTCCAGGCTGAGGCAGTAGCCGTGGCAGAGCACAACGGTCACTTCAGCATTTTCCGGCCCGTCGATCTCGACGTGCAGGGCCTTGCCGTCGGAGGTGATGAGCGTGCGATCCCGGCCGCGCAGCTCGCCGAACGGCTCGCTGGCCTCGGCGTCGGGGCGCAGCCTGATCCGGCCGACCGCGTACCGCTTGGCCAGCGCCGCCGCCGCGACCCCGGCCGAGGCCGCACCGACGAGCGCGCCGGCGATCCCTACCCTGCGCCGTGTTGTCGTCGTCATCTCCCCGATCCTTCTCCGCTCATGGCCGGCGCGAAGTGCGCTGCGTCACTTCGAGCTCCTGTGCTCGTAGACCCGTGGAACTCGCGCGCCGATCCTCGTCACGATCTCATGGGTGATCGTGCCGAGATTATCCGCCCATTCCTGAGCGGTCGGCTCGCCCCCGTCGCCCGGCCCGAACAGCACGACCTCCTCACCCGCCGACAGCGGGTCGTCGCCCATGTCGATCATGAACTGGTCCATGCACACCCGGCCGGCGATCAACCGGCGGCGCCCGCCCGCCAGCACCTCCGCGCGACCCGTCGCGTGCCGGAGTATCCCGTCGGCGTATCCGAGCGGGACCAGCCCGAGCGTCGTCTCGCGCTCGGTGACGAAGAGGTGGGCGTAGGAGACCCCCGAGCCCTCGGGCACCCGCTTGACCAGCCCGGCCTGGGCCACGAGGGTCATCGCCTGCCTGAGCCCGAAGTCGCCCAGCTCGGGGATAGGGCTCAGGCCGTACATGGCGATGCCCGGCCTGACCAGGTCGTAGTGGGCGGCGGGCAGAGTCACGATGGCGGCGGAGTTGGCGATGTGCCTGATCACCTGCGATCCGGCCGCGCCGGCCTGCTCGGCCGTCTTCAACGCCGTCTCGAACGCCTCCAGCTGCTGGGCGATCGACGGATGCCCGGGGATGTCGGCGCAGGCGAAGTGGGACCAGAGCCCGACGATCTCGACGGCCTCCTCGGCACGCAGCTCCAGCGCCCTGGCCACCAGTTCGGGCCAGGCGGCCGGCGGCGCGCCGCCCCTGCTCATCCCGGTGTCGGCCTCCAGGTGCACCTTGGCGGTGCGGCCCGTGCGCCGCGCGGCCTCGGCGATGCCGTCGAGCAGTCGCACCTCGGAGGCGGACACCTCGATGTCGTGCCGCAGGGCCTCGTCGAGCGGCTCGCCCGGGGTGATCAGCCAGGCCAGGATCGGCGCGGTCACGCCGCCCTCGCGCAGCGCCAGCGCCTCGCTGACGAACGCCGTGCCCAGTCGGCTCGCGCCGCCCTCCAGCACCGCCTCCGCCGAGGGCACCAGGCCGTGTCCGTAGGCGTCGGCCTTGACTGCGCCCATCAGCTCGGCGCCGGAGGCACGCTCTTTGAGCAGCGCCACGTTGTGCCGGATGGCCGCCAGATCGACCCTGGCCTGCGCGGGGGTATGCATCCTCCTAGTGTGGCAGCTCACAGGGCGTGGTCGAGCGCGATTTCCGCCTCGCCGGAGGCTACGCGATCTCTCCTGAAACGGCCCTGATCGCCCTGGGGACGGCCGAGGCCACCCCCGCGGCCGTCAAAGGCGCCCCCGACGCGGCGAACCGGCCCGCCAGCCCGTGCAGGAAGGCCCCGCACGCCGCGGCGTCGTAGCAGCTCAGACCCTGGGCCAGCAGAGCGCCCGCCACCCCCGACAGCACGTCCCCCGTGCCGCCGGTGGCCAGCCAGGGCGTGCCCGTGACGTTCACGCGGGCCGGTCTCGACTCCTCGGCCACCACGGTGGTGGAGCCCTTGAGCAACACGGTCACGCCCAGCTCCGCCGCCGCCCGCCGCGCGTGCTCCAGCCGCGCCGCCTCGATCTGCTCCCGGTCGGCCTTGATCAGCCGGGCCAGCTCGCCGGCGTGCGGCGTGATCAGCACCGGCGCCGTACGCCGCAGCAGCCCCCGGTCCCCTGCCACCAGCGTCAGCGCGTCGGCGTCGATCAGCACGGGGACGCCGGATTCGAGCACCCTGGCCACCAGCTCGTGGGCCCAGTCGCCGGTGCCGAGCCCCGGCCCGAGCACCCAGGCCTGCACCCGTCCGACGTTCTCGATCGAGGGCCTGTCGAGCTCGGTGACGACGGCCTCCGGCCAGTGCGAGCGCACCTGCGCGACGGGCGCGCCCGTGCCCGCGTAGCGGACCATGCCCACCCCGGCGCGCAGCGCGCCGCCCACGGCCAGCACGGCGGCCCCGGTGAACCGGTCGCTTCCCGCCGCCACCCCCAGCACGCCCCTGCGGTATTTGTCCGATTCCTTGTCGGGTCTGGGCAGCAGGACGTCCACGTCGCCGCCGGTCAGCGCGGCCACGTCGGGGTCGGGCAGGTAGGCGCCGAGCCCGATGTCGATCAGCTCGACGGCACCCGCGTGGACGGCCCCCGGGTCGATGAGCAGCCCGGTCTTGTAGGCGCCCATGGTCACGGTCACCTTCGCGCGGACCGCCGCGCCCTGCACGCGGCCGCTGCTCGCGTCCACGCCGCTGGGCACGTCGACGGCGACGATCGGGGCGCGGGCGGCGTTGGCGGCCTCGACCAGCCCCGCGTACGGCTCCCGCAGCGCCCCCGCCGCCCCGATGCCCACGAGCCCGTCGACGATCAGGTCGGCCTCCTCGACGGCCGCCGCGTCCACGACCCGCCCGCCGGCCTCCGTGAACGCCCGCAGCCCCGCCTCGTGCGTCCTGGACCCGGCCAGAACGGCTCCCACCCAGGCCCCGCGCCTGGCCAGCCGCTCGCCCGCGTAAAGCGCGTCGCCGCCGTTGTCGCCGCTGCCCACAACAAGCACGACACGTTTGCCGTAGACGCGGCCGAGCAGATCGGCGCAGACGGAGGCGAGCCCGGAGGCGGCTCGCTGCATGAGCGTCCCCTCGGGCAGCGGCGCCATCAGGACGTGCTCGGCGGCCCGGATCTGGTCGGCGGTGTAGGCAGTGCGCATGATCCGAAGCTATCCCTCAGCGATCACGTAGGCCACGGCGACGCCCGCGTCGTGGCTGAGCGAGATGTGCCAGCGTTTGACGCCCAGCCCGTAGGCGACCTCCGCGGCCTTGCCCGTGATCCGCAGCTCCGGCTTGCCGAGCTCGTCGCGGCGCACCTCGGCCTCCAGGTGGCCGAGCCCCCTGGGGGCGCCCAGCGCCTTGGCCACGGCCTCCTTGGCGGCGAACCTGGCGGCCAGCGACCGCACCGGCAGCGGCTTCTCGATCTCGGTGAACAGCCGGTCTTTGAGCTCCGGGGTGCGCTCCAGCGCGGCCTCGAAGCGGGCGATGTCCACGATGTCGACGCCGATGCCCAGGATCATCGTCCAACCATAGTCAAAACCGGCCCCGCTCCCACGGACCCCAGATGGCGATCGACCGGCCCTGTTTGGCCTGGACGTTGACGTACAGCGTGTGGCCGCCGGGGCCGAAGGTGGACCCGGCGAACTCCGCGCCCTCGTCGCCGGGGATGGGCTCCAGGCGGCAGAAGTCGAAGATCTCCCCCGCCCTGGTGAGCCCGCGCAGGTAGTTGTCGCCGTCGCCGTCCTCGCACAACACCAGCGTCCCGCGCCTGCTCACCGTGACGTTGTCGGGCAGATCCAGCACGGACGAGCGCGGCGACTCGTAGACGAGCTTGAGCCGCTCGCTCCACGTCTCGTAGGCCCACACCTGCCCCCGCCCCTTGCCGAACCCGGAAGGTGGCCGTTCGCCCTGCGCGGTGGCCCCGCCCTGGGTGGAGACGAAGTAGACCGTCCCCTGGTGGTAGACGGCGCCCTCCAGCCTGGAGAAGATCGCCGCGCCCGCCTCCCTGCCCTGCTTGCCCACGGCCTGGACGGCCTCGTCGTTGGCCGGCCGTCCCTTGAAGTCGGGGTCGGGGTCGTCGATGTCCACCCAGACGGCGGCGTACGTGGCGCCGGCCGGCTGCCCTGCGGACAGGTCCTTGCGCTTGGCTCCCTTGACGGCGAGCATCTGCAACCGGCCGCCGTCGAGCAGTCGCCCGGCCTGGACGGGATGTTTCGGCGGCAGGTAGCGGTAGAAGCCCGATGGGAAGGCGAAGTTGTCCTCGGTGAGGTAGAGCGCGCCCGTGGAGGGGTCGAACGCGGCCGATTCGTGCGGGAAGCGCCCCGCCGACCTGATCGGCCTGGCGCGGGCGGTGCCGTGGACGGGCACCTCGAAGAGGTAGCCGTGCTTCTCGGTGAGCTTGGAGTTGTCACCGCCGGAGAAGTCGTCGGCCACGTCGGGCCCGTTGACCGTCTCCTCGCAGCTCACCCAGGCGCGCCAGAGCATGGGGCCGCCCGAGCAGTTGTGCAGGGTGCCGTTCAGCGAGGGAGCGCTCTTGAGCACCTCTCCGTAGCGGGTGACCCGCAGCGTCGAGGTGCCGCCCCCGGCCATCGGGTCGTAGGCCCTGGCCTTGTCGCCGAACGCGCCGACGGGCCCGGTGACCTCGTGGTTGCGGATCAGGATGGCGCTGCCGCCCGGCCCCGAGAAGGCCGCCATACCGTCGTGCCGCCCCGGGACGGTCGATCCGTCGCTGAACTTCTCCCCTGCGGCGCTGAAAGAGCGGTATTTGAAGCCGTCGGGCAGGTGCAGGCGCACCTTTCCATCACGCAGGTCGCGTACGGGACGCAGCGGCCCGTACGCGGGTACCGGCTCGGCGCCCCCTCGCGCACCCGCGCACGCGACCCCGGCGAAGGGCCCGGCGATGCCCGCGACGACGTTGGTGATGAAGCGACGACGGTCCACGGCGACCTCCCGTTGCGAACAGTAGCCGCCGGCGGATTTCTTCGGAGGAAGACTGATGTTCTTTCCCCGAACTGAATCTTGGTAATCCCATGTCTTTATCCACAGGCTGTGGACACGCCCCGCCCAGATCCGGATTTTCCGGCATCGCTACGCTGCCTAGGTGAACAACGGCTACGTGGAACTGAGCAGGGAGCAGTGGAGTGAGCTCCGCAAGAACACGCCCTTGACTCTCACCGCAGACGAGCTGGAAGAGCTGCGGGGCGTCGACGACCCCATCGACCTCACAGAAGTCACCGACATCTATCTTCCCCTGACCCGGCTGCTGAATCTGCACTTCACCGGGTCCAAACAACGCAGCAGCGTGCTGAGCGCGTTCCTCGGCCATCACGAGCACCGCATCCCGTACATCCTGGGCATCGCAGGCAGCGTCGCGGTCGGCAAGTCGACCACGGCCCGGCTGCTGCACACGCTGCTGGCCCGCTGGCCCGAGCACCCGCGCGTGGAGCTGATCACCACCGACAGCTTCCTCTACCCGAACACGGTGCTGGAGTCCAAGGGGATCATGCATCGCAAGGGGTTCCCGGAGAGCTATGACCGGCGGGCGCTGGTCAGGTTCGTGGCGGAGGTGAAGGCGGGCATGGCGGAGGCGCACGCTCCGGTCTACAGCCACCTCGAATACGACGTCGTGCCCGGCGCAACCCAAACCGTGAAAAATCCAGATATCTTGATCATCGAGGGCCTCAACGTCCTCCAACCGGCCCCGCCCACGTCCCTCGCCGTCAACGACTACTTCGACTTCTCCATCTACGTGGACGCCAAGGTCGAGGACATCCGCACCTGGTACGTCGACCGCTTCCACAAGCTCCGCCGCACCGCCTTCGAGGACCCGAAGTCGTACTTCCGTCACATAGCGGAGCTGTCCTACGAGGAGGCCACGACCTTCGCGGTGAACGTCTGGCGCGACATCAACGAACGCAACCTGGTCGAGAACATCGCCCCCACCAGGGGTCGCGCCGACCTCGTCCTGCAGAAGGGCCCCGATCACTCGGTACGGCGGGTGCGGCTGCGCCAGACATGAACGCCTCCTCGAACAGGTAACGGGCGAACCTGCCCCCACACTCCTGGTCGTCGAGGTCGGCAAACCAGCACTCTTCGCCATTGTCGTGACATCTGTAGCGAATCATGCGAGGAAGCTTCACGTAACCGCGTCAAAGCAGGCTCAACATCCGATAGACAACAATGGCACCGTGTTACATCTGCGACTGATCAGCCCGACCGCGCGCACAGACGAGGCGACGGCGGTGTTGGAGGAATGCCCGGGCGTCACCAACATCGTCGTCCTGCCGGGCGCGGCCCGCGAGCCCAAGGGCGACCTCATCCTCTGCGACGCGGCTCGCGAGTCGGCCAACGAGGTGCTCGGCAAGCTCACCTGGTTGGAGGAGGAGGGCTCCATCGCCGTCGAGCGGGTCGACCTGTCGCTGTCCAGGGCCGCGGACGACGCGATCGAGGAGGCGCCGGGCGAGCCCGACGACGCGGTCGTCTGGGAGGAGCTGGAGCAGCGGGTGCGCGCCGAATCCCGCATCAGCTGGGCCTACCTCGTCTTCCTTGCCATAGCCACCCAGCTCGCCGGCATCGGCGTGCTGCTGAACTCCCCCATCCTGATCGTCGGCGCGATGGTGCTCGGGCCGGAGTTCGGCGCGATCGCGGCCATCTGCTTCGGGCTGCTGCACCGCAGGTGGCATCTGATCATCACCTCGTTCAAGACGCTGGTCATCGGGTTCGCGGTGGCCATCGCCGTCACGTTCGCGTGCGCGCTGGTCTCGCGCTGGCTCGGCTGGATCGACCTCGGCAACCTCACCAGGAACGCCGAGGTCCAGTTCATCGTCAAGCCCGACCGGTGGTCGTTCATCGTGGCGCTGCTGGCCGGGGCGGCCGGGGTGCTGTCGATCACGGCGGGCAAGTCGTCGGCCCTGGTCGGCGTCTTCATCTCGGTCACCACCGTGCCCGCGGCCGGCTACGTGGCCGTCGCGCTGGCATTGTCGGACTGGCCCGAGGTCGCGGGCTCGGTCTCGCAGCTCGCGGTGAACGTCGTCGGGATGATCATCGCGGGCACCGTGACACTGTTGGTCCAGCGAAAATTCTGGCCTCAAGTAGGACGTCGTTCATCCGTGTGAACGAGGCGACGGCCCATAAGCGGCGGGTAATGTCCCGCACATGCACATCCTCGCCACCGAGGGGCTGACCAAACGCTTCCCCACTGTCACCGCGGTCGACCAGCTCACGGTCACCGTGGGCCCAGGGGTGACCGGCCTGGTGGGGGCGAACGGCGCGGGCAAGTCGACGCTGATCAAGATCCTGCTCGGCCTGCTGCCGCCCAGCGGCGGCGCGGCCCGGGTGCTCGATCTCGACGTCACGTCGCAGGGAGCCGAGATCCGCAGGCTCGTCGGCTACATGCCCGAGCACGAATGCCTCCCGCCCGACGTCTCCGCCACCGAGTTAGTCGTCCACCTCGCACAGATGTCCGGACTGCCGCGCACCGCCGCACGCGAGCGCGCCGCCGACGTGCTGCGTCACGTGGGCCTGGCCGAAGAGCGCTACCGCGCCGTCGGCGGCTACTCCACCGGTATGAAGCAGCGGGTCAAACTGGCTCAGGCCCTCGTCCACGACCCGAAACTGATCTTCCTCGACGAACCGACCAACGGGCTCGACCCACGCGGCCGCGACGAGATGCTGACGCTGATCAGGCGCATCGGCACCGAGTTCGGCATCAGCATTCTCGTCACCTCACACCTGCTCGGCGAGCTCGAACGCATCTGCGACCACGTGATCGTCATCGACGCGGGGCGGCTGCTGCGCTCGTCGGCGATCGGCGAGTTCACCCAGGCGACCGAGACCGTCACGGTCGAGGTCGAAGAGGGCCTCGACCCGCTGGCCGCCCGGCTGACCGAGGTCGGCCAGACCGTCTCGCAGCAGGGCCGCCTGCTCGTGGTCAAGGTGGCCGGGCCCGAGACGTTCGACGCGATCCGCGACGCCGCCGTCGACCTGGACCTCTGCCTGATCCGCCTCGAACAGGGACGTCACCGTATCGAGGACGTCTTCAGGGAGGAGACGGCGAATGTCTGAGATCTACGACATCGGCTATCGCCACTACGAGGGCGCCAGGCTCGGCCGCGCCTACTCCACCAGGGCGCTGGCCGTCCACAGCCTGCGCGGCATCTTCGGCCTCGGGCGCACCGCGCGCAGCAAGATCATGCCGTTCTCCCTGGCCACCATCATGGTCCTGCCTGCCATCGTGAACATCGCGATGATGGCCCTGGCCAAAGAGCGCGGCATCCCCTACAGCGGCTTCGCGGTCGTCATGCAGGCCGTGGTGGCGATCTTCCTTGCCTCGCAGTCGCCCACCGTCGTGGCGCCCGACCTGCGCCATCGCGTGCTGCCGCTCTACCTGTCCCGTCCGGTCTCGATCGCCGAGTACGTCAGCGCCAAGGTCGCGGCGATGACCATCGCGGTGTTCCTGCTGGTCGCGGTGCCGCTCACGCTGATCTACATCGGCGAGCTGGTGGTCGACATGCCCGGCCCGCCGGCCACAGGCGAGTACGCGGGCGCGATGGCCATGGCTCTGGTGCTGGCGCTGCTGCTGTCGGCGTTCGGGCTGGCGCTGGCCTCGTTCACGCCGCGGCGCGGGCTGGGCGTGGCCTCGGTGATGGTGGTCTACCTGCTGTCGTCGGCGTCGGTCCCGCTGATCTACGCCTCGCTGACCACGTCGAACGACGAATCGGGAGCCGCCTGGGCCTGGTTGATCAACCCGTTCTGGCTGGTCGACTCCGTGCAGTCGTGGCTGTTCGGCACCCCGCCGCACGCCTTCGACAGCGGCGACTACCCCAACGGCCCGGCCTCGGCCCTGATCCTGGTCGTGCTGATCGGCGTGGGTCTGGTCGCTCTCGCGCTGCGCTACAGGAAGGCGGCCTCGCGGTGAAGATCGAGCTTTCCCAGGTCTCTCGCTGGTACGGCAACGTGGTGGCCGTCAACGACGTGACGATGACGATCGGCCCGGGGGTCACGGGCCTGCTCGGGCCCAACGGGGCGGGCAAGTCGACGCTCCTGCACATGATGGCCGGGTTCCTGGCGCCGTCGGGCGGTTCTGTCACGCTGGACGGGGATCAGGTGTGGAAGAACCACCACATTTACCGAAATATCGGTCTTGTCCCGGAACGTGAGGGTGTCTATGGCTTCCTCACCGGCTGGCAGTTCGTCCTGTCCGCCGCCCGCCTGCACGGCCTGTCCAATCCCGAGGAGGCCGCCCGCAAGGCGCTGGCCACAGTGGAGATGGAAGAGCCGAAAGACCGCCGCGTCGAGACGTACTCCAAGGGCATGCGCCAGCGCGTCAAGGTGGCCGCGGCGCTCGTCCACAACCCGCCGGTGCTGCTGCTCGACGAGCCGTTCAACGGCATGGACCCGCGCCAGCGCCTCCACCTGATGGACCTGATCCGCTCCATGGGCACCGCGGGCAAGACGATCCTGTTCAGCTCCCACATCCTGGAGGAGGTCGAACGGGTCGCCCAGCACATCGAGGTGCTGGTCGCGGGCCGGCACGCGGCGTCGGGCAACTTCCGCGAGATCAGGCGCCTGATGACCGACCGGCCCCACCTGTTCAAGATCCGCTCCTCGGACGACAGGAAGCTGGCCGCCGCCCTCGTCCGCGACGACTCGACCGGCGGCATCTCACTCCGTCCCGACGGGCTGGAGGTCCAGGCCACCGAGTTCCTCCGCTTCGCCAAGCTCCTGCCCAAGGTCGCCCAGGCCGAGGGCGTCCACCTGCACCAGGTCTCCCCGGCGGACGAGGACCTGGAGAGCGTCTTCTCCTACCTGATCAACAGGAGCTCCTGATGAACCCGCGACCCATCCCCTCGCCGAACGGAGGCAGGCCATGAACACCGTGGTGGCGGGGATCACCTACCGCGCTCTGCTCGGCCGGCGCCGGATCATCCTGCTGATTCTGCTGCCCGCGGCCCTGATCGGCCTGGCCGTGCTCCTCCTCCTGGTGGGCAGCGCCGACCAGCGCTCGGCCGTGATGCTGATGCAGAACTTCGCGATCAGCACGATGCTCCCCCTGCTCGGCCTGATCGCGGGAACGGGCGTCATCGCCCCCGAGATCGACGACGGCACCATCATCCACCTGATGTCCAAGCCGATCTCCCGCCCGCTCATCGCCCAGACGAAGTTCCTCGTGGCGGCCTCGCTGCTGGCGGTGTTCGCGGCCGTCCCGACGTACCTGGCGGCCTGGCTGCTGATCGGCAACGAGGACGGCATCGCCCTGGGCTTCGCCGTGGGCGTGCTGGTGGCCGGCATCGCCTACGCCGCCGTCTTCCTCCTGCTCGGCGTCGTCACCCGGCACGCGGTCACGATCGGCGTCATCTACGCGCTGGTCTGGGAGAGCCTCGTGGGCAACTTCATCCCCGGGGCCCGCAAGTTCTCGATCCAGCACTGGGGCCAGGCCGTCGCCGACCAGATCTCCGGCTCGGCGTTCTTCCAGTCGGACGTCACGCTGAGCTTCGCCATACCCGCCCTGATCGTGGTCACGGTCGGCGGTGTCTTCTGGGCCGGCCTGCGGCTGCGCGCCTTCTCCCTCACGGGCGACGAATAAATTCAACGCAGCGGGCACGGCACACGAATGGTGCCGTGCCCGCTGTCGTGATTCAGGCGGCGCAGGCCGTACGGACGACGTCGGCCAGGCGCCCCGCCACCTGAGTGGCGTGCTCCTCCGACGCGGCCTCGACCATCACCCGGATCATCGGCTCGGTCCCGCTCGGCCTGATCAGGACCCGCCCCGTCTCGCCCAGCTCCGCCTCGGCCTCGGCCACGGCGGCGGCCAGCTCGGGCACGGAAGCCTTGGCCTTGTCGACACCCTTGACGTTGATCAGGATCTGCGGCAGCGGCGTCATCACCGAGGCCAGCTCCTTCAGCGGCACGCCCGCCTTGGCCACCACGCCCAGCAGATGGAGCGAGGTGAGCAGGCCGTCGCCGGTGGTGGCGTGGTCGAGCATGATGACGTGGCCCGACTGCTCGCCGCCCAGGTTGTAGCCGTCGGACTTCATGCGTTCGAGCACGTAACGGTCGCCCACCGCGGTCTCCACCACGGTGATGCCCTCATCGCGCATCGCCAGCTTGAAGCCCAGGTTGGACATCACGGTCGCGACCACGGTGTCCTTGGACAGCAGGCCCTCTCGGCGCATCGCGGCGGCCAGGATGGCCATGATGTGGTCGCCGTCGACGACCGCGCCGGTGTGGTCGATCGCCAGGCAGCGGTCGGCGTCACCGTCGTAGGCCACACCCAGGTCGGCCCCCCGCGACACGACCACCTGCTGGAGCTTGTCCAGGTGGGTGGAGCCGTAGCCGGCGTTGATGTTCAGGCCGTCGGGCCTGGCGCCGATGGCCTCGACCCTGGCGCCCGCGCGCACCAGCGCCTCGGGGGCGACCGTGTGGGCGGCCCCATGAGCGCAGTCGACCACGATCGACAGGCCGTCAAGCGCGGCCGTCATCGTGGTCAGCACGTGGGAGATGTAGCGGTCGGCCTCACCGTACGCCTCACGCACCCGGCCCACGGCCGAGCCGACGGGAAAGCTCCACTGCTCGCCCAGCCGCCGCTCGATCTCGTCCTCGACCGCGTCGGACAGCTTGAAGCCGCCACGGGCCAGGAACTTGATGCCGTTGTCAGGAGCCGCGTTGTGCGAGGCCGACAACATGACGCCGAGGTCGGCGCCGAGCGCCGCGGTGAGGTGGGCGACGGCCGGGGTGGGCAGCACGCCGAGGCGCAACACGTCCACTCCAGACGCCGCAAGGCCGGCAACCACGGCGGCCTCGAGAAACTCTCCCGAGGCTCGCGGGTCCCGGCCCACGACCGCCACCGGACGGCGTCCGGTGGCGGTGAACGCGCCCGCATCGCCGAGGACGTGAGCGGCCGCGACCGAAAGGTCCATGGCCAGCTCGGCGGTGAGGTCGCGACCGGCGACCCCACGTACCCCGTCGGTGCCGAAGAGGCGCGCCAACTTAGCGCTTGCTGTACTGCGGAGCCTTGCGGGCCTTCTTGAGGCCGTACTTCTTCCGCTCCGTGGCGCGGGCGTCACGGGTGAGGAAGCCGGCCTTCTTCAGCGGCGGGCGGTTGACCTCGACGTCCAGGATCGCCAGGGCGCGGGACAGGCCCATGCGCAGCGCACCGGCCTGGCCGGTCACGCCGCCGCCGTCGATGCGCGCGATGACGTCGAACGCCTCCTCGGCGCCGAGCACCACGAAGGGCTCGTTGACGATCTGCTGGTGGACCTTGTTCGGGAAGTAGACGTCCAGCGAACGGCCGTTGATCGTCCACTTGCCGGTGCCGGGGACGATGCGCACGCGGGCGATCGCCTCCTTGCGGCGGCCGGTACCGTACGAGTTGCCCGTGGTGACGGGCTTGCGGACGGGCGCGTCGGCGCCGGCGGCGGACTCAGTGGTGTACTCGGACGGGAAGTCCTCGCCGGAGATTTCCTCCAGCTCGGGCTCGACGGCCGTCTCGACACCGGTGGGCTCAGCCACGGTTCTCCTCTAACTCTTTCGAACTACTACTGGGCGATCTGGGTGATCTGGAACGGCACCGGCTGCTGGGCCTGGTGCGGGTGCTCGGAACCCGCGTAGACCTTCAGCTTCTTGGCCATCTTCCGGCCGAGGGAGTTCTTCGGCAGCATGCCCTTGACTGCCTTCTCGACGGCCTTCTCCGGCCGCTTCTCCATGAGCTCGCCATAAGTGACGGAACGCAGACCGCCCGGGTAGCCCGAGTGGCGGTAGGCCTTCTTCTGCTCAAGCTTGTTGCCAGTGAGCGCGACCTTGTCAGCGTTGATGACGATGACGAAGTCACCGGTGTCAACGTGGTTGGCGAAGATCGGCTTGTGCTTGCCGCGGAGCAGGATCGCGACGTGGCTGGCCAGCCGGCCCAGCACGACATCGGTCGCGTCGATGACGTACCACTGACGCTGGACGTCGGCGGGCTTCGGTGAGTACGTGCGCACGGTCGTAGCCTTCTTTATGCTCGCGTCTTCGGCGCTGTCGGAAATGACAGCTACATTGGTCGGTCGGTGCGGGCACACGACGGCCCGGACCTTCCGTCTCCGCAAAATGGGAGATGACGCCGGACGCGCCGCGCATTGGTCTCGCTGGACCTGTGCACACAACAGACGACTACGTTACCCGCCGAAGGCGTGCAGGTCAAAAGACCGGTAACCCGCAGTGAGTCTACCCGACCGCAGAACGGTTCGGTTTCGTTTCCCTGGGACCTCTTCTTCCCCAGGACCAGACATCAATATCGTTGGCGGCGGTATGTGGCAGAACTCTCTCACCCGGCTCACCCAGCAGGGCGCTCGGCGCCGGAATCATCTGGGTTTGGTGGGCTGCCTCCTGGCGGTGCTCTTCACCGGCGTGCTGATCGGCCGGCTGACCAACGACACCCCTCCGACCCCCCGCGTCTTCCTCAGCGAGACCGGCCCGCCCACCACCGCCACCGCCACCGCCACCGCCAACCCCACGCCGACCCTCGACAAGAAGGCGGCGCCGCAGGCCGAGCGGATCCCCAGGGAGATCACCACCAGGACCACGCCGCGCCACCGCGCCACTCCCCGGCCCACCAGGACGTCCAAGGAGCTGATCCCCGGGTTCAACTCCCAGGACGACCCGATGATGCTCGCCGAACAGGAAGGCGTACGGGTGATCGCCGGCATGGCGTCCGAGGTCGTCACTCTCACCAACTCGGCCAGGTCCAGGCGGGGCTGCGGGCCGCTCCGGGTGGACGGCCGGCTCTCCAGCTCCGCGCGAACGCACTCGCTGGAGATGGCCCGCGCCGGGCAGCTCATGCACAACTCCCCCGACGGCACGTCCCCGTGGAAGCGGATGGAGCGGGCCGGATACCGCTTCGGCGCCGCCGAGAACATCGGCGCCGGCTACAGCACGCCGGAGGAGGCCGTACGCGGCTGGCTGGACCGTCCCAACCACCGCAAGAACATCCTGAACTGCCAACTGAAGGCCATCGGCGTCGGCGTCGCCGACGGACCCGGCGGACCATGGTGGACTCAGGACTTCGGAACCCAATGACGCTCATCACGGTAATGTCGCCGCATGGTTTCCAACGGCCATGAGGAACGTGAAGACGGCGCGGGCGGCGCGCCATACGGCATGGGAAGGGCGCCCCAAGGGCCCGGCTTCGGGATGGGGAACGCTCAGCAAGGGCCGGGCAACGCCCCCTACGGCATGGGCAATTTCGGACCCCCCAACAACCCGCCCCAGGGGCCTGGCGGCCCTCAAGGGCCCGACCTGTTCACCCCTCAGGGGCCGCAGGGCGGCGGCGGCCCCGGAGGATTCGGCCCCCCAGGACCAGGCCCCGGGCCAGGCCCATTCGGCCCCCCAGGACCGGGCGGTCCCGGACCGGGCGGCGGTCCTGGGCCAGGCGGTGGTCCAGGACCAGGCGGTCCTGGACCAGGCGGTGGCCCCGGGCCAGGTGGTCCCGGACCAGGCGGTGGCCCCGGGCCAGGTGGTCCCGGGCCAGGTGGTCCCGGACCGGGTGGTCCCGGACCGGGTGGTCCCGGACCGGGTCGTGGTCCCGGACCGGGTCGTGGTCCCGGACCGTTCGGTCCTCCGGGGCCGGGCGAGGGGCCGCCGGAAGGCGCTCCCGACGGCGGCCAGCAGCCGTCGAAGAGGGGCAAAACGTCCCGCCGCGGACGAAAGGGCCGCGCCGCCGAGCCCGCGAACACCGTCGAGACCTCCGGCAAGGACGACAAGCCCGGCAAGCCCGACGATGCGCAACGCAACCCGCAGAGCCGGGTCGGATGGAGCCCCTACGACGACGAGGGCCGCTCACGCACCCCGCTGTGGGTCGCGCTCGGCGGAGTCGCCGCGCTCGGCCTGCTCGGCACCGGCCTGGCGTTGATGTGGAACACCGAGAACCCCAGCATCACCGCGGCCGAGGCCTCCCGCAGAACCTCGGCACCGCTGCCGTCCGCCCCACCCGGCAAGTACGGCTTCGCCGCCGAACGCTCCACCGACCCCGACCCGATCACGGTCAAGGAGATCTTCGGCGCGAAGAAGAAGTTCAAGATCTCGGGTCGCGACTACGAGATGACGATCACCAGCAAGGACAAGAAGTGCAACGACGGCGCGCTGGGCGACTCGCTCCAGAAGGCGCTGAAGTCCGCCAAGTGCAACCAGTTCATCCGCGCCAGCTTCCGCGACAAGGCCGGCAAGGTGATCGGCACCGTCGGTGTGGCTAACCTCACGAGCAGCAAGAGCGCGAGCAAGGTCGCGAAGATCGGCAACGCGAAGAACTACGTGAAGCCGCTGGCAGGTAAGGACAGTGTCACCAAGCAGCTCGGCTCGGGCAGCGGCGGCACCAAGATCTGGACCCACGGCCACTACGCGATCATGGTCTGGTTCCAGAACAAGGACGGCGCCAAGCCCGACAAGAAGGGCTCTAAGCGCATCTACCAGGCCATTGACGACATCACCAAGGCCACGGTGTTCAAGGCCCTCGACAACCGCACACTGACCGGCACTCCCGGATAGCGAACCCGGTTTTCCCCGACCATAAGCCTCCAAACGGGATGCCGGATCCTTCTGGGAACGCCCATACCGACATAACGATCTCGCCGCTCTCGCTAGGCTCCCCCTATGCGTGGCCAGGAACCCGGGTCTGAGCACGATCGCGGGGAAGCCGAAGGCTCGTCGACCGCACCAGCGACGCCACCGCCGAGCTTCGGCCGGACCAAAGGGCGAGACGTCCCGTCGGCATTCCCTCCTTCCGAGGAGGTCGCCGACGCCGAGTCGCGACCCGTCGCCCCCGCATTCCCCGGATCGCCCGGGGCCGCGGGCGAGGCGACGCCGTGGGAGGTGTCGGACGACGACGCCGCCTACGACTGGTTCGCCGACCCAGATCAGGCGGGCGCGGCGAACACCGCCCCCGGAGGCATCACTCCCCCCGTCCTGACACACCCCCCAGGCCCCACCCTGGGACGAACCACCCCGCCCACCTTGGGACGAACCACCCCGACCTCCCCGGAAGGGACCATTCCCCCCTCCCTTGGCGGAACCACTCCACCCGCCCCAGGACACACCACTCCACCTTCTCCGGGACGGACCACTCCGTCCTCCCTGGGACGAACCGCTCCACCGAACGCCGACCCGCCACAGAACCTTCCGGCCGGCCCGCCCCAAGGCTTTTCACCGGACGCCACCCAGGCACGGACCGCCTTTCCAGAGGCCGGAACTGCTTCGCCGGGTACCGCCCCCGCATGGGCCGGCGGCCAGGACGACAACAGCACCCACCCAAGCAACCTCCGGATCAGCCAGAACCCCACCGATCCAGACGGCAGTGATCGGGCGGCAGGGGGCACGTCTGAGACCGGCCCGGTGTCCCACCAGAGCCCGCCCAAGAGCCACCAGCCCGGCCAGGACCCGTCCCAGGGCAGCCGCGGCGGCGCTCAAGTCAAACACCCCTGGGACACCCAGAAGGACCAGTTCGCCCCATGGCCGACGAACCCGGTGGTCCCCGGCGCGCCGCCGTGGGAGCCGCCACCGGCGTTCACTGCCGCCGCAGCGGGCATGCAGGTGTGGCCGGGATCCACCGACTCACCCGCCCTTCCGCCATGGCCGGCCGCCACGGGCGAGTTGGTGGCCGAACCCGACGAGCCTGACGCGACCACGTTCTTCGACGCGAACGCCACCAAGCCGGAGGGCCTCCCAAGCCCGGCTCACTACTTCGACCCTGAAGCCGCCAAACAGGACGCCGCCCGCCAAGCGGACGCCCTGCGCCAGAACTCCCCCGAGCCGAACGCCACCAACCCCAGCCTCCCCCGCCCAGGCACCCCCCACCCGGGCACCCCCACGCCGGACGCCACCCACCCGGGCGCTCCTCCCCACGACGCACCCCATCCGGCTGGCCTCCACCCCGGCGCCCCTCAACAACCCGATGCCGCTCACCCCGGCGGCCTCCACCCGGGCGACTCTCAGACGGACGCGCCCCGCCCCGGCGACCTCCACCCAGGGGCCCCTCACCCCGACGCCACCCACCCAGGCGACATTCACCCCGGCCTAGGGCACCCCGGTAACCCCCAGTCCGGCACAGCACACCCGAGCGCCCCTCACCCCGACGCCACCCACCCAGGCGACATTCGCCCCGGCATCGGACACCCCGGCAACTCCGGGTCCGGCACGGCGCACTCCGGCGGCACGGGCACCGCGCACCCGACCGGGCCCCAGCCCGACGCGACTCACCCAGGCGCCCCTCAAGCAGCCACGAATCAGCCAGGCGCGTCCCAGCCAGGCGGCAAGCGTCCAGGCGGAGGGCCGAACAGCGGCCCGCAACCCCTTGCGGCGCCCGTCCCACCACCCCAAACCGCAGAAGAGGGCCCCCACTACTTCGACCCCCACCCCTCCAACCCGTCCTCCCATCCAGCGGAGCCAGGCGACATCGCCGTCTGGCCCCCCATCCCACCCACAGGTGACAAGCTGCCCGACCTCCCGTTCTCCAGGGAAACCTGGGGCCACAAGCCGACAACCTCCCTGGAACTCCCCCAGGGCCCCGGCTCGGCCTTCCCCCCTGGAGCGTTCAAACAGCCCCCGTTCCAGACCCCGCCGCCACCCCCGGCCCCGCCGGGCAAGAGCAAGCGGGCGCTACTGGTGACGCTGGGCGCGCTGGCCCTCGCAGGCGTGGCCACCGGCGGTTTCTTCGCGTTCCAGGCCGTGAGCAACCCCGCCCCCACCACGGCCGCCGCCCGCGCCACCACGTCGGCGAAACCCACCACGAACCCGCCCGACACCCCGCCCCCCGACGTCAGCGGCTCGTCCATGCTCAACTCGGAGCAGACCGACCCGCAGAAGTTGTCGCTGTCAGAGGCGTTCCCGAAGAAGAAGGTGAGCGTGGCGGGCACGACGTTCACCCGGGTCAAGGCCGACATGGAGACAAGCTGCGACAAGGCCGCCATGGGGGCGTTCGCGGACGCGCTGAAAGCGCAGAAGTGCACGCGGGTGCTCAGAGCCACCTACGTCGACAGCAAGCGCCGCTACGCCGTCACCACCGGCATCGCCGTCCTGCCGACCAAGGACGCCGCGACCACCGCCGACCAGGCCAAGAGCCTCTCGCGCAATGTCTGGTTCCGCGGCCTTCCCAGCGCGGCGGGCTCGGGCGGCGAGCGCGTGGACATCGCGGGCGGCTACGCGGCCGGCCTGGTCTGGGGCCGCTACATCGTCTTCAGCTACGCCACCCACTCCGACGGTCACACGCCTGACTCAGAGGAGAAGGCGTTGCCCAAGGTCAGCGGCGCGTTCCGAGACCAGACCGCACTCGTACTCGAACGCCGCATCACCAAGGACTGAGGCCCCACGCCCATCACAGCGTCCGCGCCCTTCGGCCGCTGTGATGGACCCCACAAGCGCACGCCGGACGAACGACGAGCCCACTTGCGGCTACCCTTCGAGCCCGCTCGTCGTGCGTACTCTCCGGGTGGACTCGGCCCGGGCGGCGAGTTCGGCGTCCGGCGGGTAGCCGACCTCCTCCAGGCAGAGCCCGTGCGCGGGCGCCACGTGCACCCCCGAGTCGCGTACGCCTCCCACCAGCACCTCCCCCGGCCATTCCACGGCCCGCCGCCCGTCGCCGGCGGCCAGCAGTGAGCCGACCAGGGCCCGCACCATGGAGTGGCAGAACGCGTCCGCCACCACGGTGGCCACCAGAACCCCATCGGCCTCGCGCGCCCACTCCAGCCGCTGCAGTTCCCTGATCGTGGTCGCCCCTTCGCGTTTCTTGCAGAACGCCGCGAAGTCGTGCTCCCCGAGCATCCGGACGGCCGCCGCGTTGAGAGCCCCGAGGTCGAGCGGCCGGTTGTGCCAGACGATCTCCCGCCGCCGCAGCGGGTCGACACCGCCCTCGGTGTCGCTCACCCGGTAGGCGTACCGCCGGAACATCGCCGAGAACCGGGCGTCAAAGCCCTCAGGAGCCCCTGTAACCCGAAAAATTCGTACGTCTGGCGGCAGGACCCCGCCAAGCCGCCTGACAAGCGCAGAAAGCCGCTCATCGCCGCTCAAGGGCCCCCGGTTCCCGTCGAGCTCGCCCAGCGAATCGTCCAGCACGTCCACATGGGCGACCTGTCCGCGTGCGTGCACCCCTGCGTCGGTACGTCCGGCCACGGTCAGCATGGCGGGCTCGCCGAGGCGCAGGATCCTGGCGAGCGCCTGCTCGATCTCCCCCTGAACCGTGCGCCGCCCCGGCTGCCTGGCCCATCCGGAGAAGTCGGTCCCGTCATAGGCGAGGTCGAGGCGGAGCCGTACCACGATGATCCTCCTTGAAAAGGGAACGGGCCCGAACCCCACCATGGGGGTCCGGGCCCGTTCGTCCAGCCTGAGGGATCAGGCTTCGTCCTTCTTCGCCTCGGCCGCGGGAGCCTCGTCCTTCTTCGCCTCAGCCTCAGGAGCCTCAGCCTCGGCGGCGGGAGTCTCCTCGGCGGCGGCCGCGGGAGCCTCCTCGGCGGCGGGCGGGGCAGCGGCGGCCGGAGCCGCGGCGCCGCGGGTCGTGACGGCGTTCAGCGGCTCGGTCACCAGCTCGATGACCGCCATCGGGGCGTTGTCGCCCTTGCGCGCACCGATCTTGGTGATGCGGGTGTAGCCACCGGGACGCTCGGCGAACGTCGTCGCGATCTCGGTGAAGAGGTGGTGAACGACGCCCTTGTCCCTGACGACGGTCAGAACCTGGCGACGGTTGTGGATGTCGCCCTTCTTCGCCTTGGTGATCAGGCGCTCCGCCACCGGACGCAGGCGCTTGGCCTTCGTGACCGTCGTACGGATCTTGCCGTGGCGGAACAGGTCCGTGGCGAGGTTCGCCAGGATCAGCCGCTCGTGCGCCGGGCTGCCGCCAAGACGTGCACCCTTGGTGGGCTTGGGCATGGTCTTTCTCCTCCTGGATTAACCCGCCCCGGCCGTACCAGGTACCGGAGTCGGGCCGGATCGCTGTCGTTCGATGTGCGATCCGTTACTGTGGCCCCGCGCCGCGACGCGGGGCCTCGAAAGCGGGATCAGTACTGCTCGGTCTCGACGTAGGCGCTGTCGTCGTCGTCGTAGCCACCGCCGGCCACCGCGCTCGGGTCGAACCCGGGCGGGGAGTCCTTGAGCGCCAGCGACATCTCGTGCAGCTTCTGCTTGACCTCTTCGATCGACTTGGCGCCGAAGTTCCTTATGTCGAGCAGGTCCTGCTCACTGCGGGCGACGAGCTCACCCACGGTGTGGATGCCCTCGCGCTTGAGGCAGTTGTAGGAGCGAACGGTCAGGTTCAGCTCCTCGATCGGCAGCGCCAGGTCGGCGGCCAGGGCGGCGTCGGTCGGCGACGGGCCGATGTCGATGCCCTCGGCCTCGACGTTGAGCTCGCGGGCCAGGCCGAAGAGCTCGACGAGGGTCTTGCCGGCGGAGGCCACCGCGTCGCGGGGCTTCATCGCGGGCTTGGTCTCGACGTCGAGGATGAGGCGGTCGAAGTCGGTACGCTGCTCGACTCGGGTCGCCTCGACCTTGTAGGTGACCTTGAGCACCGGGGAGTAGATCGAGTCGATCGGAATGCGACCGATCTCCTGGCCCGGCTGCTTGTTCTGGGCGGCGGAGACGTAGCCGCGACCGCGCTCGACGGTCAGCTCCATCTCCAGCTTCGCCTTGCCGTTGAGCGTGGCGATGCGAAGCTCGGGGTTGTGCACCTCGACACCGGCCGGAGGCGCGATGTCGGCGGCGGTGACCTCACCCGGGCCCTGCTTGCGCAGGTACATCACGACCGGCTCGTCGTGCTCGGAGGAGACGACCAGTTCCTTGAGGTTGAGGATGATGTCGGTGACGTCTTCCTTGACCCCGGGAACGGTCGAGAACTCGTGCAGCACGCCCTCGATGCGGATGCTCGTCACGGCCGCGCCCGGAATGGACGACAGCAGCGTGCGGCGCAGAGAGTTGCCGATGGTGTAGCCGAAGCCCGGCTCCAGCGGCTCGATGACGAATCGGGACCGGGTGTCGTCGATCGACTCTTCGAGAAGAGTCGGACGCTGAGCGATCAGCATGTTCGGGATCTCCCCTTTTTCGTGTGGCGCCCGCTATATGACGCCACTCCGATGAAAAGCGTAGCCGAGGTGCGGAAATCCGCACCTCGGCCGAGGCTCACTTCGAGTAGTACTCGACGATGAGCTGCTCCTGGACCTGCGTGTCGATCTGCTGACGGACCGGCAGCTGGTGGACCAGGACGCGGAGCTTCTCGGGCACGACGCCGAGCCACGCGGGAACGGTGCGCTCGCCCGCGGTCGCACGAGCGACCTCGTAGGGCAGCATGTTGCGCTTGTTCTCGCGGACCTCGATGATGTCGTGCTCGCGAACGCGGTACGACGGGATGTCGACCTTCTTGCCGTTCACCAGAATGTGGCCGTGGCGCACCTGCTGGCGGGCCGCGTCACGCGACTGGGCGAAGCCGGCGCGGTAGACGACGTTGTCGAGACGGCTCTCCAGGATCTGGAGCAGCGCCTCACCCGTCTTGCCGCTCTTGCGGGTGGCTTCCTCGTAGTAGTTGTGGAACTGCCGCTCGAGGACGCCGTAGATGCGGCGGGTCTTCTGCTTCTCACGAAGCTGAAGCTGGTACTCGGACTCCTTGGGACGTCCGCGGCCGTGCTCACCCGGCGGGTAAGGACGGATCTCGATGGGGCACTTGGCGGACTCGCACTTGCTGCCCTTGAGGAAGAGCTTGGTCTTCTCGCGACGGCAGAGCTTGCAGTCCGCGCCCGTGTAACGAGCCATTTCTCAGTATCTCCTGGGCTAAGTCAGACGCGACGGCGCTTCGGCGGCCGGCAACCGTTGTGCGGAACCGGGGTGACGTCCTGGATCGAACCCACCTCGAGGCCGGTGGCCTGGAGGGAGCGGATCGCGGTCTCGCGGCCGGAACCCGGCCCCTTGACGAAGACGTCGACCTTGCGCATGCCGTGCTCCATGGCCCGGCGGGCGGCGTTCTCTGCGGCCATCTGCGCGGCGAACGGGGTGGACTTACGGGAGCCCTTGAAACCCACGTGGCCGGCGCTGGCCCAGGAGATCACGTTCCCGTTCGGGTCGGTGATCGAAACGATCGTGTTGTTGAACGTGCTCTTGATGTGGGCGTGCCCGTGAGCGACGTTCTTCTTCTCCTTGCGGCGCACCTTCTTCGGTGCGCCCTGACGGCTCTTAGGAGGCATTGCTTGCCATTACTCCTGAGGTCTTCGGTCCTGCGGCTGCTTGGAACGGCCGTGCCCACGCTCGAACGCGCACCGTTCCTGTCCGGATCGGCCGTGCTCGCTCGCCCCTGGCTGGTAGGCCAGCACACGGGCCCGAGCGTCGGCCGCCCTGGAGCGGGACTACTTCTTGCCGGGCTTCTTCTTGCCGGCGACGGTCTTCTTCTTGCCCTTGCGGGTACGCGCGTTGGTCTGCGTGCGCTGACCGTGGACCGGCAGGCCCTTGCGGTGCCGGATGCCCTGGTAACAACCGATCTCGATCTTGCGACGGATGTCGGCCTGGACCTCGCGGCGCAGGTCACCCTCGATCTTGAAGTTCGCCTCGATGTAGTCACGCATCGGGACGAGCTCGGTGTCGCTGAGCTGGTGCACGCGGAGGTCGCCGCTGACACCGGTGGCCTGGAGGATCTCCTGGGCACGGGTGCGGCCGATTCCGTAGATGTAGGTAAGAGCGATCTCCAGCCGCTTTTCGCGGGGGAGATCGACGCCAACCAGGCGAGCCATGGTCGGGCATTCTCCTTCTTTGTGGCGGAGGTCTGGCGCCGCACTTCCCCTCCCCAATGCCCGGGGTGAGGGCCCCGGCCTCCGACCGGGGGTCTCCTGGCTGGTTCGGGCCCTTGAAACGGCCCGCCTGTCCAGGTGTGAGACGCGATTACTTGCTCAGGCTTCTCATGCGTCGAGCCCGCTCCCTGGCGGGGCGGACTCGGAGAAGCCTTGCGGCGACTAACCCTGGCGCTGCTTGTGGCGCAGGTTGTCGCAGATCACCATGACGCGACCGTGCCGGCGGATCACCTTGCACTTGTCGCAGATCTTCTTGACGCTCGGCTTTACCTTCATTGTCCTTCGTGATTCCTCAGACGTCTTACTTGTATCGGTAGACGATCCGCCCACGACTCAGGTCGTAGGGGCTCAGTTCAACGACTACCCGGTCGTCAGGAAGGATCCGGATGTAGTGCATCCGCATCCGACCGCTGATGTGGGCCAGGACCTTATGGCCGTTGTCGAGCTGCACCCGGAACATGGCGTTCGGGAGCGACTCGACCACAGTGCCCTCGATCTCGATGGCGCCGTCTTTTTTGGCCAAAATTCCTCGCGTTTCACTGATCGATCGTCTGAGGCTCCGGTTCACTAAGCAGCCGCGACCTCACGCATTCGAAGAGAGCGGCGATCAGTCAAGATCGCCGACGCGTGATAGTCATAGTGAGCCGACTAAGGAGTGTACGACACCTGAGCCCAAAACGCGAAGCGCGTGCCAGGTGTCCTGACACAACCATGTAGGGAGTCTACCCTACGTTCACCCCCGCCCGACCCCCGCGGACGCAGGGCCATCGGGCCGCACAGACGCGGTGAACCGGACCGCTCCAGTTGCCGGTGGCGCCGTCCTCGGCCGTCTGCGTACGGACCGCCGCGCTACCTGCGCCTGGGCCGGTGACCGCCGACGATGGTGCTCACCAGCAGGATCACGCCCCACGGGCCCATGACCCAAAGCGGCCATGGGTAGGCCAGGTCGCCGGACGTGACGCTCACGATCAGCCAGATCACCCAGTTGACGCCGCTGGCCACGGCCCAGGCGCCCCAGGCCGCCTGCATGGCGGCGCCCTGCGCGCTGTGCTGGGGAGCGGAGTCGGGCTTCTTGGCGGGGAGGTTACGCAGGTCCACATCAGGCAGGTCGGCCGTTAACCTGGCCAGTTCGCCATAGGTCTTGCTCTTGTAGAGCTGTTCGAGCCGCTCGTTGAACTCGTCCATCGTGATGCGGCCCTGCGCGGTGTGCTCGCGGAGGACGGCCGCCACCCGGTCACGATCGGAGTCGGAAGCACGCATCTCGGGGCTGTTGGCCATCCCACCCACTCCCGCCTAGTTCTTCGGCTGCGCCAGGCGCTCCTCGCCGCCGTCCAGGGCGGTCAGCACCCAAGGACCATTATGTGTCACGGCGACGCTGTGTTCGAAGTGCGCCGACTGTTTGCCGTCGACCGTCACGACGGTCCACTCGTCGGTCAGGACGCGCGTACGCTCCGTGCCCAGGTTCACCATGGGCTCGATGGCCAGGCACATGCCCTCTTCCAGCACCGGCCCCCTGCCGGGCCGGCCGTGGTTGGCGATCCACGGGTCCATGTGCATCTCGGTGCCGATGCCGTGGCCGCCGTACTCGGGTGGGATGCCGAAACGGCCCTGGGACTTGACGTAGCGCTCCACCTCGTAGCCGATGTCGGAAAGGTGGCGGCCGGGCGTCAGGGCGGTGATGCCGCGCCACATGGCCTCCTCCGTGACCCGCATCAGCTCCGCCAGTTTGGGGTCCACCTCGCCGACCGGCACCGTGACGGCCGAGTCGCCGTGCCAGCCCTCCAGGATCGCGCCGCAGTCGATCGAGATGACGTCGCCTTCGCGCAGTTTGCGGGCGCTGGTGGGGATGCCGTGCACGACTTCGTCGTTGACCGACGCGCAGATCGTGGCAGGAAAGCCCTGGTAGCCCTTGAAGGACGGGATCGCGCCCTCGTCCCTGATCGCCTTCTCGGCGATGACGTCGAGGTCGAGCGGCGTCATGCCGGGCTCTACCGAGCGCTTGAGCAGGTCGAGCGTGCGCCCGACCACCAGACCGGCCGCCCGCATCTTTTCGAGCTGCTCCGGTGACTTGATCTGAATGCCGTGTCTGTTCCGTTTGAACATCTTCTGCCCCCCTCGGTCTCAACGGGCCGCGCTGGGGGCCCAATTCCCCCACAATAGCCGCGAGGTGGCACGGAAACCCGTGCCACCTCCGCAATCGGTACTGCCGCGGCTACCCCATGAACGGGCGGATCTCCTCCATGGCCCGCTGGGTGACCTCTTCGACCGGGCCCGTGGCGTCCACGCCGACGAGGACACCCTCGTCGGCGTAGTAGGAGACCAGCGGCGCGGTCTGCTCCTGGTAGACCTCCAGGCGGTGCCTGACGGTCTCCTCCTTGTCGTCGTCACGCTGGAAGAGCGCGCCCCCGCACGCGTCGCACTTGTCATCCTTCTTGTCGTCGAACTCGACGTGCCAGATGCGGCCGCACTGGCTACAGGTGCGCCGGCCGGCCAGCCGCCTGACCACCTCGTCGTCGTCCACCACGAGCTCAAGGACCAGGTCAAGAGCCTGGCCCCAGTCCTTGAGCATGTCGCGCAGGATCTCGGCCTGCGCGACGTTACGGGGGAAGCCGTCGAGCAGGAAGCCGTCCTGCGCGTCGTCCTCGGACAGGCGGTCACGGACCATGGCGATGGTGACCTCGTCGGGCACCAGGTCGCCACGGTCCATGTACTGCTTGGCCAGCTTGCCGAGGTCCGTGCCGCCGGAGACGTTGGCACGGAATATGTCACCTGTCGAGATCTTCGGGATCGACAGGTTCGATGCGATGTACTGGGCCTGTGTCCCCTTACCCGCTCCGGGGGGCCCGACCAGAACGAGACGCACTACCGCAGGAAACCTTCGTAGTTACGCTGCTGGAGCTGGCTCTCGATCTGCTTCACCGTGTCCAGGCCGACGCCTACCATGATCAGAATACTCGTCCCTCCGAACGGGAAGTTCTGGCTCGCACCGGACACCGCCAGCGCGACGATCGGGACCATGGAGATCAGACCCAGATAGAGCGACCCCGGCGCGGTCAGACGGGTGAGCACGAAGTTCAGGTATTCAGCCGTCGGCCGGCCGGGACGGATGCCCGGAATGAAACCACCGTACTTCTTCATGTTGTCGGCGACTTCAGTGGGGTTGAAGGTGATCGACACGTAGAAGTACGTGAAGAAGATGATCAGGAGGAAGAACGTGGCCATGTAGATCGGCGTGTCGCCCGTGGCCAGGTTCTGCGAGATCCACCGGATCACCACGTTGTCGGTGGTCTGGAAGAGCGAGGTGATCAACTGCGGCAGGTAGAGCAGCGAGGACGCGAAGATCACCGGGATGATGCCGGCCTGGTTGACCTTCAGCGGGATGTAGGTGGAGGTGCCGCCGTACATCCTGCGCCCGACCATCCGCTTGGCGTACTGGACCGGGATGCGTCGCTGCGCCTGCTCCACGAAGACCACTGCGGCGATCATGAAGATGCCGACCACCATGACCACCGAGAAGGTGAACTTGTTGGCCTGGAAGATGTTGGCCAGCTCGGACGGGAAGACCGCGACGACCTGGGTGAAGATCAGGATGGACATGCCGTTGCCGACGCCGCGGTCGGTGATGAGCTCGCCCAGCCACATGATCACCGACGTACCGGCGGTCATGATGATCACCATGGTGACGATCTGGAAGATGTTGTCGGGGTCGAGCAGAACGTCCTGCTGGCAGTTCGGGAAGAGCTGGCCGGTGCGGGCCAGCGCGATGAAGGCGGTGGACTGCAGAACGGCGAGCCCGATGGTCAGGTAACGCGTATACTGCGTGATCTTGGCCTGGCCGGACTGGCCTTCCTTCTTCAGCGCCTCAAGCCGCGGGATGACCACGACGAGTAGCTGGAGAATGATGCTCGCGGTGATGTACGGCATAATGCCCAGCGCGAACACCGACAGCTTCAGGAGCGCACCACCGCTGAATAGCTGCACCATCCCGTAGATGTTGCCGGCGGCTCCGTTACGGGCCTGGTCGAAGCAGGCAGCGAGGTTCTGGACGTGAACTCCCGGAGTCGGAAGAACCGAGCCGAGACGGAAAAGCGCGATGATGCCCAGGGTGAAGAGCAACTTGTTGCGCAGGTCCGGTGTCCGGAACGCCCGGGTAAACGCGGTCAGCACGGTCCCTCCTGCGCGCCTTTACGGCGGTGTGAGTATGCGATGGTGCGGGGTTCTGCCATCTGAAGTCTTAGGTCTGACGAGCCGGGCAGAAGCCTGCCGTCTCGCGAACTCTAACGCACTACGGGCGTGGGGGCATTTGTCAAAGCCCCCACGCCGCGTAATACCTCTTACAGCTCGGTAACGGAGCCACCGGCTGCGGCGATCTTCTCCTTCGCCGAGGACGAGAAGGCGTGCGCCTGAACGTCCACCGCGACCGAGATCTCGCCGGTGCCGAGCACCTTCACGAGCTGGTTCTTGCGAACAGCACCCTTGGCGACCAGCGCCTCGACGGTGACCTGGCCACCCTCGGGGAACAACTCGCCGATCTTGTCCAGGTTGACGACCTGGTAGGTCGTCTTGAACAGGGCGTTGGAGAAGCCCTTGAGCTTCGGCAGACGCCTCTGCAGCGGCACCTGGCCACCCTCGAAGCCGAGGGGAACCGTCGTACGGGCGCGGCTGCCCTTGGTGCCGCGACCGGCCGTCTTGCCCTTGGACGCCTCGCCGCGGCCCTTGCGGGTCTTGGCCTTGTTGGCGCCAGGGGCGGGACGCAGGTCGTGAATCTTGAGCGGAGCCTTGTCAGTCATGACTAGTCGACCTCTTCCACCTCGACGAGGTGCGTCACCACGGAGACCATGCCGCGAATCTCGGGCCGGTCCTCCTTGACGACGACGTCGCCGATTCGCTTCAGGCCAAGCGAACGCAGCGAGTCGCGCTGGTTCTGCTTGCCACCGATCTTCGAGCGAACCTGAGTGATCTTCAGGCGTGCCATGACTAGCTCACCGCCTTCGCGGCCGCCGCCTCCGCCAGACCCTCACGCTGAGCCTTCAGCATGCGCGGCGGGGCCACGTCCTCGATCGGCAGGCCACGGCGGGCGGCGATCTCCTCGGGCCGCGAAAGGCCCTTCAGAGCCGCCACGGTGGCGTGCACGATGTTGATCGGGTTGTCCGAGCCGAGCGACTTGGACAGCACGTCATGGATGCCGGCGCACTCCAGCACCGCGCGCACCGGGCCACCGGCGATGACGCCGGTACCGGCCGAGGCCGGACGCAGGAAGACGACACCGGCCGCCTCCTCACCCTGCACGGTGTGCGGGATGGTGCCCTGGATGCGAGGCACCTTGAAGAAGTGCTTCTTCGCCTCTTCGACGCCCTTGGCGATGGCCGCGGGCACTTCCTTGGCCTTGCCGTAGCCGACGCCGACCAGGCCGTTGCCGTCACCGACGATGACGAGGGCGGTGAAGCTGAAGCGACGACCACCCTTCACGACCTTGGCCACTCGGTTGATCTTCACTACGCGCTCGATGTACGAGACGCCCTTGTCGGCGGCGCCACCGCGGCGATCGTCACGACGGTCCCGCCGCTCGCCACCGGTGCCGCCACCGCGACGCGGAGCTGCAGCCATCAGTGGTTCCTCTTCTCAGTTGCCATCATTTGCGATCCTCGGGCCCTCATCAGAATTCGAGCCCGCCCTCGCGAGCGCTGTCGGCCAGCGCCGCGATCCGGCCCGCATACCGGTTGCCACCGCGGTCGAAGACGACCTTGGTGATCCCGGCTTCCTTGGCCCGCTGAGCGAGGAGCTCGCCGACCTTCTTGGCCTTCTCCGTCTTGTCGGCCGTCATCGCGCGCAGCGAGGCGTCCATGGTGGAGGCGCTCACCAGCGTGTGACCGACGGTGTCGTCCACGATCTGGACGAACATGTGACGGGTCGAACGGTTGACGACCAGGCGCGGACGCTCGGCCGAACCGACGATGTGCTTGCGGACGCGGCGGTGACGGCGGGCCCGCGAGACGGTGCGGGCAGCCGTGTGCTTGCCGAACGCAGTCTTCGGAGCCATGCCTACTTACCAGCCTTTCCGACCTTGCGGCGGATCTGTTCGCCCTGGTAGCGCACGCCCTTGCCCTTGTACGGGTCAGGCTTGCGCAACTTGCGGATGTTGGCCGCGACCTCGCCGACCTTCTGCTTGTCGATGCCGTCCACGTGGAACAGGGTCGGCTTCTCGACGCGGAAGGTCACGCCCTCGGGGGCGTTGACGATGACCGGGTGGCTGAAGCCCAAAGAGAACTCCAGTTGCGTCGGGCCCTTGGCCTGGACGCGGTAACCGACGCCGACGATCTCCAGGCTCTTGGTGTAGCCCTGGGTGACGCCCTGCACCATGTTGGCGATCAGCGTCCTGGACAGGCCGTGCAGCGCACGGACCTTGTTCTCGTCGTTGGGCCGGGTGACGGCGATGGCGCCGTCGTCGTCGCGCGCGACCGCGATGGGGTCGGCGACCGTGTGAGTGAGCGTGCCCTTCGGGCCCTTGACCTGGACATCCTGGCCGGTGATGGCGATGTCTACGCCAGTGGGCACAGGGATGGGCAGCCGTCCGATTCGCGACATGCTGTGTTCCTCCCCTCTACCAGACGTAGGCGAGGACTTCCCCGCCCACGCCACGCTTGCCGGCCTGCTTGTCGGTCATGAGGCCGTGGGACGTCGAGATGATCGCGACGCCCAGTCCGCCCAGGACTCGAGGCAGGTTGTCCTTCTTCGCATAAACCCGCAGACCGGGCTTGGAAACCCGGCGCAGGCCCGCGAGCGACCGCTCACGGGTAGGCCCGAACTTGAGCTCCACCACGAGGTTCTTTCCAACCTTGGCGTCCTCGACGGTCCAAGCCTGGATGTAGCCCTCCTGCTGGAGGATCTCGGCGATGTGCGCCTTGATCTTCGAGTACGGCATCGACACGCTGTCGTGGTACGCCGAGTTCGCGTTTCGCAGACGTGTGAGCATGTCTGCGATCGGGTCGGTCATCGTCATGGCCAGTGGCCTTCCTCGCCGCGGTTTCCAGTCGGTGAAGCAGCTTGTGGTCGAGTCCGCCTCGGCTCGGAGCCCGGGAATGCGCGCATCCCCCGACGTCCGCTTCGGCTACCTCTCCGTGCTCTACCGGTGGACCTTCGGCGTGGTCATGGACGCTCGTCAGAGCGCCCGGTCTCTACTGAAAATGGTCGCCCAGGGGCGACGCGAGGTCGCCCCTTAGGCTATCTGAAGGGAAAACCCGCTCGGCCCTGCGACGGGCCGGTGCGGCCGGTCGCAGGAAGCTGCGCGGATCTTCCCGTTCTACCAGCTCGACTTGGTGATGCCGGGCAGCTCGCCCCGGTGCGCCATCTCGCGGAAGCACACGCGGCAGAGCCCGAACTTGCGGTAGACGGCGCGCGGCCGGCCGCAGCGCGAGCACCGCGTGTAGGCCCGGACCTCGAACTTCTGCTTGCGCCCCGCCTTGGCGATCAGCGACTTCTTCGCCATGTTGGATCAGGCCTCCTTGAACGGGAAGCCGAGGAGCTTCAGCAGCGCCCGGCCCTGGTCGTCGTTCTTCGCGGTGGTCACGATCGTGATGTCCATGCCCCGCGGCCGGTCGACCTTGTCCTGGTCGACCTCGTGGAACATGACCTGCTCGGTCAGACCGAAGGTGTAGTTGCCGTTGCCGTCGAACTGCTTGGGCGACAGGCCGCGGAAGTCCCTGATGCGGGGCAGCGCCAGCGCCAGCAGCCGGTCGAGGAACTCCCACATGCGGTCGCCGCGCAGCGTGACGTGCGCGCCGATCGGCATGCCCTCGCGCAGCTTGAACTGGGCGATGGACTTGCGCGCCCGGACGACGGCCGGCTTCTGGCCGGTGATCGCGGTGAGGTCGCGGACGGCGCCCTCGATGAGCTTGGAGTCGCGAGCCGCCTCGCCGACACCCATGTTGACCTTGATCTTGGTCAGGGCCGGGATCTGCATGACGTTCTCGATGCCGAACTGCTCGCGAAGCTGGGCCGCGATCTCCTCGCGGTACTTCGTCTTGAGTCGCGGCGTCGGGCGCTCGGTCTCAGTGGTCGTGGCAGTCATCAGCTGTCCTCACCCGTCTCCTCGGCCTTGTCGGCCTTCTTGTCGGCGGGCTTGTCTGCAGGCTTGTCGTCCTTGAGCTTCTTCACGTTCGAGACGTGGATGGGGGCCTCCATGGACTGCACGCCGCCGGTCTTGGCGCCGCGCGGGCCCTGGTGGGTCTCCTTCGAGTGCTTCTTGATCATGTTGACGCCCTCGACCACCACGCGGTCCTCACGCGGCAGAGCGGCGATCACACGACCCTTGGCACCCTTGTCCTTGCCCGCGATGACCTGGACCAGGTCACCCTTCTTCACATGCAACGACTTCGGCATTACAGCACCTCCGGGGCGAGCGAGATGATGCGCATGAACTTCTTGTCGCGCAGCTCGCGGCCGACCGGGCCGAAGATACGAGTGCCACGAGGGTCGCCGCTGTCCTTGATGATGACGGCGGCGTTCTCGTCGAAGCGGATGTAGGAGCCGTCGGGCCGGCGGCGCTCCTTGACCGTGCGGACGACGACGGCCTTGACCACGTCGCCCTTCTTGACGCCCGTGCTGCCGGGCAGCGCGTCCTTGACAGTGGCGACGATGACGTCGCCGATACCGGCGTAGCGTCGGCCCGAGCCACCGAGAACACGGATGCAAAGGATCTCCTTCGCGCCCGTGTTGTCGGCGACCTTGAGCCGCGACTCCTGCTGGATCACGTTCACTCCTGTTAGTCGCGCCGGTTCTCATTCCTGAGCCTGGCGGAACCCGTCATTGTCTTGTTCCCACGGCCACAACCCCCTCAGAGGGCCGCACCGCAGGCGACGCGAGACCCGTGGGCCCCGCGTCCTTGGACGCCGTCATGGGGGCTCTGAGAGCCCCCACGAGGCGCGGTATATCCGAGAAGGGTTACTTGGCCTTCTCGAGGATCTCCACGACCCTCCACCGCTTGGTGGCGGAGAGGGGGCGGGTCTCCATGAGCAGCACGCGGTCGCCCACGCCACAGGCGTTGGCCTCGTCGTGCGCCTTGTACTTGGTCGTACGGCGGATGACCTTGCCGTACAGACGGTGCTTGACGCGGTCCTCGACGGCGACGACGACGGTCTTGTCCATCTTGTCGCTGACGACGAGGCCCTCGCGGACCTTGCGGAAGTTCCGCCCGGTCGTCTCGTTCGCCTCAGTGGTGGTCTCGGTCTCAGCCATCGCTCGTCTCCTTCTCGACCGTGACGATGCCCAGCTCGCGCTCGCGCATCACGGTGTAGATACGGGCGATCTCGCGGCGGACGGCGCGCAGCCGCCCGTGGCTCTCCAACTGACCGGTAGCCGACTGGAAGCGGAGGTTGAACAGCTCCTCCTTCGCCTCCTTCAGCTTCTGGACGAGAGTGTCCTCGTCCTCGAGCCGCAGCTCGCCGGCGGTCAGGCCCTTAGCCATCACGCCTCACCCACTTCACGCTTAACGATCTTGCACTTCATCGGCAGCTTGTGGATCGCGCGCTGAAGCGCCTCGCGCGCGATCGGCTCCGCCACGCCGGACAGCTCGAACATCACGCGTCCGGGCTTGACGTTGGCGATCCACCACTCCGGCGAGCCCTTACCGGAACCCATGCGGGTCTCGGCGGGCTTCTTGGTGAGCGGACGGTCCGGGTAGATGTTGATCCACACCTTGCCGCCACGGCGGATGTGCCGGGTCATCGCGATACGAGCGGACTCGATCTGGCGGTTGGTCACGTAAGAGTGCTCAATCGCCTGAATGCCGAACTCGCCGAACACGACCCTGGTGCCGCCCTTGGCGGCTCCGCTGCGGTCAGGCCGGTGCTGCTTGCGGTGCTTGACCCTGCGCGGGATCAGCATGGTCAGCTCCCTTCAGCACCCGGCTGCGCAGCCGGGCCGGTCTCGGGGGCGGCCTGTGCGGCCGACTCGGTACGGGGGGCGCGGTCACCACGGTCGCCGCGGCCACCGCCACCGCGACGCGGACGGTCACCGCCGCCACGACGCGGACGGTCGCCGCCGCCGCCACCGCGACGGTCGTCACGGTCACGACGCTGGCCGGCACGGGCGCCGGCGTCACGCGCCTCGCGCTCGGCGCGGCTGGTCGGGGCCTCGCCCTTGTAGATCCAGACCTTCACGCCGATGCGGCCGAAGGTCGTGCGGGCCTCGTAGAAGCCGTAGTCGATGTCCGCGCGCAGCGTGTGCAGCGGCACCCGGCCCTCGCGGTAGAACTCCGACCTCGACATCTCGGCGCCGCCCAGACGACCCGCGCACTGGACACGGATGCCCTTGGCGCCGGACTTCATGGCCGACTGCATCGCCTTGCGCATGGCGCGGCGGAAGGAGACACGGCTGGACAGCTGCTCGGCCACGCCCTGCGCGACGAGCTGCGCGTCGATCTCCGGGTTCTTGACCTCGAGGATGTTGAGCTGAACCTGCTTCTTGGTCAGCTTCTCCAGGTCGCCGCGGATACGGTCGGCCTCGGCGCCACGGCGGCCGATCACGATGCCGGGACGCGCGGTGTGGATGTCCACCTGCACGCGGTCCGTGGTGCGCTCGATCTCGACCTTGGAGATGCCGGCCCGCTCCATGCCCTTCTGCAGCATGCGGCGGATCGCCACGTCCTCGGCGACATAGGCCTTGTACAGCTTGTCGGCGTACCACCGGCTCTTGAAGTCGGTCGTGATGCCGAGGCGGAACCCGTGCGGGTTAACCTTCTGGCCCACTATCGGGTCCTTCCCTTCGGCTCGCGGGACTCCACGATCACGGTGATGTGGCTCGTCCGCTTGTTGATCCGATAGGCGCGACCCTGTGCACGCGGACGGAACCGCTTCAGCGTCGGGCCCTCGTCGACCCACGCACGGCTCACGACGAGCGAGCTGGGGTCGAGATCGAAGTTGTGCTCGGCATTCGCCATGGCGCTGCTGAGCACCTTGTAGATCGGCTCGCTCGCCGACTGGGGAGCGAACTGCAGCACGGCCTGCGCCTCCGAAGCGGGCAGCCCGCGAATAAGGTCCACCACGCGGCGGGCCTTCATGGGCGTGACGCGGACAAACCGCGCCTGGGCCCTGGCTTCCATCGCTTTCTCCTACTTTCGGGACGCTTACCGCCGGCTGCGGCGGTCTTCCTTGACGTGGCTGCGGAACGTGCGCGTCGGGGCGAACTCTCCGAGCTTGTGGCCGATCATCGACTCGGTGATGAACACCGGGACGTGCTTGCGGCCGTCGTGGACGGCGATCGTGTGCCCGAGCATGTCGGGAACGATCATGGAGCGCCGCGACCACGTCTTGATGACGTTCTTGGTGCCCTTGTCGTTCTGGACGTCGACCTTCTTCTGAAGGTGGTCGTCCACGAAGGGACCCTTCTTAAGGCTACGTGGCATTTCGGCTGCTCCTACCGCTTCTTCCTCTTGCTCCGACGCCGGATGATCAGCCGGTCGCTGGCCTTGTTGGCCTGACGGGTGCGGCCCTCGGGCTTGCCCTTCGGGTTCACCGGGTGGCGACCACCGGAGGTCTTGCCCTCACCACCACCGTGCGGGTGGTCAACGGGGTTCATCGCGACACCGCGGACGGTCGGGCGCTTGCCCTTCCACCGCATACGGCCGGCCTTGCCCCAGTTGATGTTGGCCTGCTCGGCGTTGCCGACCTGGCCGACCGTCGCCCGGCAGCGCACGTCGACCATGCGCATTTCCCCGGACGGCATACGCAGGGTGGCGTACTGGCCTTCCTTGGCGAGCAGCTGAATCTGGGCGCCCGCGGAACGGCCGAGCTTGGCGCCGCCGCCCGGACGGAGCTCCACCGCGTGGATGAAGGTACCGGTCGGGATGTTGCGCAGCGGCAGGCAGTTGCCCGGCTTGATGTCGGCAGCGGGGCCGTTCTCGATACGGTCGCCCTGCTTGAGGCCCGTCGGCGCGATGATGTAGCGCTTCTCGCCGTCGGCGTAGTGGAGCAGAGCGATGTTGGCGGTGCGGTTGGGGTCGTACTCGATGTGAGCGACCTTGGCCGGGATGCCGTCCTTGTCATGCCTACGGAAGTCGATGATCCGGTAGGCGCGCTTGTGACCGCCGCCCTGGTGGCGCGCGGTGACTCGGCCGTGTACGTTGCGGCCGCCCTTGCTGTGAAGGGGTGCAAGCAGCGACTTCTCGGGCGTGCTGCGGGTGATCTCGGAGAAGTCCGAGACACTCGAGCCGCGGCGACCCGGGGTCGTCGGCTTGTACTTACGGATGCCCATCTTTTTCGTTCATCCTTCGTCGGTTACATGGGTGAGCCCGCCGCGCGCAAGCACGGCGGTCTCATCCCGCGAGCCTGTAGTGGCACGCTTGTTTTGCTGAGCTAGCCGATCTGACCGAAGATGTCGATCCGATCGCCCTCGACCAGGCTCACGATCGCGCGCTTGGTGTCGGGACGCTTGCCGTAACCGGTGCGGGTGCGCTTGCGCTTGCCCTGCCGGTTGATGGTGTTCACGCTGGTGACCTTGACCCCGAAGATCTGCTCGACGGCGATCTTGACCTGGGTCTTGTTCGCGGTCGTCTTCACCAGGAACGTGTACTTGTTGTTCTCATCGATCAGGCCGTAGCTCTTCTCAGAGACGACCGGCTTGATGATGATGTCACGCGGGTCGGTGACTCGCTCCAGTCGGCCCTTGGGCTTGGCGGCCTCGACCTCGGGAGTGACGTCCTGCTCAGCCATCAGGCCTCATCCTTCCCGCTGTTGCTCAAGCGAGCGACGGTCTGGTCGTACGCCTCCTGGGTGAAGACCACATCGTCGTGCACGAGCACGTCGTAGGTGTTGAGCTGCCCGGCGTCCAGCAGGTGGATCTCCGGGGCGTTGCGCAGGCTCAGCCACGTCAGCTCGTCGGCCTCGTCGACCACGACGAGCACGCGCGGAGCCTGGGTGATCTTGCGCAGGGACTCCAGCGCGGCCTTGGTCTTGGGGGTCTCCCCCGTGACCAGCTTGCTGACCACGTGGACGCGACCGCCGGAAGCCCTGTCGGACAGGGCGCCACGCAGGGCGGCGGCCTTCATCTTCTTGGGCGTGCGCTGCGAGTAGTCGCGCGGCACGGGACCGTGGACGACGCCACCGCCGGTGAACTGGGGCGCGCGGGTCGAACCCTGACGGGCGCGGCCGGTGCCCTTCTGGCGGTACGGCTTCTTGCCTCCGCCGGAGACCTCACCACGGGTCTTGGCCTTGTGGGTGCCCTGCCGGCGAGCGGCGAGCTGGGCCACGACCACCTGGTGGATCAGCGGAACGTTGACCTTGGTGCCGAAGATGTCCTCGGGCAGGTCAACGGTGCCGGTCTTGGCACCGCCGGCGTCGAGGACGTCGATAGTGGTGCTCACTTGGATGCCCCCTTCTTGGCAGCGGTGCGGACGAGGACCAGGCTTCCGTTGGCGCCGGGGATCGCACCCTTGATCAGGATGAGACCGTTCTCGACGTCCACGGAGTGAACTTTGAGGCTCTGCACGGTGGTGCGGACGTTACCCATCCGGCCAGCCATGCGCAGACCCTTGAAAACGCGGCCCGGGGTGGCGCAGCCACCGATGGAACCCGGCGAACGGTGCTTGCGCTGCGTACCGTGCGACGCGCCCAGACCACCGAAGCCGTGCCGCTTCATGACACCGGCGAAGCCCTTGCCCTTGCTCTTGCCCGTCACGTCGACGAACTGGCCGGCTTCGAAGGTGTCGGCCAGCAGCTCCTGGCCCAGGGTGTAGTCGCTCGCGTCGTCGGTGCGGATCTCCGCGAAGTAACGGCGCGGGGTGATGTCGTGCTTACGCAGGTAGTCGCCGAGCGGCTTGTTGACCTTCCTGGGGTCGACCTGTCCGAAGCCGAGCTGGATGGCGGAGTAGCCGTCCTTGTCGGCGGTGCGGACCCGGGTCACCACGCACGGACCGGCCTCGACCACGGTCACCGGAACCATCCGGTTGTCCGCGTCGAAGACCTGGGTCATGCCGAGCTTCTTGCCCAGGACGCCCTTGATCGTCTTAGCCATGTCAGTGCGTTCCCTCAGAGCTTGATCGAAATGTCGACACCCGCGGGAAGGTCGAGCCGCATGAGCGAGTCAACCGTCTTGGGGGTCGGGTCGATGATGTCAATCAGCCGCTTGTGCGTGCGCATCTCGAAGTGCTCGCGGCTGTCCTTGTACTTGTGCGGCGAGCGGATGACGCAGTACACGTTCTTCTCGGTCGGCAGCGGCACCGGGCCCGCGACCTTCGCGCCAGTCCGCGTCACCGTCTCGACGATCTTCTTGGCCGAGCTATCGATGACCTCGTGGTCATAGGCCTTAAGCCGGATGCGGATCTTCTGTCCCGCCATAGTGGCCTCGGTGTCCTTCGCTGTCGTCTGAAAAAGTATCGTGCGGCCTGTTGCCGCTGTGTGCTCATGCAGGTCGAGCCCGCATTGACCCCACGAGGCAGACGCGGTGGATCTGCCTTTTCTTCCGTGATCCGGCAGTGACTTCGGTCACGCGGGCCGAAGCTACTGCAGGATCACGGCGCCTGTGCGCGGGGCCCCACTCAATGAGCGCGGCGGTCGGTCCCGAAGTCCGGGGCCGACCGCCGCCCCGACGGTCTTGCTACTTGATGATCTTCACGACCCGGCCGGCGCCGACGGTGCGGCCACCCTCACGGATCGCGAACTTGAGGCCTTCCTCCATGGCGATGGGCTGGATCAGCTCAACGCGCATCTCGGTGTTGTCGCCCGGCATGACCATCTCCGTGCCCTCGGGGAGGTTCACGACACCGGTCACGTCAGTCGTACGGAAGTAGAACTGCGGGCGGTAGTTGTTGAAGAACGGCGTGTGGCGGCCACCCTCGTCCTTGGACAGGATGTAGACCTGGCCGGTGAACTCGGTGTGCGGGGTGGTCGTGCCCGGCTTGATGATGCACTGGCCGCGCTCGACGTCGTCGCGCTTGATGCCGCGCAGCAGCAGGGCGGCGTTGTCGCCCGCGTGACCCTCGTCGAGCATCTTGTTGAACATCTCGATGCTGGTGACGGTGGTCGTCGTCTTCTCCGGCCGGATGCCGATGATGTCGACCTGCTCGTTGATCTTGACGATGCCGCGCTCGATACGACCGGTGACGACGGTGCCGCGACCGGTGATCGAGAAGACGTCCTCGACCGGCATGAGGAACGGCTTCTCCGTCTCACGCGGGGGCTCGGGGACGTTCTCGTCGACGGCGTTCATCAGCTCGATGATGCTGTCGACCCACTTCTCGTCGCCCTCAAGAGCCTTGAGCGCGGAGACGCGGACGACCGGCAGGTCGTCGCCGGGGAACTCCTGAGCGGACAGGAGCTCACGGACCTCGAGCTCGACGAGCTCCAGGATCTCCTCGTCGTCCACCATGTCGGACTTGTTGAGGGCCACGACGATGTAGGGGACGCCGACCTGGCGGGCCAGGAGGACGTGCTCCTTCGTCTGCGGCATCGGGCCGTCGGTGGCGGCGACCACGAGGATGGCGCCGTCCATCTGAGCGGCACCGGTGATCATGTTCTTCACGTAGTCGGCGTGACCGGGGCAGTCAACGTGCGCGTAGTGACGCTTCTCGGTCTGGTACTCGACGTGCGCGATGGAGATCGTGATGCCGCGAGCCTTCTCCTCGGGCGCCTTGTCGATCTTGTCGAACGGCGTCGCCTTGTTGAGCTCCGGGAAACGGTCGTGAAGCACCTTGGTGATCGCCGCGGTCAGCGTGGTCTTGCCGTGGTCGATGTGCCCAATGGTGCCGATGTTCATGTGCGGCTTGGTCCGCTCGAACTTGGCCTTACCCACTAGTTCTCTCCTTGAGAATCTGACTGACTTTCGTCTACACACTCGGGCCCGGGATAATCCGAACCCCTTGGCGGCGGGGTGGCTCGCACCTCCCCGCCAGGGACCAGGACATAAGTCCCGGTTGAGCTTTCGTCGGCGAAAGCGCCGACGAAAGCTCGGACCGGAAACTATTCGCCCCGGGCCTTCGCGACGATCTCCTTGGCGATGCCCGGAGGCACCTCCGCGTAGGAGTCGAACTGCATGCTGTAGCTCGCGCGCCCCTGCGTCTTGCTACGCAGGTCACCCACGTAGCCGAACATCTCAGACAGCGGCACGAGCGCTTCGACGACACGGGCGCCGGCCCGCTCGTCCATGGACTGGATCTGCCCACGGCGACTATTGAGGTCACCGACGACTTCGCCCATGTAGTCCTCGGGCGTGGTCACCTCGACGGCCATCATCGGCTCGAGGAGCACGGCGTCCGCCTTGCGCGCGGCCTCCTTGAAGGCCATCGAGCCGGCGATCTTGAAGGCCATTTCCGAGGAGTCCACGTCGTGCGCGGCACCGTCGGTCAGCGTCACCTTCACGCCGACCATCGGGTAACCGGCCAGGACGCCGAACTCGGCGGCCTCCTGGGCGCCGGCGTCGACCGACGGGATGTACTCCCTCGGGACGCGGCCACCCGTGACCTTGTTCTGGAACTCGTAGCCGTCGTTGCCCTCGCCCAGCGGCTCGAGGTTGATGATCACCCGCGCGAACTGACCGGAACCACCGGTCTGCTTCTTGTGGGTGTAGTCGACCTTCTCCACCTTACGACGGATGGTCTCGCGGTAGGCCACCTGCGGGCGGCCGACGTTGGCCTCGACCCTGAACTCGCGACGCATACGGTCGACGAGGATCTCCAGGTGAAGCTCGCCCATGCCCCAGATGACCGTCTGACCGGTCTCCTCGTCACGACGGACCTGGAAGGACGGGTCCTCCTCGGCCAGCCGCTGGATGGCGGTCGAGAGCTTCTCCTGGTCGCCCTTGGTCTTGGGCTCGATGGCGACGTTGATGACCGGAGCCGGGAACGTCATCGACTCGAGCACGACCTGGTGCGTCGGGTCGGAGAGGGTGTCACCGGTCGTGGTGTCCTTCAGACCCATGACGGCCACGATCTGACCGGCGATCGCCGTCGGGCGCTCCTCGCGCTTGTTGGCGTGCATCTGGTAGATCTTGCCGATCCGCTCCTTCTTGCCCTTCACAGAGTTGATGACCTGTGAACCGGCCTCGAGCGTGCCCGAGTAGATGCGGATGTAGGTGATCTTACCGAGGTGCGGGTCGCTGGCGATCTTGAACGCCAGCGCGGAGAACGGCTCGGTCGGGTCGGCGTGCCGCTCGATGACCTTGTCCTCGTCGCCGACCGCGTGGCCCTTGAAGGCCGGGATGTCGGTCGGGGCGGGCAGGTAGGCGACGATCGCGTCGAGCAGGGGCTGCACGCCCTTGTTCTTGAACGCGGTACCGCACAACACCGGGTTGATGGCGCTGGCCAGCGTGGCGCGGCGGATGGCCGCGACCAACTGCTCCTCGGTGGGCTCGGTGCCCTCGAGGAAGAGCTCCATCAGCTCGTCGTCGTTCTCGGCGACCGTCTCGATGAGGCGGTCGCGCCACTCACGGGCGGCGTCGGCGTGGTCGGCCGGGATGTCGACGGTGTCGTACATCTCGCCCTTGGCGGCCTCGGCGCTCCAGATGAGACCCTTCATCGTGATGAGGTCGATGACGCCCTTGAAGTCGGCCTCAACGCCCCAGGGAAGCTGGATGACAGCCGGGGTCGCGCCCAGGCGGCTGATCATCATGTCGACGCAGCGGTGGAACTCCGCGCCGACACGGTCCATCTTGTTCACGAAGCAGATCCGGGGGACGACGTAGCGGTCAGCCTGGCGCCACACCGTCTCCGACTGCGGCTCGACACCCGCGACGCCGTCGAACACGGCGACCGCGCCGTCGAGGACGCGGAGCGAACGCTCCACCTCGATGGTGAAGTCGACGTGCCCCGGGGTGTCGATGATGTTGATGGTGTGACCGACCCACTCACAGGTGGTCGCGGCAGACGTGATCGTGATGCCGCGCTCCTGCTCCTGCTCCATCCAGTCCATCGTGGCAGCGCCCTCGTGGACTTCACCGATCTTGTAGTTGATGCCGGTGTAGAACAGGATGCGCTCGGTCGTGGTGGTCTTGCCCGCGTCGATGTGGGCCATGATCCCGATGTTGCGGACCTTGGCCAGGTCAAGAGCGGTCGTGGTGGCCACTTCTCTCGCGTCCTCGTCGTCTCGTCGAACCCGCCGGGGTTACCAGCGGTAGTGGGCGAAGGCCTTGTTGGACTCGGCCATCTTGTGGGTGTCCTCGCGCTTCTTCACGCTCGCCCCGAGGCCGTTGCTGGCGTCGAGGAGCTCGTTCATGAGGCGCTCGGTCATGGTCTTCTCGCGGCGGGCGCGGGAGTACTGCACCAGCCAGCGCAGGGCCAGGGTGGTGCTGCGCGCGGCGCGCACCTCGACCGGCACCTGGTAGGTCGCGCCACCGACGCGACGGCTGCGGACCTCGAGGGTGGGCTTGACGTTGTCAAGCGCGCGCTTCAGGGTGACGACCGGGTCGTTGCCCGTCTTGTCCCTGCAGCCCTCGAGAGCGCCGTAGACGATCGACTGCGCGATGGACCGCTTGCCGTCAAGGAGCACCTTGTTGATCAGAGCGGTGACCAGCGGCGAGCTGTAAACCGGGTCAGACATGAGCTGACGGCGGCCAGGAGAACCCTTACGAGGCATGGTTAGCTCTTCTCCTTCTTCGCGCCGTAGCGGCTGCGGGCCTGCTTGCGGTTGCGGACACCCTGGGTGTCGAGCGAACCGCGGATGATCTTGTAGCGAACACCGGGCAGGTCCTTCACACGACCGCCACGCACGAGCACGATGGAGTGCTCCTGCAGGTTGTGGCCCACACCAGGGATGTAGGCCGTGACCTCGATGCCGTTCGTGAGTCGAACGCGGGCCACCTTGCGCAGTGCCGAGTTGGGCTTCTTCGGAGTCGTGGTGTACACGCGCTGGCACGTGCCGCGCCGCTGCGGACTCCCCTTGAGGGCAGGAGTCTTGGTCTTTGAAACCTTGTCCTGCCGGCCCTTGCGGACCAACTGCTGAATAGTGGGCACTGCCACTCCGTTTCGTGCCTTGGCCGGTGTTACGTCATTGGGTCTTGCGTTTCGCAGGTTCTGCCGGTGTCATGACCTGCTGGTTTATCTGGCCCCGGTGCCCCCGCGCTCGGGCGTGTCGCGCTCGTGCACAGACACATCCGCGAGGATCGAGAGCCTGAGAGGCCGGCCGACACTCTCCAATATGGTTATGAGCGCACAGCCGAGAGCCCGCTAGAGACGGGCACGATGCTCAAGACTACCCAGGCCCGCCCGACACGTCAAAACGGCGCGGCAGCACCCGACAGGCTTTGCCACTCCGCGTCGCCGGGGCCTGTTTCATCCAGCCCATCCGTAGCGCCACGGCAATGATATCGGTCCGCGGGGGTGCCGTGTGCGCGCTTCGCCGAAGCTCTGGCGTCGGGAAGGTGAAGTCCGCGTGCCCACCCCTAGGGTAATCCCTAGGTCACTCCCCGAAGCGACGCGGCCTCCCCGCGGCTAGCCTCATTTCCCGCACACCACCGCAACATTCTCCACCCCACCGCACTTCGGCGGGGGTGTCTTCGGGGCGGCCGACCCGCAACGGACCAGCAGGTGCGGAATATGGGGCCGGCCTCACCGGCGAACCGTCGAGAGGGAGACTCGAATGTCGCTGCTCCCCAAGCTGTTGCAGCGGGGCGGAGGCCGGATTGTCTGAAGCGGCCGGCCGGAACTTCCCCACCTCCCCCTTCGAACTGGTGATCGTTCAGCCGCCCGAGCTGCGGGGACGGAGCTTCCCCGTCACGGAGGCCCCCGCCGACATCGGCCGCTCCGCGGAACTGCGCATCGACTCCGAGGAGCTCAGCCGCAGGCACGCCAGGATCTGGCTCGCCGACGGCTCGACGTGGATCACCGACTGCGGCTCCACCAACGGCACCTGGGTGAACGGCACCCGGATCCGGCAGCCGGTACGCCTGGCCGTGGGCGAGCGGGTCCGCATGGGAGACGTCGAGGCCGTGCTGCAGATCCAGGGCGGCGCGGTGCCGGAGGAGCACCACACGACCTCCGCCCCGATCCAGCGGCCCACCAACACCACCCGCTACCTGTGCGCCGCCGGCTACATCGACGCCTCCTTCGGCCACGCCGTCGTCGAGGAGACGCTGGGACAGCCCTATCGCGCCTGCGCGCCCTCGTACGGGGTGGACCTGCCAGCGGTCGTCAAACACGCGCTGGCCGCCGAGCGCCACCGCGCCACCCGCGACGTCCTCCTGCTGCTCATAGGCGCGGCCAGCCTGGCCGTCGTGGCCCTCAGACTGACCGGCACCCCACCCCTGCACGACTTACCCGGCCTGGACGGCGCCGACGTGCCCCGCCTGGTCTTCCTGGCCCTGATCCCGCTGCTCCTGGCGTGGCTGGTGGTCGCCGCACACATCTTCCACACGAGGGTCGTCGTGCTCGGCAGGCGGCTGTCCAGCCGCCGTTTCACCCCATCACGGGCGCCGACGCCCCTTGCCCCGAAGGCCAGGCGGCAGATCGACCGCCTCGTCCAGGCCCAGCGCGGCAACGTCGTCGTGTTCGCCGACTACCGCCCGTTCGTCGGCAGCGGCGCCGACTACCACAGCTGGTCGTTCGCGATCGACACCACCAAGGCCGCGCACCGCGACCGCCCGCCCAGGCGCTTCCACGCCGACGACGTGCACGACTACCTGGCCCAGGAGGTCGCGGCCACAGGGCTGCCCAACCTGCGGCTGGCCGAACAGTTGTTCATCAACGGCGTCGACATCAACCACGCCCCCGACCTGCTGCCCGACCCGCTCGCCCCGCCGGCGGTCGCCGCGGACGCCGACCTGCTGCGCGCGGTCGCGCGCTCGCCGGAGTCGTCGGCGCGCGTCTACCTGAGCGTCGAGGTGCTCGGCTGGGGCGGCCAGCTCATCGTGACGATCTTCGTCAGGGCAGTACGGCTGCGCGGCTCCCTCTTCCTGGAGGGCGCCACATTCCTGCTGCCCCCGCTGGCCCCCGAGTACGCCCTGGTGGACAGGGTGTCCTCCGACGTGCTCACGGGCCTGTTCGTCGCCGCCACCCACGGCGCGGCAAAGACGCTCCCGCTGCTGCTCACGGCCCCCTACCGGATGTCCGGACGCTGGTGGCGCGGCGCCGTCAGACGCCGCCAGGAGCGCGACGACCGCGCCGTCATCCAGAGCCGCGGCCTGTACGACTACGGCGCGCGCACGAGCGTCAGGGAACTGGCCGCGGGCGACGACCTGCGACGCTTCTTCATCGCCCGCGACGTCGAGATGTTCGACAAGGTCATCCACGAGGCCGTCTTCAAGGGCATCGGCCGCTTCCTCACCGACCACGGCATCGACACGGGCGAGGCAGCAGCACGCATAACCCAGATCACCAACAACAAAATCGACATCAGCGGCAGCCAAGGCATCAATTTGGGAACGGTTTCGGGCCATGGAGCCAACTTCGGCGGCACAGTAAACCAGAAAGCGGGCGAAAAATGACCGACCCACCCAACATCAACATCACCGGCAGCCAGGGCATCAACTTCGGCACGGTCTCCGGCCAAGGCGCCAACTTCGGCGGCACAGTCAACTATTACACCAACAACCAACTACAAACCCTGATAAATGACCTGAAATCCGCAATATCCAACCACCGTGCAGAACTGCCAAACCCCGAAGAGACGGCAACAGCAGTAGAACTCCTGGAGGAAGAGGCGGCAGCCGACACCCCTCGCCCCAACCGCCTGACCACCTTCCTCAACACCCTGACAGCCTCGGCAGGCGGCATAACGGCCATCACAGAAGCAGCCACCAAAATCAAGGACTTACTTTCCTCAACGGGATGAACCACGAACCGGGGCCAGCAAGACGTCGTAACGGCGCCCGGCCACTGAAGGGCTCAGAAACCGTCTCCCTGGAGGGCCGTCAACCCCGTACGGCGCTTGGGGCAACCACGGCAGCGCGTACAGAAAAAGAAAAGCAAAACGCCCGAGCCTCCAAAAACAGAGACCCGGGCGAATCGCCTAGATGCAACTAAGAAATCACCTATTGTACTGGCCGAAGTCGTATTCCTCGAGAGGAACGGCCTCGCCACTACCCGTGCCGAAGGTGTAGTCGGCGGCCGTGCCGTCGTAGCCACCGACGGTGTACATGGCGGCCTTGGCCTCTTCGGTGGGCTCGACGCGGATGTTCCGGTACTGGGGCATGCCCGTGCCGGCCGGGATGAGCTTACCGATGATCACGTTCTCCTTCAGGCCCAGCAGCGAGTCGGACTTGGCGTGGATCGCCGCGTCCGTCAACACCCTGGTCGTCTCCTGGAAGGAGGCCGCCGACAGCCACGACTCGGTGGCCAGCGACGCCTTGGTGATGCCCATGAGCACCGGACGACCGGCGGCCGGCGTGCCGCTCTCGGCCACCGTCTCGCGGTTCATCTGCTCGAAGCGCGGCCGCTCCACGAGCTCGCCGGGCAGCAGGTCGGTGTCACCGGACTCCAGCACGTTCACGCGCTTGAGCATCTGCCGCACGATGATCTCGATGTGCTTGTCGTGGATCGACACACCCTGCGACCGGTAGACCTGCTGGACCTCCGCCACCAGGTGGAGCTGCACGGCACGCGGGCCGAGGATGCGCAGCACCTCGTTGGGGTTGACCGCACCGGCCACGAGCTGCGTGCCGACCTGCACCCGCGCGCCGTCCTGCACGAGCAGGCGCGAGCGCATCGACACCGGGTAGGCGATCTCCTCCGACCCGTCGTCGGGGGTGATGACGATCTTCCTGGTCTTGTCGGTCTCGTCGATGCGGGCCCGGCCCTCGGCCTCGGAGATCGGGGCGACACCCTTGGGGATGCGCGCCTCGAACAGCTCCGTGACACGGGGCAGACCGTGGGTGATGTCGGCGCCCGCCACACCACCGGTGTGGAAGGTCCGCATGGTCAGCTGCGTGCCGGGCTCACCGATCGACTGGGCGGCGATGATGCCGACCGCCTCGCCGACGTCCACGAGCTTGCCGGTGGCCAGCGAGCGGCCGTAGCAGGTCGCGCAGACACCGATCTTGGCCTCGCAGACGAGCGCGCTGCGGGTGCGGACGGTCTCGACGCCGACCTGGACCAGCGCGGTGACGTGGTTGTCGTTGATGTCGACACCCGCCGCCGCGATGACCTTGCCGTCGACCTCGACGTCCTCGGCCAGGATGCGGCCGTGCACGTTGGACTCGGCGTTCTCCGCCTTGACCAGGTTGCCCGAGGCGTCGCGCTCGCCGACGTGCAGCGGGACCGCGCGGTCGGTGCCGCAGTCGATCTCGCGCACGATGACGTCCTGCGCCACGTCCACCAGACGACGGGTCAGGTAACCCGAGTCGGCGGTACGCAGAGCGGTGTCGGCCAGACCCTTCCGCTGACCGTGGGTGGAGATGAAGTACTCCAGCACCGACAGGCCCTCGCGGAACGAGGCCTTGATCGGCCGCGGGATCGTCTCACCCTTGGTGTTGGACACCAGGCCGCGGATGCCGGCGATCTGCCGGACCTGCATCTTGTTACCACGGGCGCCGGAGTTGACCATCATCCAGACCGGGTTGGTCGCCGGGAAGGCGTTGACCATGTCGGTCTCGACGTCGGCCGTGGCGTGCGTCCAGATCTCGATGAGCTCCTGGCGGCGCTCCTCGTCGGTGATCAGACCGCGCTCGTACTCGCGCTGGACCTTGTCGGCCCGGCGCTCGTAGTTCTCCATGATGTCGGTCTTGTTCGGCGGCGCGACGACGTCCTCGATCGAGATCGTGACGCCGGAGCGCGTCGCCCAGCGGAAGCCCGCGTCCTTGAGCGCGTCGAGCGAAGCGGCGACCTCGATCTTGGGGTAGGTCTCCGCCAGCTCGTTCACGATGATGGACAGCTGCTTCTTGCCGACCTGGAAGTCGACGAACGGGTAGCTCTCGGGCAGCGTCTGGTTGAACAGGCACCGCCCGAACGTCGTCTCCAGCCTGATCGAGTCGCCCTGCTCCCAGCCCTCCGGGGCCACCCACTCACGCGGCGGCAGGACGTCCTTGAGCCGGATCTGGATCTTCGCCTGGATGTCCAGCTCGCGGCGGTCGAAGGCCATCTGCGCCTCGGCGATCGAGCCGAACACGCGGCCCTCGCCCTGCGCGCCGTCCTTCTGGGTGGTCAGCCAGTAGAGGCCGATGACCATGTCCTGGGTGGGCATCGTCACGGGCTTGCCGTCGGCCGGCTTGAGGATGTTGTTGGTCGAGAGCATCAGGATGCGTGCCTCGGCCTGGGCCTCAGCCGACAGCGGCAGGTGCACGGCCATCTGGTCGCCGTCGAAGTCCGCGTTGAAGGCGGTGCAGACGAGCGGGTGGATCTGGATGGCCTTGCCCTCGACCAGCTGCGGCTCGAACGCCTGAATGCCCAGGCGGTGGAGCGTCGGAGCGCGGTTGAGCAGCACCGGGTGCTCGGTGATGACCTCTTCGAGCACGTCCCACACCACGGGGCGGGCGCGCTCGACCATCCGCTTGGCCGACTTGATGTTCTGGGCGTGGTTGAGGTCGACCAGCCGCTTCATCACGAACGGCTTGAACAGCTCCAGCGCCATCTGCTTGGGCAGACCGCACTGGTGCAGCTTGAGCTGCGGGCCGACGACGATGACCGAACGGCCGGAGTAGTCGACTCGCTTGCCCAGCAGGTTCTGGCGGAAGCGGCCCTGCTTACCCTTCAGCATGTCGCTGAGGGACTTCAGCGGCCGGTTGCCGGGGCCGGTGACCGGGCGACCGCGACGGCCGTTGTCGAACAGCGCGTCGACGGCCTCCTGGAGCATCCGCTTCTCGTTGTTCACGATGATCTCGGGCGCGCCGAGGTCGAGCAGACGCTTGAGGCGGTTGTTGCGGTTGATGACCCGGCGGTACAGGTCGTTGAGGTCGGAGGTGGCGAAGCGGCCACCGTCGAGCTGCACCATCGGGCGCAGGTCCGGCGGGATGACCGGGATGCAGTCGAGCACCATGCCGCGCGGCGAGTTGGTCGTGTTCAGGAACGCCGAGACGACCTTGAGCCGCTTGAGGGCGCGGGCCTTCTTCTGGCCCTTGCCGCTGCGGATGGTCTCGCGCAGGTTCTCCGACTCGACGTCGAGGTCGAAGCTGATCAGGCGGTCCTGGATCGCCTGCGCGCCCATGCCGCCCTTGAAGTAGCGGCCGAAGCGGTCGCGCATCTCGCGGTAGAGCAGCTCGTCGCCCTCAAGGTCTTGCACCTTGAGGTTCTTGAAGCGGCTCCAGACCTCCTCGAGCCGGTCCAGCTCGCGCTGGGCCCGGTCGCGGAGCTGGCGCATCTCGCGCTCGGCGCCCTCGCGGACCTTGCGGCGCTGGTCGCCCTTGGCGCCGGCGGCCTCAAGCTCGGCCAGGTCGGCCTCGAGCTTCTTCTGCCTGGTCTCGACGTCGGCGTCACGGCGCTGCTCGATGTGCTGCCGCTCGACGGAGATCTTCGCCTCCAGCGAGGGCAGGTCACGCTCACGCATCTCGGTGTCGACATGCGTGATCATGTACGCCGCGAAGTAGATGACCTTCTCCAGGTCCTTCGGGGCCAGGTCGAGCAGGTAGCCAAGACGCGAGGGAACGCCCTTGAAGTACCAGATGTGCGTGACCGGCGCGGCCAGCTCGATGTGGCCCATCCGCTCACGACGCACCTTGGCGCGGGTCACCTCGACGCCACAGCGCTCACAGATGATGCCCTTGAACCGGACGCGCTTGTACTTACCGCAGTAGCACTCCCAGTCGCGGGTCGGACCGAAGATCTTCTCGCAGAAGAGTCCGTCCTTTTCCGGCTTGAGGGTCCGGTAGTTGATGGTCTCGGGCTTCTTGACCTCGCCGTGGGACCACTGACGGATGTCGTCGGCGGTCGCGAGGCCGATCCTGAGCTCGTCGAAGAAGTTGACGTCCAGCATTTGTGCGATCTCCCCCTCAGACTTCTTCCACGCTGCTCGGCTCACGCCGGGACAGGTCGATGCCAAGCTCTTCCGCGGCGCGGAAGACGTCCTCGTCGGTGTCGCGCATCTCGATCGACATGCCGTCGCTGGACAGCACCTCGACGTTGAGACACAGCGACT